>NZ_JAOCLR010000021.1:0-99094 GCF_029845405.1 Pigmentiphaga sp. GD03639
GGCCGTGAATGCCAGCATGCGCAGGCACGCCATCACGAACCCGGCGTATTCGTCGGGCGCCAACGCAAGCTCTGCGCGGCTGTGCACGGCGATGGAATAGAACAGCTGGATCTCGTCGGCGGAAAATTCCCCGGCCAGCCGCTGGATGTCCGGCGCCAGCGGATCCTCTTCCGACACCGCGCCCGGCACGCGCTGGGCCATGCCCATGCGCGACAGCATCACGGCCAGGTCGGCCAGCGCCCCGGCATACGACAGGCTGCGCGCCGCCAGCTCGTCGGCCACGCCCACCACCCCGGCGCCGTCCGCCGCGCGGATCGCGTCGAGCAGGCGCACCAGGTGGCGCTGGTCGATCGTGCCCAGCATGCCGCGCACGGCCTCTTCCGACAGGTTGCCGGCGCTGTAGGCGATGGCCTGGTCGGTCAGCGACAAGGCATCCCGCATGGAACCGCGCGCCGCCTGGCCGATCAGGCGCAGGGCCGGGATCTCGAACGGCAATTGTTCATGCGCCAGCACGTGCTCGAGGTGGCCGACGATGGCCTCCGGCGGCATCTGCTTGAGGTTGAACTGCAGGCAGCGGCTCAGCACCGTGACGGGGATCTTCTGCGGATCGGTGGTGGCCAGGATGAACTTGACGTGGGGCGGCGGCTCTTCCAGCGTCTTGAGCATGGCGTTGAACGCATGCCCGGTCAGCATGTGCACTTCGTCGATCATGTAGACCTTGAAGCGGCCGGAGGTGGGCGAATAGACCGCCTGCTCGAGCAGCTGCGTCATCTCGTCCACGCCCCGATTCGACGCGGCGTCGAGCTCGAGGTAGTCGACGAAGCGGCCGGCATCGATCTCGGTGCACGCCCGGCACTGGCCGCACGGCGTGGCCGTGATCCCGGTCTCGCAATTGAGCGATTTGGCCAGGATGCGCGACAGCGTGGTCTTGCCCACCCCGCGCGTGCCCGTGAACAGCCAGGCGTGATGCAGGCGCTGCGTGGAAAGCGCGTGCGTCAGCGCACGCACCACGTGTTCTTGTCCGACCAGCGTATCGAATGAACGCGGCCGCCATTTACGAGCCAGCACCAGATATGTCATGAAGGATATTGTACCCCCCTACGCCCTTCGGGCGATGGGGAAACCCACCCCCTACGCGCTGACGCGCGCCCCCTCAAGGGGGCGATGCGGGTGGACCGGCAAAGCCGGATCCACCGCATCCTGGGCCTAACCCCTTTGCCCTGATTTTGGGGCACCCATTTACCGCTGCTGCCAGCGAAGCACCGGTGCCCCAACCCAAGAAACCGGCCCTAGACCCAGGGCACAGCGGATCCGGCTTTGCCGGTCCGCCAGTGCCGCCCCCTGGGGGGCGCCCGAAGGGCGTAGGGGGGGTGCTATAATTCTTATTGGCGGGCCCCTTCGCATGGCGGAGCGGTGAACCTGGTCAGGTCGGGAACGAAGCAGCCATAGCTGTAAACCGTCAGTGCCGAAGTCAGGCTCGCCACCCAATTCCCTTGTCCTGGGCTCTAAAAACCACACTAGCCGGACAGGCTCTTGGAAAAACCGCTTTTTTGCGGTTACCATTGGTTTATCTCGGGCTCTACGCCGACCGATTCCGGCGCCTACCTGCCCCGCTCCCCTCGCGTTTCGCGCTTCCCACGCATCGCCCAGGGGTACTCCCGTCAGGATCCGCGCATATAAAAAAATTCCCCTCAGGGGTCTGGAATCCAAGCACACGCGCCCACATATATCTATCGAATCACATACCCGTTTACCGCGCACTGCACCACTCTTCCCGCGCTTTGCGCACACCTCCAGAAGGAAAACCATGAGCGACGCGATCAAGCACGTGAGCGACTCCAGCTTCGATGCCGACGTACTTCAAGCCAATGAGCCTGTCCTGGTCGATTACTGGGCAGAATGGTGCGGTCCCTGCAAGATGATCGCCCCCATCCTGGAAGAGGCCGCCTCCCAGTACAAGGGCAAGCTGACGGTCGCCAAGCTGAACGTCGACGACAACAACGCCACGGCCGCCAAGTACGGCATCCGCGGCATTCCGACCCTGATGCTGTTCAAGAACGGCCAGGTCGTGGCCACCAAGGTGGGCGCGCTGTCCAAGTCGCAGCTCACCGCCTTCCTGGACAGCTCGCTGTAAGCAGGTAGCACGACACGGACCGGCCCAGAGCCGGTCCTTTCCGATCAACCTTTACCACGCCCTCTCCTTGCGCACCGGCGGCGCGCCCCGGCCTCGGGATCCAGCCCTCCGCCCCAAGAGCACCAGACTCCCTGCGCAAAGTCCTCCCACGAGGACGTGTCACCACCAAGAACTCCCCCCGGAGCTTTACCCGAGATGCATCTCAATGAACTGAAGGCGCTGCACGTTTCGCAACTGCTGGAAATGGCCGCCACGCTCGAGATCGAGAATGCCAGCCGCCTGCGCAAGCAGGAGCTGATGTTTGCCATCATGAAGCGGCGCGCCAAGCAGGGCGAGCCAATCTTCGGCGATGGCGTACTGGAAGTGCTGCCCGACGGTTTCGGCTTCCTGCGTTCGCCCGAAACGTCCTACCTCGCCAGCACCGACGATATCTACATATCGCCTTCCCAGATCCGGCGCTTCAACCTGCATACCGGCGACTCCATCGAGGGCGAGGTCCGCACTCCCAAGGACGGCGAACGCTACTTCGCCCTGGTGAAGGTGGACAAGGTCAACGGCCAGGCGCCCGAGACCATGAAGCACCGCATCATGTTCGAGAACCTGACGCCGCTGCATCCGAACAAGCCGCTGCGCCTCGAACGCGACATCAAGAGCGAAGAAAACCTGACCGGCCGGATCATGGACATCTTCGCCCCCATCGGCAAGGGCCAGCGCGGCCTGCTGGTGGCAAGCCCGAAATCGGGCAAGACGGTGATGATGCAGCACATCGCGCATGCCATCACCGCCAACCATCCCGACGTCACGATGATCGTCCTGATGATCGACGAACGTCCGGAAGAAGTGACCGAAATGCAGCGCTCGGTGCGCGGCGAAGTGGTCGCCTCCACCTTCGACGAACCCGCCACCCGCCACGTGCAGGTGGCCGAGATGGTCATCGAGAAGGCCAAGCGCCTGGTCGAGCTCAAGCACGACGTCGTCATCCTGCTCGACTCCATCACCCGCCTGGCCCGCGCCTACAACACCGTGGTGCCCGCCTCCGGCAAGGTCCTGACCGGCGGCGTCGACGCCAACGCCCTGCAGCGGCCCAAGCGCTTCTTCGGCGCGGCCCGCAACATCGAGGAAGGCGGCTCGCTCACCATCATCGGCACCGCCCTGATCGAAACGGGCAGCCGCATGGACGACGTGATCTACGAAGAGTTCAAGGGCACCGGCAACAGCGAAGTCCACCTGGAACGCCGCCTGGCCGAGAAGCGCGTCTACCCCGCCATCAACCTGAACAAGTCCGGCACCCGCCGCGAAGAGCTGCTGATCAAGCCGGACGTGCTGCAGAAGGTGTGGGTGCTGCGCAAGTTCATCTTCGACATGGACGAGATCCAGTCCATGGAATTCATCCTGGACAAGATGCGCTCGACGAAGAACAACGCCGAGTTCTTCGACATGATGAAAAAATAGGTCTCCCCTACGCGCTTCGCGCGCCCAGTATGGTGAGCCCCCAGCCGCTACGCGGCAGCCCCCCCGAGGGGGCCGGGACCCGCCTTGGGGCGGCCCGGCGCCGGGTCCCGGGGGGCGATGCGGGTGGCCGGCGGAGCCGGATCCACCGCATCCTGGGGTACTACCAGGCTGGTGGGGCGTGGCGTTCTTGCATGCCGCCATCTCCCCCACCTCACTTCCGCCTTCCCCCACGTTTTCTGCCCTCCTTGCTCTCTTCCCGGCCAACTTCCGCCGGAGGCCGTCTCCTGGGCGGGCGCAGCCCCGTGGGCGCATTGGAGCCGCCGGTGTCGGCACGGTTGGCGGGGAAGCAAGGGCGCAGCTGTTTGAGCACGGCTTTCGGGGTAGCCCAGTGGGCTACCCCGGTGCGAGTTCTGCGCCCGCCCCGCCAACCGTGCCGACACCGGGTAGTCCCGGCAACGCCGGGACCGGCTCCGTTGCGCCCACGGGGCTGCGCCCGCCCAGGAGACGGCCGGATAAAGAACCCGATCGCCTCGTCAAGCGATGCCTTTGAAGCGCAAAACGCCCAAAACATCGTACTGATTGCACAAATCCGGGAATCCCGCGATAATTTACGGCTTAGCTCTAGAAATTGGGCACGTTGTCGGGCCGGCGCTCCGTCCAGCAGTAAACACACGGAAGCCGCCATAAAGGAACCCCCCCTGGGGAAAACCGCCCCCAAGGCGCAAACCTTCGTCCGGCTGGCGACCCGCATACTCCCAAGGAAGACCATGAAAGAAGGCATCCACCCCGAATACCGCGACGTCGTGTTCCAGGATCTGCAGACCGGCAACAAGTTCATTACCCGCTCGACCCTGAACACGCGCGAAACCATCGAACTCGATGGCAAGACCTACCCGCTGTTCAAGTGCGACGTGACCTCGGAATCGCACCCCTTCTACACCGGCGCGCAAACCCGCATCGTGGAAACCGGCCGCGTCGAGAAGTTCCGCGCCCGTTTCGCCCGCACCACCGGCGCCGGCAAGACGTCCGCCTGACGGCACCGTCCGCGCACCCAGAAGGCAGCCTGCGGGCTGCCTTTTTTCTGCGCCCTGCTTGCGCTCGCCCGGCCGGGGTTCATGGCGCGGGAATCCGCCCGCCGCTGCAATTGCTTGCAATCCGGCTTCGCATTCCGCCATTTTTTGCGTGTCGCGGCCTGCCGGGACACTAGAATCCGTCTTGTCGCCTGTTAGGTAATCCCAGCGGTTCGATGCCTCACCGATTCCCGTCGCCCTTCCATACGTCCATCCTGCCGCCCACCCCCGCTCGGCTGACCGCGCTCGCGGCAACCAAGCTGCCGCGCTGGGGCCTGCTGGCCCTGTGCCTGTTGTACATCGTGACCGGCCTGGTCATGCGCGAACCCTGGAAGAGCGAAGACGTCATCGGCCTGGCGCAGATGTGGTCCGCCTACGATGGCGGCTGGGCGCAATGGCTGGCGCCCGAGGCGGCCGGCGTGGCGGTGTCGCAGGAAGGCCCCCTGGCGACGTGGGTGGGCGCGCTGTGCATGGCCGTCTTCTCGCCGCTGCTGGGGCACATCCTGGCGGCGCGCGTCCCCAACCTCATCTGGTTCGGCATCGCCAGCACCAGCCTCTGGTACGGCGCCTACCTGCTGGGCCGGCGAGCCGAGGCCCAGCCGCTGGCGCTGCCCTTTGGCGGCCAGCCCGAACCGCGCGACTACGGCCGCATGCTGGCCGACGCCGCGCTGCTCCTGCTGCTGGCCACCCTGGGCATATTGTGGCGGTCCCACGAGACCTCCGCCGAGCCGGCCGCGCTCGCCTTCCACGCGCTCGCCTTCTATTCCCTCGCGCGGATGCTCGACCATCCCCGCTCCGGCGCGCTGACGCTGGGGCTTGCGCTGGGCGGCGCATTCCTGGCGCGAGGCTTCCCCGCCGTCATGCCGCAATTGCTGGCCGTCGCGGTCCTGGCCGGCACCAGCCCGGCGCTGCGGCCCGCCGTGCGCTGGATCGCGCTGCTGAGCCTGCCGCTGGGCCTGGCGCTGTCGCTGGCCTGGTGGATCGCCACCGCGCAGCTCCACCCCTATTGGATGAGCGGCTGGTGGCACTGGAACGCCAGCGTGTTCGGGATGCTGACCCCGCGCGGACTGTCGGACGCGCTGCGCAACATGCCGTGGTTCCTGTGGCCCACCGGACCGCTCGCGCTGCTCGCGCTCTGGCGGTGGCGTGGATACCTGCTCTCGCCCCACGTGCAGATCCCGGCAGCGCTGATGCTGGCGGGCCTGGCCATGCTGCTCGCCACCCGCGAGCCGGTCGATGCGGAATACCTGGCGCTGGTCATCCCCTGCGCGATGCTGGGCGCACTCGCGCTGCCCACGCTGCGGCGGGGCCTGATCAACGCCCTGGACTGGTTTGCCGTCATGGTGTTCTCGGCAACCGCCTGCGTGGTCTGGATGGGATGGATCGCCATCATGACCGGCGTACCGCCCAAGATCGCCCGCAACATCGCCCGCCAGACCCCGGGCTTCGACGCCGATTTCTCGCTGTTCGCCTTCACCGCCGCGGTCGCGGCCAGCCTGGCCTGGATCGCGCTGATCATCTGGCGCTTCCGCTCGCGCCCCACCGGGCTGTGGCGCGGAACGGTGCTGTCGGCGGGCGGCGTGGTCGCGTGCTGGCTGCTGATCATGACGTTGTGGCTGCCCTCGATCAACTACAACAAGAGCTACCGCGAGGTCTCGAACGGCATGGCGCATGCCCTGGCCGCCGAGCGGGTCCGCACGGGCCGGCAGGAATGCGTGCGCAGCTCGGGCCTGGGGCTGTCGCAGCGCGCCTCGTTCGCGGTCTTCGACAACCTGCGCTTCGAGCTGTCCGGCGACTGCCCCCTCGTCCTGCTGCAAGGCAACGCCAGCGTACTGCGCAACGTGCTCCAGCGCGGCGAGTACGCCGGCAGCCGCGTGCTGTGGGAAGGCACCCGGGCGGCGGAATTCCGCCGCGCGCCCCAGTTCCGCGAGTATTTCATCCTGCTGCGCCCGGCCCCGGCCGGGCGTCCCGCCTCGTGAGCGAAGCCGGGCTCGCGCTCCCATCCGGCTGGGGCGCGACCCTGCGCCGCATCCTGCAACAGGGCTGGCCGGTCCTGGTCGGCCAGTGGGCCAGCATGGCCTTCGGCGTGCTCGATACCGCGATGACGGGCCATGCCTCGCCCGTGGCACTGGCCGCCATGGCGCTGGCGGTGTCCATCTACGTCACCGTGTTCATCGGCCTGACCGGCGTGCTGCACGCGCTGATTCCCATCGCCGCCCAGCACTTCGGCGGCCGCAGGCTGGCCGAGATCGGCCGCGCCTGGGGGCAGGCGGTCTGGCTGTCGCTGGGCCTGTCGGTGGTGGGCGGACTGGCGATGCTGTTTCCCGATACCTGGCTGGCGATGTCCGGAGACGTGGACCCTGCCGTGCGCGCCCAGGTACGCGGCTACCTGGCCATGCTGATCGTCGCCCTGCCCGCCGCGCTGGTCTTCCGCACCGTCTACGCTCTGAACACCGCGGTATCGCGGCCCAAGGTCGTGATGATGATCAACATTGCCGGCATCGGGTTCAAGGCGCTGTTCAACTGGCTCTTCATCTACGGCAAGTTCGGCCTGCCCGCGCTGGGCGCGGTGGGGGCGGGACTGTCCACCGCCCTCGTCTTCTGGATAAGCGTGGGCCTGAGCGCCCTCGTCCTGCGCCGCGACCCGTTCTACCGGCAATTCGGCCTGCGCATCGGCCGTCCGGACAGAAAGACGCTGGGAGAGCTCCTGCGGCTGGGCCTGCCCATGGGCGGCTCGTACCTGATCGAGGTCACGTCCTTCACGTTCATGGCGCTGCTGGTGGCGCGCGAGGGCGTCTACGCCACCGGCGGACACCAGATCATGGCCAACCTGGTCGCCCTGTGCTTCATGATGCCGCTGGCGCTGGGGGTGTCGACCGGCGCGCTCACGGCGCAGGCCATCGGCTCGGGAGATCCGCTGCGCGCACGGCGCACGGGCGCGGCCGGACTGATGATCAGCACCACGGGCGCGCTGCTGACGATCGCGGCCGTGATGCTGGCGCGCGGCCCCATCGTCCAGGCCTACACCAGCGATGCGCAGGTCGCCGTGGTGGCGCTGGGGTTGCTGGGCATGCTGGCCTTCTTCCACCTGTTCGATTCGCTGCAGTGCATGACCAGCTACCTGCTGCGCGCCTACAAGATGGCGGTCGGCCCCATGCTGATCCAGGCCGGCGCGCTGTGGGGCATCGGCCTGCTGGGAGGATGGTGGCTGGCATTCGGTCCGGGCGCCGGCGCGCTGCGCGGCGTGGTCGGGATGCTGATGCCCGGCGCGCCCACGGGCGCCGGGACCATGTGGTTGATGGCGACCTTCAGCATGGCGGTTTCGTCGCTCATGCTGCAATACGTCTACTGGCGGGTGGCCGCCCGGCGTCCGGCCACTCCCGCGGTGCCGCAGCCCAGGGCCTAGACGCGCAGGAAGTGCTCGCGGTAGTACTTGAGTTCGTCGATGGACTCGTAGATGTCGGCCAGCGCCTCATGCCGGCTTTTCTTCTCGAACCCCTTGTAGATCTCGGGCTTCCAGCGGCGGCAGAGCTCTTTCAGCGTGCTGACGTCCAGGTTGCGATAGTGGAAGAACGCCTCGAGCCGCGGCATGTAGCGGACCATGAAGCGGCGGTCCTGGCTGATGGTGTTGCCGCACAGGGGCGACTTGCCAGCCGGCACGTACTGGCCCAGGAACGCCAGCAGCTCGTCCTCGGCCTGGGCTTCGGTCAACGAGGAAGCCCTTACTTTGTCGATCAGCCCGCTGCGCCCATGGGTGGCCTTGTTCCAGTTGTCCATGCCGTCGAGCAGTTCGTCGGACTGGTGCAGGACCAGGACCGGCCCTTCGGCCACCACTTCGAGCTGGGCGTCGGTCACGACCACCGCGACTTCGATGATCCGTTCCTTTTCCGGATCCAGGCCCGTCATTTCCATGTCGAGCCAAACCAGGTGATTTTCGTTCAACGCCATATAATCGGTGCTCCGGAACCATGCATGATCGCGCGCGCGGCGCCAGGACGGCGGCGCGGGCACAAATGGCAATTTTCTCACAGGCTGGCGCCTCCTCTTTCCGAACCCGCACCGGGGTCCGTCGGGGCTTGTGCGTACGCCCCCCCTGACTACGAGCCGTCATTGTGTTTACCCTGCTGTTCGTCCTGATGCTGCTGGCCGGCGTTGCTACCCGGCTGTGGCTCTCCACCCGCCAGACCCGCCACGTCGCGCTGCACCGCGACCGCGTACCGCCCGAGTTCGCCGACCGCATCGGGGAAACCAGCCACAGGCGGGCGGCCGACTACACCATCGCCCGCATCCGCTTCGACATCGTGGCGCTGCTGTTCGATACGGCGGTGCTGATCGGCCTGACCCTGCTTGGTGGACTGCAGGCCCTGAACGAGCTGGCCGCCTCGCTGGCCTCGTCCGATTTCATCCGCCAGCTGCTGCTGGTGGCGATGGCCGCAGCCCTGCTGTCGCTGCTGGACCTTCCCTTCACCCTGTGGCGGCAGTTCGTGCTCGAGGCCCGGTTCGGGTTCAACCGGATGACCTTGCGGCTGTTCGCTGCCGATACCATGAAGGGCCTCGCGCTGGCGGTGGTGTTCGGGTTGCCGCTGCTCTCGGCCCTGCTCTGGCTCATGGCGGGTGCCGGAACCTACTGGTGGCTGTGGGGCTGGGGCCTGTGGATCGTCTTCAACCTTTCGGTCATGCTGCTTTTCCCCACCGTCATCGCGCCCTTGTTCAACAAGTTCACGCCGCTGGCCGACCAGGCGCTGGCCGAGCGCATCCAGGCGCTGGCCCGCCGCACCGGCTTCGCGCTGAACGGGCTTTTCGTCATGGACGGCTCGAAGCGGTCGGCGCACGGCAACGCCTATTTCACCGGCTTCGGCAAGAGCAAGCGCATCGTCTTCTTCGATACGCTGCTGGCCCGCCTGGCCCCCGAGGAAATCGAGGCCGTGCTGGCGCACGAGCTCGGCCACTTCAAGCACCGGCACATTCTCAAGCGCCTGGCGTTCAGCTTCGGCGTGTCGCTGGTGTTCTTCGCCCTGCTGGGCTGGCTGTCCAGGCAGGTGTGGTTCTACACCGGGCTCGGTACCATGCCCCTGCTGGGCGGACACAACGACGGCCTGGCCCTGATCCTGTTCTTCCTCGTGGCGCCGGTCTTCACCTTCGCCTTCATCCCGCTCGCGAGCTGGTACTCGCGCAAGCACGAGTTCGAGGCCGATCGCTTCGCCAGCGAGCAGACCGATCCCGCGAACCTGGTCTCGGCGCTGGTCAAGCTCTACGACGACAACGCCGCCACCCTTACCCCCGACCCCGTGCATTCGGCCTTCTACGACTCGCACCCGCCCGCCGGCATACGCATCGGCAGGCTGCGAGCCGCCGCGCCGCATGCCGCCCCGCTCGACCGTCTCCAGGAACCGGCATGAACCGCGTATTGAGTATCGAACAGCTGCGCTCGGGCCGCTGCGTGCCCATGAAGAACCGGGCGCCGATGAGCCCGGCCCACATCGACGAGCAGATCCACGTCCTGCCCATCTGGGCGCGGCGCGGCGACGTCCTGGAGCGCGACTACGAATTCGCGGACTATGCCCGCACCATCGCCTTCGTGAACGCCGTGGCCGAGATCGCCGGGCAGGAGAACCACCACCCCGAGATGCTGGTGGGTCACGGGCGGGTACGCGTGCACTACACCACGCACGAAATAGGCGGCATTTCCATCAACGACTTCATCTGTGCGGCCAAGATCGACGCGCGCTACGAACCATGAAGCCCCAGCGGCGCACTCCGGGGACCGGCCTGCAGGGCCGTGTCGTGGCCGCTTTCGGACGCCATTTCACGGTCGAGTGCGACGACGGCTCGACCCGCCAGTGCTACCCGCGCGGCAAGAAAGGCACCGCCGCCGTGGGCGACCGGGTCGAGGTGGCGCCCGAGGGCCCGGCAGAAGGCGCCATCCAGTCGGTGCTGCCACGCCGCAACCTGCTCTACCGCTCCGATGAAATGCGGACCAAGCAGTTCGCCGCCAACGTCGACCAGTTGCTCATCGTCGTGGCCACCGAGCCCGATTTCTCCGACGAACTGGTGGGACGAGCCCTGGTCGGGGCCTTCAATGCCGACATCGCTCCCATCGTCATCCTGAACAAGGTCGACCGCACGGCCGGCCTGGCGGCCGCGCGCCGCAAGCTGGCGCCCATCCAGGCACTCGGCGTACCGGTGCTGGAACTCAGCGCCCACGACGCCACCGCCACGCGGGCCGCCCTGGCGCCCAGGCTGGCCGGGCGCACGAGCCTGTTGCTGGGCCAGAGCGGCATGGGCAAGTCCACGCTGCTCAACGCCCTGGTCCCGGATGCCCTGGCCGCCACCCAGGAGCACTCTCAGGCGCTGGGCGCCGGCAAGCATACGACCACCAGCACGCGCCTGTATCACCTGCCCGCCACGCTGGCCGCCGGGGCCGACCTGATCGACTCGCCGGGATTCCAGGCCTTCGGCCTGCAGCACCTGGACGGCGCGCAGATCGTCAAGGGCTTCCCGGAATTCTCGCCCTACCTGGGACACTGCCGCTTCTACAACTGCACCCATATCCACGAACCGGGATGCGCCGTGCTGGAAGCCCTGGAGGCGGGCCGGATCGCGCCCCAGCGCCATGCGCTCTACGGCCGGCTGCTGGACGAACTGCAGCTCGGCCAACGCTATTGAGCCTTCAGAACCTGAAGAAATATCCGATCGGCGAAACAATCGTTTGGCGTTATGGTGTTCGGCGGTACGCTCGGGGGAATCCTCCAAGCGTACCTTCAGGAGCATTACGTGGCATACGCGGCGATCCGGACACTGATAGAAAAGCTCTCCAGCCAGCCCGACCTGCACGCTGCGCTGCGCCTGGCCCCCGACGGCACCGTCCTGGGCAGGTTCTACGAATTCGAACTGGCCAGCGGCTTCCAGCCGGTGGTCAGGATCGATACGCGGGCGGTGGCCGGCTATGACGCCTATGCCCGTTCGCACGCGACCGACGGCGACGTCATCAGCCCCTGGGGCCTGTTCTCGCGGGCCGCGGACGACGCGACGCTGGTACGGCTGGACCGGCTGTGCCGCCTGGTCCATACGCTGAATTATTTCTCGAAGGCCGGCGCCCTCCACCCCTTGTATCTGCGCGTCCACGGCCGGCTGCTGGCCGCCATCACGCATGACCACGGGCAGGCGTTCCGCCGCATGGTCGAGGCGCTGGGCATCCCGCCCGCGCGCATCGTGTTGCAGTTGCCGGCCGAGGCCGCGCAGGACGTCCTGCTGGCCGGCATGATACTGGGCAACTACAAGAAGGCCGGCTTCCAGTCGGGCGTGCATGCCAACAACGTGGGCGAGGCGCAGTCGCTGCTGCACCTGCATGCGCCGGAGGTCATCAAGCTGGACCTGCGCACGGTGGCCGATCCCGAACGCGAACTGCCCCCGCTGCTGGAAACAGCCGCGGGACTTTCGTGCCAGGTGGTGTTCAAGCGTGTCGAGGACGAGGCCAGCCTGGCCCGCCTCGCGACGCTGGGCGCGCAATACGCCCAGGGCTATCTGTTCGGCGCGCCATCGGCTTCGCTGGCGTCGCCGTCCCCGCAGGCGGCAGCGGCTCCCGAGCCGCCCGCCGCCTAGAGGCCGGCCTCGGGGCTAGCCGCGCGCGAGCAGGTCGGACATGTCGTCCGCGTGCTCTTCCTCGACCGCCAGGATTTCCTCCAGCATGCGGCGCGTGGTCGGGTCCTTGTCCCCCAGGTAGCGGACCATGGCCCGGTAGCTGTCGATGGCGATGCGCTCGGCCACCAGGTTCTCCTTGATCATGCTTTCCAGCGTGTCGGCCTCCACGTACTGGGAATGGCTGCGCCGGGACAGGCTGTCGGGCGAAAAGTCCGGCTCGCCGCCGAGCTGCACGATGCGCTGGGCGATCTGGTCGGCATGCTGCTGTTCCTGCGCGGCATGCTCGGCGAACTCGGCCGCGACCGGATCGGCATGGATGCCGCGCGCCATGAAATAGTGGCGCTTGTAGCGCAGCACACAGACCAGCTCGGTGGCAAGGGCCTCGTTCAGCATCTTGAGCACGACGTCGCGGTCGGCGCCGTAGTCCTGGGTCACCGCGCCCTCGTCCAGATGCTTGCGCGCCCGGGCGCGCATGGCCTCCACATCGATGGAAAACTTCTCGGCACTGGGGGCCTGCGGCTTGACTGCCTGCTCCATATTGCTCTCCTGTCTCGAGTGAAAACTCCATCCAGGATAGGCCGCGCCCCCGGTCACCGCTGTAACAATCAGAACGTCAGCCGCACGCCCATGACGATGTTCCGCCCCATCAGCGGCGCGGCATTCTTGATGAACGACGTATGCCGGTAGGCGAGCTTGTTCGTGAGATTGTTGGCGCGGACGTAGATCTGGTAACGGGTCCCGCTCATGCGTCCTTCGTAGGCCGCGCCAAGGTTGAGCATCGTGTAGCCGGCCGTCTCGGTCTCGAACTCGGCCACCTTGTCCTGGCGACCCACGTACGACAGCTCGACGTCGCCGCTCCAGGCCTGCCAGCGCGCATCGAGCCGCGTGCCGATCCGGTAGGCCGGGATGCGCGGAAGATTGCCGCCGCCGTCCAGCTTGGCGCGCACGTAGTCGCCCATCAGCGAGACGGCGAAGATGCGGTCGATCTGGTGGCGCACCTTGGCCTCCAGCCCGGTGAAGGTGGCATCGTGCTGCGTGTATTCCAGCAATTGCAGGTTCTGGTAGACGTCCAGCGTGCGTCCATAGATGAAGTTGTCCATCTTGTTGTGGAACACCGAGACCGAGAACGTGGTGGGCCCGGCGAACTTGCGCAGCGTGAGGTCGATGTTGTTGGACGTTTCCTTCTTCAGGCTGGCGTTGCCGATCTCGTAGGTGGACGTGGCCAGATGCAGGCCGTTGGCATAGAGTTCCTCGGCGGTCGGCAGGCGGTGCGAGCGCGACGCCGACACGCCCAGCGAATACTGCGGCGCGAACTTCCAGACGGCTCCGGCCGACACCGAAGTGCCGCGGTGGCGCGTGTCGGGCGCGCCACCCTGCACGTCGATGCGCTGCCATTCGTGCCGCAGCCCGCCCTCGAAGCGCCAATCGCCCACCGTGTATTCCTCGAGCATGAACAAACCGTTGTTGCGCGTGACGGTGGGCTGCACGTAGGCTTCCTCGCCCAGGGCGCTGAAGGCGCGGCGCGTCGTCTGCGCGCCGATCACGCCCCGCAGTCCGCCTATGGGCGCGTGCTCCAGTTCGACGCGGCCGTCGTGCGCCTTGTTCTTGAACGTGGTGGCGACCGTGTCGCCCTCGATCTCGTCATGCTGGTAGTCGGTGAAGCCGGCGCGCACGCGCAGCCGGGTGAAGCCGGCGAAAGGATCGCGCAGTTCGCCGCGCACGTCCCACCGCTGGCTGCGCAGCTTCACGAAAGGTATGCCGTGGCTGTCGCCGTCCTCGTCGTGGCCATGGTCGTGGCCGTCCTCGTCGCCGTGATCGTGGCCATGTCCGTCGTCGGGGCAGTGCAGGTGCGTGCCGTGCACATGGCAGCCCTCGTAGGCGTGGTCATGGCCCGGCAGGCCGTAGCGGTTGCGCTGGCTGGTGTAGGCCAGCCCGATGTAGCCGCGATCGCCCACCCACGACAGTCCCACGCTGCCGGTCTCGGTGTGGTTGTACGAACCGTCCACGCGGTTGCCGCCGGCCCAGCCCCGGCCTACCTTGTAGTCGTTGGCGTTGCGCTTGAGCCCCTCGGCATGCAGGACCAGCCCCTTGCCGCCGGTGGTCAGCTCGAACGCGCCCGACGTCTCGCGCGGCCCGGTCGCGCCGCGCAGCTCCACGCTGCCTTCCACGGCGTTCTCCGGCATTTCGGTGGGAATCTTGTTGTCGAGCACATTGACCACCCCGCCCATCGCCCCGCCGCCATACAGCAGCGCCGCCGGCCCGCGCAGCACTTCCACGCGCTGGGACAGCATGGGCTCCAGGCCCACCGCATGATCGGGGCTGATGGTGGAGGCGTCCTGGACCTCGGCGCCGTCGGACACGATCTTGACCCGCGCGCCGTCCATGCCCCGGATGATGGGGCGGCTGGCGCCCGCGCCGAAATGCGATGAAGTGATACCCGGCTCCTGCTCCAGCGTCTCGCCCAGCGTGGCGGCGCGCTTGGTCAGCAAGTCGTTCTCGTCCAGCACCGTAACCGGCGCCGCCAGGTCCTGTTCGCTGCGCGACAGGGGCGTGGCGGATACGGTGACTTCCTTCAGGGTCTGCGGCGCGGGCGCGGTAGGCGTTTCCGCCTGTGCCCAGGCGGCCGCGGGCAGGCCCCAGGAAACACTCATCAATGCCAATACGAGGGGGTTCAGCCTTCCCAACATCACGGTTCCTTCTTCATGGATGGCGCAAAAATGCCGCAGGCCGCCGGCAAGGCAGATCCTTGCCGGCCGCGAGCGGCATTCTTGCTCAAAACTGAAGTTAATGCAACTCTATTGCATATGCATGATGGTTGCACATGGGGAACCCTGGCGGGCGCGGATCAGAACGCCGAGCAATGCCCCCCGCTGGGAGCCTGCCCCGAGCCTATGGCCAGGATGGCGGGTTCCTTCCGATGGTTGACGGGACTGGAGTGGGTCCAGTCCCAGGCGAAGAAGGCGATCAGCACGGCCCAGAGCAGCACGACGGCGGAAGTACGGGAAGTCATGTCCATGTCCCCCGTTCACACGCCCAGCCGGCGGCGCAGGCGCACGCCGATCAGCGAGCCGGCGAAGGCCAGCACGACCCAGATCCAACCGTGCAGGCTACCCGTGGAAATGCCGCTGACCATGGCGCCGACGTTGCAGCCGAACGCCAGCCGCGAGCTGTAGCCCAGGAGGAAACCCGCGACCAGCACGGCCGCCCACTGGCGGCCGGTCAGCGGCTTGCCGCTGGACGGCTTGCGGGCGGCGATCCACAGCGCGCCGGCCATGATGCCGATGTTGGTGATCGAGGTGACGTCCAGGAACACGCTCTGGTCCAGCGTGCGCAGGTTGCCCGCCTGGCTCCAGAAGGCGTTGGCGGCGGGATCGAACACGCCGGCCGCCATCGCCACCTTGGCCGCCCACAGGCCGAAACCGTAGACCACGCCCCAGGGCTGGCCGGCCACCACCAGGTTCGCCACCGCCAGCAGGGCCAGGCCGACGCCGGCCAGCAGCAGCTTGCGGTTCCAGGGAGAAGATGCGGCCGCCCCGCCCTTGCGGCTCCAGACCCAGGCCGCCAGGCCGAAAACGGCCAGGCCGGCGAAGGTCAGCGCCAACGCGCCGCCCGCTCCCCAGTCGCGGACCAGGCTGACCGGCGCGATGGCGCCCAGCGACAGCCAGCCGTGCAGATGCACCGACCCCAGGAAACTGCCCAGTGCGAACAAGGGCAGCACGCCCATGTTCAGCGGAATGCCCAGTCCGGCCTTGTACAGCGTACCCGACCCGCAGCCATCGGCGATCTGCATCGTGATGCCGAACACGAAGGCGCCGATCAGCAGGCTGATGCTGGGAGGGCCCAGGGCCGCGGCCAGGTCGCCGGGAAACTTCGCCAGGAGCGGAATGGAAATGGCTGCCGCCACCGCCAGCAACGCAATCTGGGCGAACACGCCGCTGGCGTCCCGGGCCTCGATCAACCGGCGCCAGCCGGTGGTGAAGCCGAAGCGTGCGCCGGCCAGCAGGCCGCCCATGCCGATGCCGATGACGAACAGCACCGACTGGCGCACGGTCACGAACCAGGCCAGCGCCAGCACGGCAAGCAGGATCGCGGCCGTCAGCGGCCAGCGTGCATGGCCAAGCGCGGAGGACGCGGGAGAAGCGATGGCGGGCGAGCCCGCCTGGGAAAGCGTCGTTTGCATCAGGGGGATTCCTTTCGTGCTGGCGCCTCAGGAGTTGCCGAACAACTTCTTGAATTTTTCCGAGATCTGGCTGGCCCGGCCCGGCACGTTGTCCATGGGCAAGGCCTGGTCCGCGTTGGTCCAGTCGGCCAGGGATTCCGGATACATGCGCACGTGCGGCAGCCCCGCCAGTTCGGACAGCGCGAACCAGTCGGTCGCCGCCCAGTGTCCGGTGTTGCAGAACGCGATGTTGTCGCCGCCCGCGTCCGGGAATTCCCGGGCGGCGATGGCGCGGGCCTCGGCGGCCGAGACGATCTGCGTGCTGCCGGGGGCGAACCAGACGCTGTGCGGAACGTTGGTGGCGCCGTGGATGGTGCCGGGCACCGAGGCCGTCGGGGCCTTGACCAGGCCTTCGAAGAAATTCTTGGGCCTCGCGTCGATCAAACGGGTGCCGCCGCCGGTCGTGCCTGCCAGCACGTCGGCCTGGGTAGCCTTGATGGCGGTGTTCAGCCTGGGCTCGTAGCGGCTGGGGGCCGGCTGTGCCGGCGCGTCCTGGCTCAGGGGCTGCTGCGCCTGCTGCCAGGCCTGCATGCCGCCGTTCAGGATGGACAACTGGGTCAGGCCCAGGTATTTGAGCGTCCAGTAGACGCGGGCGGCGGCGCCGAAGTCGGTCACGTCCGCGCCCGAGGACACCACCACGGCATGGCGCTCGGGCGCCAGCCCGAGCTTGCGCACTTGCGCGGTCAGCTTGTCCAGCGGCGGCAGCGTGCCGGGGCTGTTGGCCGGTCCGCGCCAGGAGCCGTAGGGAGCGGACAAGGCGCCGGGGATGTGGCCTTGCAGGTAATCGGCGGGCGGCCGGATGTCGATGACCGTGACCGAGGGCGAGGACAGCACCGCCTTCAGTTCGTCGGGCGACAGGATGGGGGACGGGGCGGCCTGGGCGCCGGCCTGCGCGGCGAAGGCGATCAGCCAGGCGGAAAGAATGGCAAGGATTCTCATGATGATTGCGCGCGGCGCGCAGGGAATGGGCATCCTGAGAATTTTAAGACCTGGCCAGGGGATGGCTCAGACCAAGTCCCCATATTCATATAACATTAAATTATATGAAAGCGCTGTGAATATAGCTCCTGGCCATACGCCCGGAGGGCGCGGGCCAGGGCATCGGGCAACCCCGGCCGGGGCTGCCCGTAACGGCCGTGAACCGCCTCAGGCCGTGACGTGGAAGCCCACGCGGCCGAGATTCTGCATCTCGAGCTCGACCCAGGTACCGGCCACGAGCGCCTCGGCGGCGCTGGCGCCGCCGGCCATCACGATCGACCCCTCGGGCAGGATCTCGCCCGCCTGCGCCACCAGGCGCGCGGCCGCGACCAGCGAGCGCACGGGATGGCCCAGGATGGCGGCGGTGGTGCCGACCTGCTGGGCCTTGCCATTGCACGACATGATCAGGCCCAGGTTGGAGAAGTCGATGCTGGGCTTGTGCCAGGCTCCCAGCACCACACCCGACGACGAGGCGTTGTCCGCCACCACGTCTTCCAGCGAGAACTTGAAGGCCTTGTAGCGCGAGTCGATGATCTCCAGCGCCGGGGCGATCGCCTCGACGGCGTCCAGGGCCTCGATGGGCGACACCATGCCCGACAGCGGCTTGCGCAGCAGGAAGGCGATCTCGGGCTCGACGCGCGGATGCACGCGGGTCGACAGCTTCAGTTCGCCGCCCTCGTCCACGCGCATGTCATGCGTCAGGCGGCCCCAGATCATGTCGTGCACGCCCATCTGGACCATCTTGGCGCGGCTGGTGAAGCCCATCTTCATGCCGATGCGTCGATGGCCGCGGTCGATGCGGCGCTGGATCAGCATGCGCTGCACTTCGTAGGCCTCGGCCAGCGTCAGCGGACGGCGTTCGACGAACTGCTCGGCGGCGCGCGGCGTGCTGGCGGCTTCGTCCAGCTCGCGGGCCACTTCGGGTAGGGACAACAGCGGACCGCTCATGCTTGCTCCTTCGCGCCAAACACCGCGCGCACCGAACCCAGTCCGGCGATGCGCGCTTCCAGAATTTCCTCTCCCTGCACCGCGACCATGGGGCCCAGCGCACCACTCAGCACCACGTCGCCGGCACGCAGCGGATTGCCACGCTCGGCCATCTTGCGCGCCAGCCACAGGGCCGCGTTCAGCGGGTGGCCCAGGCACGCGGCGCCGGCGCCGATCGATACCTGGTCGCCATTGCGCTCCATGACCATGCCGCACAGGCGGGCGTCGAAGTCGCCCAGCTTGACCGGCCGGTTGCCCAGCACGAACAGGCCGGACGAGGCGTTGTCGGCGATGGTGTCGACGATGCTGATCTTCCAGTTGGCGATGCGGCTGTCGACGATCTCGATGGCCGGCACGGCATAGGCCACCGCCGAGATCAGTTCGGCCATGGTGGCCATGGGCTGGGCCAGGTCGCGCTCCATGACGAAGGCGATCTCGGCTTCGACCTTGGGCTGGATCAGGGTCGACAGCGGCACTTCCTCGCCGTCGCATACCGACATGTCGGCGAACAGCATGCCGTAGTCGGGCTGGTCCACGCCCAGCTGCGCCTGCACCGCCTTGGAGGTCAGGCCGATCTTGCGGCCGACCAGGCGGCGGCCCTGCTTGATCCAGTGGTCGGTATTGGCCTGCTGCACCGCGTACGCGGCGTCCAGGTCGCCGGCCGGCAATTGATCCCGGATCGGATCGATCGCGACGCGGCTTTCATGAGCACTGCGCAGGCGTTGCGCAAGCCCGGCGATCGCCTCGGCGGCGACGCCCCCCTGTCCTATCTGCCCCATGGGTAGTCCTGTTTGGAAGTTGGAGAAAAGAGAAAAACACCTTTATGCCGTATACGTACGAATATACGGGAGAAACCTGCGCGCGGACAATGCCGGCGGTTCATGGCCCCACTCCGGCCATCAATTTGAGGCATTTGACGAACAACGCCCGATATTCGAGCGGGAGGGCCGCGATGATGGCTTCCTCGACCTCCCGGTCGCGGGGCAGCACGCGCTCGAGCACGTCCACGCCCGCCTGGGTGATGGTGACGGCATACGCACGCTTGTCGTCCGCCGAGCGCCGGCGCCGCAGGTACCCCTTGCGCACCAGGCGGTTGATCATGTCGGCCAGCGAATTGCGGTCCAGCGCGATGTCCTCGGCCAGCTGATTCTGCGTGGCGCCCGGATGCTTGCAGACGGTGATCAGCAGCGCCTTCTGGCGCGGCGTCAGGTCCTCGTCGTGGAAAGTCTGCATGAACAGGGCCTCGGCGCGAAAATGCGCGCGCCGCAGCAGGTGCGACACGACGTCCGTGAGCTCGAACGCCCGCACGGCATCCGTGCAAGGCACGGTTTCAGGTTCGGGAGACGGCGCGGCGGGCGGGCGTCGCAAGGCGGAGGATCGGGTCATGGTGGCGAGCCGGAGCGGACTTGAGATCTTAACTGATGTCGCGCGCCCGGCCAGCGGCGCCCTGGCGTTTCTTCGAACCGGCTATGGCTGGCACCTAAGTTGTTATGCCCCCGGGGATGGACCGGTCGCGCGAAATTCCACTATATTATGACGTATACGTACTATACCTCAACGGAACCCAGCACCATGTCGGTCAAATCCCTGCGCAACTTCATCGGCGGCCGCTTCGAAGACGGCATCCGCACCTTCGACAAACTCAACCCCGCCAACGGCGAACTGGTGGCGCGCGTGCACGAAGCCAGCCGCGACCAGGTGAACGCCGCGGTGGCGGCGGCCCGCCAGGCCTTGCCGGCCTGGGCGGCGCTGCCGGTCAACCAGCGCACGGACTACCTGTACGCGCTGGCCGACGGCATCGAACGCCGCTTCGACGATTTCCTGGCGGCGGAGATCGGCGACACCGGCAAGCCCGTGGGCTGGGCCAGCCAGATCGACATCCCGCGCGGCGCGGCCAACTTCCGCGCCTTCGCCGAGATCGCCCGCACGCTGGACATGGAAAGCTTCATGACCGATACGCCGGACGGCCGGCAGGCGCTGAACTACGCCTACCGCAAGCCGCTGGGCGTGGTGGGCGTCATCTCGCCGTGGAACCTGCCGCTGCTGCTGTTCACCTGGAAGGTCGCGCCCGCGCTGGCCTTCGGCAACACCGTGGTGGCCAAGCCTTCCGAGGTCACGCCTTCCACCGCCACCCTGCTGGCCGAAGTGGCGGCCGAGGTCGGCCTGCCCGCCGGCGTGTTCAACGTGGTCCACGGCTTCGGCCCGAATTCGGCCGGCGAATTCATCACTACCCACCCTGACATCGACGGCATCACCTTCACCGGCGAATCGGCCACCGGCAGCACCATCATGAAGGCGGTCGCGCCGGGCGTGAAGCCGGTATCGTTCGAACTGGGCGGCAAGAACGCCGCGCTGGTATTCGAGGACGCCGACTTCGACGCGGCCGTCGCCGGCGTGGCCCGCTCGGTCTTCGCCAACTGCGGCCAGGTCTGCCTGTGCACCGAGCGCGTCTACGTCCAGCGGCCGATCTACGACCGCTTCGTCGCCGCCCTGAAGCTCGAAGCCGAGAAACTGGTGCTGGGCCGCCCCATGGACAGCGCCACCACCATGGGCCCGCTGGTGTCGCACGAGCACCGCGAGAAGGTGCTGTCCTACCTGCGCCTGGCGGTCGAGGAAGGCGCCACCGTGGTCACCGGCGGCGGCGTGCCGACCTTCGGCGACGAGCGCGACCAGGGCGCCTACATCCAGCCGACCATCTGGACCGGCCTGCCCGAGACCGCCCGCTGCATCAAGGAAGAGGTGTTCGGCCCGGTCTGCCACATCGCCCCCTTCGATACCGAGGAAGAAGCCATCCGGCTGGCCAACGACACCCACTACGGGCTGGCGGCGGCCGTCTGGACCACCAACCTGACCCGCGGCCATCGCGTGGCCCAGGCCATGCAGGTGGGCCTGGCGTGGGTGAACTGCTGGTTCCTGCGCGACCTGCGCACGCCCTTCGGCGGCAGCGGCCTGTCGGGCATAGGGCGTGAAGGCGGCCGCCACTCGCTGCATTTCTATACCGAGCCGACCAACGTCTGCGTGAAGCTGTAGGCGCGCGAATGGGCGATAATCGCAGGGGAATGTCCCCTGCGGCCGCCATGTCCAACTTCCGTCTGACTCCCAACGCGCTGGGGCACAAGCTCAAGCTGCACCAACTCCAGATCTTCGAGCGGGTGCTCGAGCGCCGGTCGCTGTCGCGCGCGGCCAATGAACTGAACCTGACGCAGCCCAGCGTCACCAAGGCCATCTACGAGCTGGAGAAGTTCGTGGGCGCGCCGCTGTTCGAGCGGTCCAACCGCGGCGTGGTCCCGACCGAGCTGGCGCATCTCCTGGGCCGGCGGGTTAAGACGCTGATGGCCGAGCTGCGCTACATGACGGACGAACTCAATGCCGCGCTGACGGGGGAAAGCGGGCACGTCATCGTCGGCACCCTGATCGCCGCGTCGGCCAAGCTGCTGCCCGAGGCGATCTCGATGCTGATGCGGGAGCACCCGGGCATCCGCGTCACCGTCTCCGAAGGCCCCTCGTCGCAGCTCTTCCCCGCCCTGGCCACGGGCGACCTCGACATCGTGGTGGGACGCCTGCCCGAGCGCGACATCGCGCTGGGCTATGCCTATCCGCTCACCCACCACACGCTGTACGAAGAAAAACTGCATGCCGTCGTCGGCGCCCATCACCCGCTGGCGCACGCGGAAAACCTGGAACTGGGCCAGTTGATGGATCTGCCCTGGATCCTGCCCTCCGCCGAATCGCCGCTGCGCTCCGCGGTGGAGCAGACCTTCCACCGCACCGGGCTGGGCATCCCGCCCCGCCACATTGAATCCCTGTCGCTGCTGACCAACCTGGGCATCCTGCTGCGCGGCGAGGCCATCGCCCTGATGCCGCAGGACGCCGCCGCGCAGTTTCTGGACCACGGACTGCTCAAGCTCCTGCCGCTGGCCGAATTCGGCCTGTTCGGACGCGTGGGCTACTCGGTGCGGGCGAATCGGCAGCTCACGCCCGCCAGCCAGCACCTGATCGAATACCTGCATCGCATCTGCGACCTGCGCCGGACCGGGGCCCAGGCGGACTGAAGCGGCGGATCCCGCGCCACGATATCGAACGGATATCAATCGCTTCCAATTTTGTATTGGCCAGGCGCGCGAGCCCTGCGCAGAATCTCCCTCACCCAGATCCTCACGAAGGAGTCCTCATGCGAGCGCCGATCACGTTTGCCCTGGCTGCATCCATCCTCTTCGTCTGCCCGGCCCAGGCAGTCTCCACCGCGCCGCCCTTTCCCGCCAAGCCGATCACCATCGTCGTTCCCCTGACCGCGGGCGGCCCGGTCGACATCCTGGCCCGGCTGGTGGCCGAAAAGATGGCGGCGGAATTCAAGCAACCGGTCATCGTCGAGAACAGACCGGGGGGCGGCGGCAACATCGGCGCAGAACAGGTTGCACGCGCCCGTCCCGATGGCTACACCATCCTGTGCGCAACGGACACGCCCATGACCGTCAACCCGTTCATCTACAAACGCTTGACGTTTTCCGCCGCACGCGACCTGACACCGGTATCGCTGGCGGCCACCTTCGCCCAGATGCTGGTGGTGAATCCCGCCATGCCGGCAACCACGCTGGAGCAGTTCATGGCGCTGGCCAGGCAGCGGCCCGTGACGTTCGCATCCGGCGGCAACGGCAGCCCCGGCCACCTGACCGGCATGTATTTCGCGGACAAGTCGGGCATCCCGCTCACCCATGTTCCGTACAAGGGCAACTCGCAGGCCGTGGGCGATCTGCTGGGCGGCCAGGTCGACGCCGGCTTCCTGGCGACACCGGGCGTCCTGCCTCACATCAAGGCGGGCAAGCTGAAAGCCATTGCCGTCTCCAGCGCCAACCGCTCGCCGCTGTCGCCCGCTACGCCCACGTTCTCCGAGGCCGGCCTGCCGGGCTTCGAAGCCATGTTCGCGATGCTGTACATGGCGCCGGCCGGCACACCGCCCGAGGTGATCGATACCCTGAACCGCGCCATCGACCGGGCACTGCGGGCCGACGACGTGCGGGCCAGGCTCTCGGCCCTGGACATCGCGCCCGGCGGAGGCTCGCCCGCGCAGGCCGGCGCCTATCTGGCACGCTACCGTGCGCTCTGGGGCGGCATGGCGGCGAAACTGGATCTGCAGGTCGACTGACCGGCCACGCGGCCCTCAGGCGGGCAACATCCCGAGAAACGCTTCCAGCACACGGGAATTGTTGTCCACCCGCCAGGCCGCGGAAATCTCCATGACCCCGGGCTCGGCGCACGGGATGAACAGCAGTTGGTCCTGCCATCCCGCCACGCAACAGGCAGGCGCCAACGCCACGCCCGTGCCCGCGGCCACGAGCGAAAGCATCACCGGAATCTGCGCGGCTTCGCGGATGTGTTCCGGCACGTAGCCGGCGCCGTGGCACAGCTCCAGCACCTGGTCGTAATAACCGCGCGCCGGATACCGCGACAGCGTGATGAGCGTCTCGCCGTCCAGGTCGCGCAGCGCCAGGCGACGGCGACGCGCCAGCCGGTGGCCGTTCGGCAGCGCGATCTCCATGGGATCCTCCCGCAAGGTGCGCAACTGCAGTTCGCTGCCATCGACCCTGAGCGGCCCCCAGCGCCCCGGCACGTCGACCAGCGCCACGTCCAGCGCGCCATTGGCCACCGCATGCGTCTGCTCGGCCGAGGACATCTGGCGCAGATCCAGCTCCACTCCCGGATAGCCCTCGCGAAACCGGCCCAGGAAGGGCGTGATGAGCGGCAGCATGGCCGCGCTCATGAAACCGATGGCCAGCCTGCCCTGGGCGCCCCGCGCGAGGCGCTGGGCTTCATCCACCGCCTGCTCGACGGCCTTCAGGATGACACGCGCCCGTATTAGGAAAGCCTCCCCCGCCTCGGTCAGCGTCACCTTGCGGAACCGCCGGTCGAACAGATCGAAGCCCAGCCTGGCTTCCAGCACCTGGATCTGCTGGCTCAGGGGCGGCTGGGAAATGTGCAGGCGTTCCGCGGCCTTGCTGAAATGCCTTTCCTCTGCCACGGCGACGAAGTAGCGCAGGTGCCGGAACTCCATACCATATCCATTCGATATCAAAACCGATGAAATATATATTAGATATCTGGAACGACCGGGGCAACAATGGCTTTCACCAATACCCTCGGCGTTGCCACCATGAAAACCGCGTTCACGATTCGCCAGTTGGAAGACCCCGGGATCGCCGAGGCGGACCGCATCCTCCAGGACTGCGTGCACTACGGTTTCTGTGTCTCCGTCTGTCCGACTTACGTCCTGACGCGGGACGAGAACGAATCCCCCCGAGGCCGCATCGACCTGATCAAGGAGATGCTCGAATCGGACCAGCCGCCCCGGCCCGCCACCGTCAGGCACATCGACGGATGCCTGTCCTGCCTGTCGTGCATGTCCACCTGCGCAGCCAGCGTGGACTACGCGCACCTGGTGGACACCGCGCGCAGCCACATCGAGGAACACTACCGCCGCCCCCTGGCCGACCGGCTCATGCGCGGCCTGGTGGCGGCGGTCATTCCGCGCCCCGCCCTCATGCGGCTCGCGCTCCGGGCCGCCCGCCTTGCCGGACCCATCGCACCGCTGCTGCCCGGACGGCTGCGGGGCATGGTCGAGCTTGCCCCAGCCCGCCGCGCCGCGGCGCCAGCCATCCCCACGGGTCGGTTGCTGCCCGCCGAAGGCCAGGCGCGGCGGCGGGTGGCGCTCATTCCCGGTTGCGCGCAACAGGCCCTGGCGCCTCACCTGAACGAAGCGAGCATCCGCCTGCTGCGCCGGCATGGCTGCGACGTCGTGGTTCCCGCCATGTCATGCTGCGGCGCCCTGACCTTGCACATGGGCAAGACCGGGCCCGCCCGCCGCGCGGCCGCCCAGACCCTGTCCACACTGGGCCGCCTCCAGCGCGAATTCGACCTGGACGCAATCATCGTCAACGCCTCGGGCTGCGGCACGACCATGAAGGATTACGCGCACCTGATGGCCGGCGAGCCGCAGGCCGATGAGGCCGCCGCCATCGGAGGGCGAGTCCGGGACATCACCGAGGTCCTGCTGGACCTGGGCCTGAATCCTCCGGTGCGCCGCACCGGCTTGCGGGTCGCTTATCACGACGCATGCTCGCTGCAGCATGGGCAGAAGGTGGTCCAGCCGCCGCGCCAATTGCTCCGACAGGCCGGATTCGAGGTGCTCGACATTCCGGAGCGCCATTTCTGCTGCGGCTCGGCCGGCACCTACAACATGCTGCAACCGGACACCGCCGCCGAACTGGGCCGCCGCAAGGCCGGCCATATCGCCAGCACGGGCGCGCACGTGGCCTGCGCCGGCAACCTGGGCTGCCTCGAGCAGTTGCAGCGGCATGCCTCTTTGCCGCTGCTCCACACCGTGGAACTGCTGGACTGGGCCACCGGGGGTCCCGTCCCAGCCTCCCTGGAAACCCTTGGTGCCATCCCGCCCGCGGCCGCCCCCGAGGCGACCGAGGCCAACATGGCGACGGCCGACGAAGACACGCTGTGGTGACCGTCGCCACGACGCCCCCTACCCGTTTCGACCCAGACGGAATCCGACGATGACCGACTCCCTGACCGATTTCCTTTCCGCGATGCACGACCTGCTGGGCCCCGACTGGGTGAACACGGCACCCGACACGCTGTATCGCTACGGAGAGAACACCCTGCCCGGCGGCAACCGTCCGCCCGCCGCGGTGCTCTATCCTTCCTCGACGGCCGAGGTCCAGGCCATCGTCAAGGCCGCCAACCGCCACGGCGTCGCCCTCCACCCCATCAGCTCGGGCAACAACATCGGCCTGGGTACCCGCTCGGCCATGCAGGCGGGCCAGGTCGTCGTCGATCTCGGACGCCGCATGAATCGCATCCTGGAGGTCAACGACACGCTCTGCTATGCCGAGATCGAGCCGGGCGTGTCCTACCAGGCGCTCCATGACGAACTCGTGCGGCGGGGCAATCACCTGATGAGCGATTGCACCTCGGGCCCGCCCCAGGGCTCCGTACTCGGCAACGCCATGGACCGCGGCGCGGGCTACACCCCGTCCTTCGATCATTTCGGCGCCATTTGCGGCATGGAGATCGTGCTGGGCAACGGCGAGGTCATCCGCACCGGCGACGGCGGCATGGACAGCAGCCGGATGTGGCATGTCTCCAAATATTCGTTCGGCCCCGCGCTGGACGGCCTGTTCGTGCAATCGAACTTCGGCATCGTGACGCGGGCGGGCATCTGGCTGCAGATGCGCCCTCCCGCCATGAAGACTTTCCACTTCAGCTTTCCCGACGACGCCGACCTGGGCGACATCCTGGACCTGGTGCGGCCGCTGAAACTGACCAATCTCGTCCCCAGCCTGTTCCGGGTCGCCAATGACCTGTGGCTGATCGCCGAACACGAAACCCATCCGGAATATGCCCGGACCCAGGGCAGGACCGCGCTGTCGGACAGCGCGCGCCGCGAGCTCCAGGCACGGCACGGGCTGGGCGCCTGGGTTGCCTCCGGCGCGGTCTACGGCGCCTCGGCCCAGGCGCTCGACCCCGTCGTCGACAGGATACGCAGGCATTTCTGCAAATCCGGCCGGGCACGCTACATCAGCGACGAGGAGGCGGACGCGCTACCCGGCCTGTCGACGGCGAAATCGGTGTTCTACGGCATCCCGTCTTCGCAGGAACTCAGGCAGTGCAAATGGCGTCCGGGAGGCGGGCTGACCACCTTCACGCCCGGCACGCCGCTCGTCGGCGAACAAGCCCTGCGCCTGCAGGACCTGGCCCGCGCCATCCTGGCCCGCCACGGCCTGGAGTACATCTCGATGTGGGTATGCGCGGCGCGCTTCGCCCGCGGCCTGCACCAGATCGTCTTCAACCGCGAGAACCCCGAGGAACGTCAACGAGCGGACGACGCCTACCTGGAGCTGGCCCGCTCGTTCGCCGAGGCCGGCTACTCCGTGGGACGCTCGCCCATCGACTACCAGGCCCTGCATTTCGGCCAGTTGTCGCCCGAGGTACGCGCTCTCCAGGCCGGCATCAAGGATCTGTTCGATCCGCGCCACGTCCTTTCCCCCGCCCGCTACGGCCTGTCCTGAAGGGAAATCCATGCAACCCAATTTCGTCTTCCTGATCGCCGACCAGTTGCGCGCCGACCACCTGGGCGCCTACGGCAACACGGTCGTCCGCACCCCGCACATCGACACGCTGGCGCGCGGCGGAACGCGGTGGGACGCCTGCTACGTCGCTTCTCCCATCTGCATGCCCAACCGGGCCAGCCTGATGACCGGGCGCATGCCCCTGACCCATGGCGTCCGCCACAACGGGATCCCGCTCGACATGCGCGCCGCGACCTTCGTCGACGCGCTGCGACGCGCCGGCTACGCCACCGCGATGATAGGCAAGTCGCACCTGCAGAACATGACCGGCCGCCCGGCGTTCTATCCGCCCCCCGAAGCGCGATTCGAACGCGAGGCATTCGAGCCCGGCGACGGACGCTATGACCAGGAATGGATGCCGTCCTGGCGCGACGACCCGGCCCAGGACACGGCCCTGCCCTTCTACGGTTTCGACCACGTCGACCTGACCATCGAGCACGGCGACGACATATGGGGCCACTATCGCCGCTGGGCCCGCGAACAACGCTCCGACATCGACGCGCTGATCGGCCCGGAACATGCCGAGCCGGCGCCCGGCTACGCCCTGGCGGACTGCGGCCAGGCCTGGCGCACACGGGTCCCGGAAGACCTGTACTCGACCGCCTATATCGCCCGGCGGGCCGAGGAGCGCCTGGGCGAGTTCGCCCGCGCAGGCCGCCCGTTCTTCCTGAAATGCTCCTTTCCCGACCCGCACCACCCGTTCACGCCGCCGGGGCGCTACTGGTCCATGTACGACCCGGACGACATGCCCCTGCCTGCCTCCTTCGCGCCGCACGACGCGCCTCCGCCCCACCTGGCCTGGCTGCTCGCCCGGCGCGACGAAGGCGCCGCGGTCAAGCACACCCAGGTGATGTTCGGCTGCACCGAGCGCGAGGCGCGAGAGGCGATCGCGCTCAACTACGGCTCGATCTCCTTCATCGACGACGCCATCGGCCGCATTCTCGGCGCGCTCCGGGCCCATGGGCTGGAGCGCGATACCGTGGTCGTCCTGACCGCCGACCATGGCGACTACATGGGCGACCACCAGCTCCTGCTCAAGGGCCCCCTGCACTATGAAGGCCTGATCCGGGTGCCGCTCCTCTGGTGCGACCCGGCCGGATCCGGCACGGCCACGCGGACCGAACTCGCCAGCACCGTGGACCTGGCACCGACGATACTCGCCCGCGCCGGCGTCCCCGCCTACCACGGCATGCAGGGCCGGTCCCTGCTGCCGCTGCTTCAAGGCGAGCGGCCGGACTGGCGCGACGCGCTGCTGATCGAGGAAGAAGGCCAGCGCACCTATTGCGGCTTTCCCGACCGGATACGCATGCGCACGCTGATCTCGCCGCCCTACCGGCTGAGCGTGTACGAAGGCGTGGGCTGGGCCGAACTCTACGACCGCGGCCGCGACCCGCACGAAATGCGCAATTGCTGGAACGACCCGGCCTACGCCGACATCCGGACCGGATTGCTGCACCGGCTCGCCCAGGAAATGATCGCGTGTTCGGAGACCAGCCCTTACCCCTCGGCCGTGGCCTGAACCGCCTGGCGCCTCGTCCATCGCCATGGCGGGCCGGCTCGCCATAGCCATTCCGCATACCCCCGTCGGTACTTTCTATTTCGCCCCGCCTCGCATCTCACATAGACTGCCGGTCAGGATCGGAATTCTCTGGCTCGCGCAAGCCGCGCAGCACCCACAAGCCAGCCGCCATCGACGGCCCCGGCCGATGTCGCCGGGCTCGGCCATGGCGCGCTCACCGAAGACAGGACGAGAGCACCATGTACAAATACGGTCTTCCGCTCAATTTCCAGAAATGGATAGACGACAACGCCCACCTGCTCAAGCCCCCGGTCGGCAACCAGCAGATCTGGCAGGACTCCGATTTCATCGTCACCGTGGTCGGCGGCCCCAACCACCGCACCGACTACCATGACGACCCGCTGGAAGAATTCTTCTACCAGATCCGCGGCAATGCCTACCTGAAACTCTGGGTGGAAGGCAAGGAAGAGCGCGTGGACCTGAAGGAAGGCGACATCTTCCTCTTGCCTCCGCACCTGCGCCACTCTCCCCAGCGCCCCGAGACCGGCAGTGCCTGTCTCGTCATCGAACGCCAGCGCCCCGAAGGCCTGCTGGACGGCTTCGAGTGGTACTGCCTGCATTGCGGACACCTGGTGCACCGCGTCGAGGTCCAGCTCAAGAGCATCGTGACCGACCTGCCGCCGCTGTTCGAGGCTTTCTACGCCAGCGAAGACAAGCGCCGCTGCCCCTCGTGCGGCACGGTGCATCCCGGCAAGCACATCCCGGGCACCGCATGACGGCAAGGTTCGACTTCGGCGGGGTCGAACTCACCCGCATCGTCGAGGCCGAAGGCCCGCTGCTTCGACCCGCCGAGATCTTCCCCGATTCGACCCCCGAGGCCATCCAGGCCAACCTGGACTGGCTGGCCCCGCGGTTCTACGACCCGGCCTCCGACCGGCTGGTCATCTCCATCCAGTCCTTCCTGCTGAAAAGCCGCGGCCGCCTGATCCTGGTGGACACCTGCGTGGGCGACTGCAAGGCGCGGGTACGCCCCGACTTCGACCGGCAGCACTGGGGCTGGCTGGATCGCCTGCAAGCGACCGGCGTGCGCCCCGAGGACATCGACATCGTCGTCTCCACCCACCTGCACGTCGACCACGTCGGCTGGCACACGCGGCTGGTCGGCGGCGCATGGGTGCCCACCTTCCCCAACGCGCGCTATCTCTTCACCCACGAGGAATGGGCCTATTGGAAGGAGCACGAGGGCCACTCGGGGCTCGTGCGCACCGGCGACTACGTGGGCGACTCGGTCCTGCCCGTGTTCGAAGCCGGCCTGGCCGACCTGGTCGACATGGACCACCGCATCGACGAAGCCATCCGCCTCGTTCCCGCGCCCGGGCACACGCCCGGCCACGTGGCCGTCGAGATCCAGGGCGAGCACCAGCGCGTCCTGCTGACCGGCGATGCCTTCCACCACCCGCTGCAGTGCTGCTACCCCCAGTGGAGCACGCGCTTCTGCGCCGACCCCGACCACGCCCGCCGCACCCGGCAATCGCTGCTGGAAGCCTGCGCCCGCGACGGCACGCTGGTCCTGCCAGCCCACTTCCCCGCCCCCACCGCCGGCCACATCCGCCGCGCGGCACCGGAAGACGAACACGAATTTCGTTTCGAATTCCAAAAATTACTTTAAACTTAAAACGTAAGTCCAAGGAACCGCCCATGACTTTGCAGCGCCCGGTCCCGGCCCTGGTGGCCAGCCTTTGCCTCGCGTTCGGCGTCACCGCCGCCGCGCACGCCGACATCAAGATCGGCTTCCTGGCCACGATGTCCGGACCCGGCGGCACGCTGGGCCAGGACCAGTACGACGGTTTCATGCTGGGCGTGGAAGCCGCCGGCGGCAAACTGGGCGGGCAGGCAGTCAAGATCATCCAGGAAGACGACCAGCTCAAGCCCGAGGTGGGCCGCCAGGCCGCCAAGAAGCTGATCGAGCGCGACCGCGTGCAGCTCATCACCGGCCTGAGCTTCTCGAACGTGCTGATGGCGGTCTATCGCGACGTCATCAACAGCGGCACCTTCCTGCTGGTGAACAACGCCGGCCCCAGCCAGATCGCCGGTTCGATGTGCTCGCCGCTGTATTTCTCCACGTCCTGGCAGAACGACCAGCAGCACGAGGCCATGGGCAAGTACGCCCAGCAGAAAGGCTACAAGCGCGTCGCCCTGATGGCGCCGAACTACCAGGCCGGCCGCGAGGCGCTGACGGGCTTCAAGCGCTACTTCAAGGGCGAAGTCCTGAGCGAGACCTACACCCAGGTCAACCAGCCCGACTACTCGGTGGAAATCACCCAGCTGCGCACCGCCAGCCCCGATGCCGTCTTCATCTTCTATCCCGGCGGCATGGGCGTGAACTTCGTCAAGCAATACCACCAGGCCGGCCTGCTGGGCAAGGTGCCGCTGCTGTCGGGGTCGACGGTGGACGGCACGACCCTGCCGGCGCTGCAGGACCTGGCCCTGGGCGTGATGTCGGGCGGACCGTGGTCGCCCGACCTGCCCAATGCGGCCAACCGCAGCTTCGTCGAGCAGTTCCGCAAGAAATACGGGCGCATCCCCTCGCACTACGCGGCCTATGGCTACGACTCCGCGCAGGCCCTGAATGCCGCGCTCAAGGCCACCGGCGGCCGCCTGGACGACAAGAAAGCCTTCGAACAGGCAATGGTCAAGGCGAATTTCCCCTCAGTGCGGGGCAACTTCAAATTTAACAATAATCACTTCCCCGTATCGAACTACTACGCATTCGAAGTGGTGCGCGACCCCGCGGGCGGCGTGACGCTGGCCACGCGGGAAACCGTGTTCCCGGACCACCAGGACCCCTACCATGGGGAATGCAAGCTGAAATAACCGTCCGGCACCGGCGTCGCGCCGCCGACCGCAGTATCCCGGGGGCCGGGCATCCGGCCTCATCCACCCCGCAGGCAAGCCAGGAGTCCGCATGAAAACCGCCAAACTGATAGCCATCGCATCGATACTGCAAGCGGCCTTCGCCGCCCCCTCCTTCGCCGCCGTCAAGATCGGCTTCGTCTCCACGCTGTCCGGTCCGGGTTCGGTGCTGGGGCAGGACCAGTACGACGGCTTCATGCTGGCCGTGGAACAGGGCCAGGGCAAGCTGGGCGGGGTCGACGTCCAGGTCCTGAAGGAAGACGACCAGATGAAGCCCGAGGTCGGCCTGCAGGTCGTGCGCCAGTTGCTCGAGCGCGAGAAGGTCCCCCTCATCACCGGCCTGATCTACTCGAACGTCATGATGGCGGTCCACCGTCCCATCACCAGCGCGGAGGTCTTCCTGGTCGGCTCGAACGCCGGCCCCACCCCGATCACGGGCAAGGGCTGCTCGCCCTACTTCTTCTCCACCTCGTGGAACAACGACCAGTTGCACGAGGCCGGCGGCGAGCTCGCCAACAAGATGGGCATCAAGAAGATCCAGTTGCTGGCCGCCAACTACCAGGCCGGCAAGGACGCCATGGAAGGGTTCAAGCGAACCTTCAAGGGCCAGGTGGTGGGCGAGACCTTCACCCAGGTCAACCAGCCCGACTACTCGGTCGAGATCTCCGCCCTGGCCTCCAGCAAGCCCGAGGCCATCTACACCTTCTATCCGGGCAGCATGGGCGTGAACTTCGTCAAGCAGTACCGGCAGGCCGGCATGTTCGACAAGGTCCGCATGCTGTCGACCTCGACCATCGACGGCTCCACCCTGCCCGCCCTGCAGGACGCCGCGCTGGGCGCGGTCACGGCCGCTCCGTATTCGCCCGACCTCGACAATCCGGCCAACAAGAAATTCGCCGAGGCCTTCCGCAAGAAGTACAACCGCGAACCCTCGATGTATGCGGCGCAATCCTACGACGCCGCCAGCCTGATCGCCTCGGCCCTGGCCAAGACCAAGGGCAATGTGTCCGACAAGGCCGCGTTCCGCGCGGCGCTGCGGGAAGCCAAGTTCGATTCCGTGCGCGGCTCCTTCGCGTTCAACACCAACCAGTTCCCGATCGCGCCGTTCTACCGGGTCGACGTGGCCAAGGACGCCAACGGCAAGCCGGCGTTCGTGACCAAGGGGGTGATCTACGAGCACAGCAAGGACTCGTATGCGGGCGAATGCCAGATGAAGTGACGTGTGAATGGGGGCCTCAGGGGCCCCATTCATGAGCATGTCCGCGTGCCGGCAATGCGAATGGCCGATTGAGCTATCATGCGCGGGCAAGCTTCGACTTCCGGCACCGTGCAGACTTCCTCCATTCCTCGGGAAAACACCGCGTTATTGACATCTCTGGCCATCGGCGATTCGCTGCTGCTGATGATCGTCGCCCAGAACCTGAGACGGCACGGGATTGCGGTCACGGTCTTCGGGCCACATATCCACCGGCTACGCGCCTGGTTTCCCGGTTTCGATATTCGCGAAGAGTTGCCTGGTGATGCAGCGGAATGCCCGGCGGAATTCCGGACCGTCATCCAATTGCACGAACCGGGCACGGATGCGCCGCAGCGGCGCATCGTGGCGCTGGAAAATCTACGCAGGCTGAAGGTACCGGCCTCGCTGGCCCAAAGGCTGGCCAACTTCAGCCGTGATTCGTTGGGCCTGCCCCAGGCTGACAAATACAACGGCCTTGTCCCGCCTCCCGGACTCGTCTACCGCAAGCATGCCTCCCGTGTCGCCATCCATCCCATGGCCAGCACTCCCGACAAGCGCTGGCTGGCGTCCCGCTTCGTCGCTCTGGCCGTTCGGCTCAAGCGCCGGGGCCTGGACCCGCAATTCATCGTAGGTCCCTCCGAGCGGCCGCAGTGGGAGCACGTCCAGGAACTGGGTATAGGCCTGCCCCGGCTTGGCGCGCTGGAGAATGTCACCGCCTGGCTGTTCGAGTCGGGATGGTTCATCGGCAACGATTCCGGCATCGGCCACCTGGCCTCGAATCTGCATGTTCCTGCGTTGTCGCTGTTCATGCGCCGGGGAAGCGCCCGGACATGGCGCCCCGACTGGGGCCCCGGTCGCATTCTGATCGGCAGCGACGGCATTCCCATGGGCAAGCTCAAAGAAAAGCTCTGGAAATACGCGCTGACGTCAGGACGAGTGGAGCGTGCCTTCAACCAGTTGCAGTCGCAGGTTTCCGCGAAACAGACCGATCTCCCCTGGGACAAGGCCCAAGAAAACACGGCCCGGCCCAGCGGAAACGCGACTCGCGCCATCATGCCCCCAGCCAGGTTCCTGCCGGCTCCGGCCGACGATACGGAATCCTGATTCAGGCCGTCTCACTGAACTGCATCTTGTAGAGCGCGGCGTACAGCCCGCCGGCCGCCAGCAGATCCGAGTGCCCGCCTTGTTCCACGATACGGCCCTTGTCCAGCACGACAATGCGATCGGCATTCTGCACAGTCGACAACCGGTGGGCGATGACCAGGGTGGTGCGACCTTTCATGAGCCGTTCCAGCGAAGCCTGCACCTGCCGCTCGGATTCGTTGTCCAGGGCCGAGGTGGCCTCGTCCAGGATCAGGATGGGCGCATCCTTGATCAGCGCGCGGGCAATGGCCAGGCGCTGCCGCTGTCCGCCCGATAGCCTGGCGGCGTTCTCCCCTACCCTGCTATGCATGCCTTGCGGCAGGGAATCGACGAACTCCAACAGATTCGCATCGGCCAGGGCCTGCCGAATGATCTGCTCGGAGGGTTCGCTGCGGGCGCCGTAGCTGACATTCGCAGCGATGGTCTCGTCGAACAGCACCACGTCCTGGCTGACCAGCGAAATCGCGTCGCGCAAGCTGGTCAATGTCAGCTCCTCGATCGGCACCCCGTCCACCCGTATCAAGCCCGAAGATGGCAGCGCAAAGCGCGGCAGCATCGATACCAAGGTCGTCTTGCCGCTCCCTGACCGGCCGATGAATGCCACTGTCTGCCCCGGTTCCACCTTGAACGAAATATCGGCCAAGGTATCCCGGGCAGCCTCGGGAAACCTATGCGACACGTTCTCGAACTCAATGCGGCCGCGCACCGGCTGGGCCAAGGTGCGCGTACCGGCATCCGGCTCGGGCATCTCGTCCACCAGGGCGAATACACTCTCGGCCGCCACCAGCATGCGTTGCATGGGGCTGGCGACATTGGCCAGCCGCTTGAGCGGATCCAGTATCTGCAGCATGGCCGTCACGAAAGCGGCGAAACCTCCTACCGTGATCTGGTTGGCACCCGACTGCCCCAGCGCGGTCGCTACCACGATGGCCAAGGCAACCGCGGAAATGGCTTGAGTGATGGGCGCCGACGCCGCCGTGGCCACGGCATTGCGCATGGCAAAACGGCGCAACCGGCTATTGACCTGGAGGAACCGGGCCTCTTCGTGCTCGTAGCCGCTGAACAACTTGATCACCCTCTGCCCGTCAATGGCTTCGCTGACAATGCGGGTCAACTCGCCATTCATGGCGATGGTCTCGCGGTTGATCCTGCGGATGCGGCGGGAGATGGCCCGCATGATGAAGGTGGACAAGGGAAAAGCCACCAGCGCGATCAGCGTGAGCTGCCAGGACAGATACAACAGCACGCAAACCAGCGACACCACGATCAGCGTCTCGCGCACCAGCACGGTGATGACTTCGGTGGCCAACTGCATCACGCCCGCTGCATCCACCACGAAGCGGTTGAGCAACAACGACGACCCCATGCGCTTGAAATAGGTATCGGGCAGGCGCAACAGGCGATCGAACATTTCCCCGCGCAGGTCCGCCAGCACATGGTTGGCCGACCACGCCAGGAGGTAGTCACTCAGGAAGTTCAATACACCGCGGACCAGGAAAATACCGACGATGGCCAGCGGGATCTTCCAGACATAGTCCGGATTCTGACCATTGAAACCGCCGTCCAGCAGCGGCTTCATCAGCATCGCCAGGACAGGCTGCGATGCCGCCACCCCTGTCAGGAACAACATGCCGAGCGCGAGCGCTTTCCAATACTTCAGGACCCGCGTATAGACGCGGCGCCACAAATCGGCTTTGACGGGATGGGAGTTCACGAGGGAGTTTTCCGGAGCCAGACCGAATGCCGCTTCGACCTTCCCGCGGCGGCAGGCCCGCTTACAATACGAAGCTTCACATTGTACGCGCAGGCGGCCATCCGCCGGACTGCCCGCCCCTGCCTCTTGATGCCACGCGCCGACTCCATCTACGTACGCCTGCCTAACTGGGTTGGCGATGCCTGCATGTGCCTGCCCGCCCTCGAGTTGCTGCGGCGGGAAGGCCACCCGCTGGTGCTTTGCGGACGCGCCTGGGCCCAGGACCTGTTCTCCGGCCTGACGGGCCATGATGGATTCATCGCGCTGGGCCGCTCGTTCGGCGAAAACAGGCAGACGCTGCGCCGCTCGCTGGCCGGTCACGGCTCGGTGCGTGGCCTGATATTCCCCAATTCACTGTCCAGCGCCGCACTGTTTCGCCTGGCCGGCATCCGATCCGCCGGCTATCGCGGCGATGGCCGGTCGCTGCTGCTGAGCTGGGCATTGCCCAAGCCGCATGGCCTGCACGAGGTGGAGGTGTTTTACCGGCTGGCCTACGAGACGCTACGGCGCTGGCACCCCGGTCCGGCCAGCCGGCCTCCGGAGCCCGGCAAGCGCCTCGCGCTGCCCCTGACGGCGGCCCACCACGAACACGCCACGCAAACATTGGCGCAGGCAGGCATCACGGGCCCCTTCGTCCTGCTGGCGCCCATCGCCGCCGGGCTGCACCACGGCCGGCCCAAGGCATGGCCGGGGTTCGGCGCCCTGGCCGAGGCGCTCGGGCAACGCGGATGGACTTGCGCGATCTGTCCGCCCCCGCACGAGGTGGCCGTCTCGCGCGCGGCCGTCCCGTCCGCCACGGTACTGCCGCCGCTGTCCCTGGGTGCCTTTGCCGCCCTGACCACGCACGCCGCCGCGGTGGTATGCAACGACTCGGGTACGTCGCATGTTGCCGCCGCCGCGGGCGCCCGCCAAGTCACCCTATTCGGCGTCACTCGCCGGGAGCGCACCGGCCCATGGTCGCCCGATGCAGTCTGCCTGGGCGCCGAGGGACAATGGCCGGCCGTGCCCGAAGTCGTCGCCGCCGTCGAACGGCTGGCCCAAGGGGACACCGCATGAGCCGCAGGACTGCCGCGAAGACACCGCGGATCCTGGTCGTCGCCCTGCGCTACCTGGGCGACGTGCTGCTGACCACCCCCCTGCCCCATGCGCTGCGCCGGCACTATCCTGGCTGCGAGGTCGACATGCTGGTGTTCAAGGGCACCGAAAGCATGTTGCAGAACAACCCGGACATCCGCCGGGTCTACACCATCCCCGAACGCCCGGCACGCGAGGAAATCCTTGCACTCGCCCGCCAGCTCTGGCGCCGTTACGACCTCGCCGTGGTGCCGCAACCCGGCGACAAACCCCACCTGTTCGGTTTCGTGGCGGCACCTCGGCGGATTGGACTGGTCTCGACCGAACGCAGCCATTCCTGGTGGAAAAGGCTGTTGCTGCGAAACGCTCTGTCGGTCGACGGGATCACCCACCGCGTTCGCGAAAACGAACAGGTAGTGCAGATGCTGGGCGTGCCGTCCGCCCGCACCGTCATCCCCCCGACGGGCCAGATAGCTCCTGAGGAGTGGGCGGAAAAACTCTCGCCGTACCTGCACGGCACCGCTCCTTTCGATCCACGCCAGCCCTTCGCGGTGATCCATCCCTCGCCACGCTGGCGCTACAAGCGGTGGCATACGGCAGGTTGGGCCAGCCTCATGGGCGAACTGCGGCAGCAAGGCTTACGCCTACTGTTGAGCGGCGGTCCGGGCGAAGCGGAAAGCCGGTACCTGGACGAGATCCTGGCCGCGCTGGACGCCCCGACCCGCGCGGCCGTCATTCGCATCCAGGGCTGCCTGAGCCTGGGCGAACTGGCCGATCTCCTGCATCTGGCCCGGCTGTACGTGGGACCGGACACCGCCACGACCCATCTGGCCGCCGCCTGTGGCACTCCTACCCTGGCACTGTTCGGCCCAACCGAGCCCCGCCAATGGGGCCCCAGCCCGCCCGACGGGCTGGAGCCGCCCTGGGACCAGCGCGCATCCAGCCAAGTACGCGGCAACGTCGTCCTGCTGCAGGAACCCTTCCGCGCATGCGTGCCGTGCCAGCAGGAAGGCTGTGAGCGGCACCGCGAAAGCCACTCCGAATGCCTGGACCGCATGGCTCCGGAACGCGTATGCCAGGAAGCGGTCGCCATACTGCGCCGGCAACCCGGCGGCGGGGATGCTGTCCCTGCCCCACCAGCGGAAACCCAGCCATGAAACTCGCTATCGCCTGCCACCGTTTCGGCTACGGCGGCGGCATGGAACGCTACACCATGGACCTGGTGCGTGGGCTGCATCGGCTGGGAGTGCGTCCCCTGGTCTTCGCCCGCGAATTCGACACGGCCATTCCCGAACATGCCTACGTGGAACCGGTACGGATCAACGTCCGGGCCTTGCCCTCGAAACTGCGCGATCACTATTTTTCGGCGCGAGTCCACGCGCTCAAGGACAGCCACGGGGTGGACGTCCTGATCGGATGCAGCCGCACCGCCGCGTCCGACATCGCCATTTGCGGCGGCACGCACCAGGGATTCCTCGCCCATGCCCAACGCTCGCCCAAATGGTCGGATCGCTGGCAGATCCGGCTCGAATCGCGCCACTACGCCCATGCCCGCAAGGTGGTCGCGCACTCCGGCTTCATGGCGCAAGAACTGGAACGGTATTACGACCTCCCCGCCGGCAAACTCCATGTCGCCTATCCGCCGGTCGACGCTACCCGATTCGTACCCGTGACACCCGAGCGCCGCCTCGAATTGCGGCGGGCACTGGGCATCTCCGACGGGCAAGTCGCGTTCCTGTTCCCCTCCACCGGCCATGGCCGCAAGGGATACGAGCAACTCGCCTCGTTCTTCCAGGACACGGCGCTGCCGGTGTGCCTGCTCGTCGCCGGCCGGCCGGTCGACGCGCAGTCGCCCCGGATCCGCTACATCGGCTACCGGCAGGACATCGAGGACTGCTATCGCGCCGCCGATTTTACGATTCTGGCCTCGCGCTACGAACCCTTCGGCCTGGTCGGTCCGGAGTCCGTGCTATGCGGCACTCCGGCCGTGCTGCCGCGCGACACCGGCTGCGCCGAGGTGCTGTCGCGCGAGGCATGCGTCACGTTCGACCTGGATAGCCCGGCGTCGCTGGCTGACGCCATCGCCGGCTGCGTGGCACGGGTCCACGAGGGTCGCGCACGGCTATCGTCGCCGTCCGCCCACCTGTCCTATGCCACTGACGTCCTGGCCCATGCGCGCATCGTTCTCGACCTGGCCACCGCTCAGGCCGGCGGCTGAGATGGCGGACGCTGCCGTGCGACCCGCAGGAAGGGCCGCACCAGGATCTGATGCAGGAAACGCTGATACAAATAGCGCTTGAGGTAATAGCCGATGCTGCGCCGGGATTTCTCGGCAGTGTCCAGGTCGACCCGCCCGCCCTCCAGGTACGAGGTCTGCGCGAGTTCGGTCAACCCTATGCAGCTGGGCACGACGGCCCGGACCCGAACGATGCCCCGGCGCTCGAATCCCGCCCAGAAATCGGCTGCGCTCCAGACCGGCTGCAAGGCCGCCAGCATGCGCTCGGCGGCTCCACGCGTCACGATGTAACCATGGGCAAGCCACCAATGTCCGTATCGCCTTACCAGATGCCTCTGGCCGTCCAGCGACTGGCGGCCCCAGCGCGTGTACTTGTCGACATGGGACAACAGCACCACCGTCGGGCTCGCCGGGTCCAGTACGCGCTCTAACTCCCGCAGGACTCGCGGCACGTCGACGCCCGGCGCGGCATCGTCCTCCAGCACCAGAGCCCGGTCGGCGCCTTCGTCCAGCATCCGCCGATAGACGGCCAGATGGCTCAGGGCGCAACCGAGCTCGCCACGCGACAGCGGCCGGTAATCGCGTGTAGCGGCAACCTCATCGTACAGGGCGGAGACGGCCTGCGCGTCAAGTTGCGCCCCATCCACGGCCTGGCAAAGCACGTAGGACAGCCCCAAACGATCCAACTGCGTCCCGATTTTCCGTCGACGCTCGGCGGCACGCTCGAGATTGATGACGTATATCGGCATCATGAGTGAACGGCCTCCTGGCTCATCGCGCCTCTCGGGGCCGGCTCCCGGCAAACGATGAATGCCACCAGCCACGCCATGATCAGAACGTAGAAGGCATTGGTGATCGAAATACTGAACATGGCCTCGGTCAGCCCGAAAATGAAGAAACTCACAGCCGTGGTCAGTCCCATTGCCGCCGCACACGCAACACGAGGGTCCGCACGGCGCAACCTCCTGCCGAAGAAAACCGCGGGAGCCAGATAAAGCGTCAGTACCGCGATGAGACCGGGAACGCCGTAGGCGGCCATCGCATACAGAATATCGTTATGGGAATGGGCAAGCTCTGCGGCTTCTCGTGTGATCAGCCCCGCCTTGGCCTGTTCCCTGAGCGCATCTCTGAAATGCTCCCTTCCCACCCCGGTCCAGGGATGTTCTGCAAAAAGTCTCAGCGATGCGTGCCACACCTGGATGCGACCACCGCTCGAACTATCCAGCGTGTTCTTGCCGCCCGCCAGTGCCGCCACGCTTTCGGCCACCCGCTCCCGCACCATGTCGCTGGTACCCGCAATCGATACGCCGACGACCACCAGCGCGCTCAGCGCCATTACCCGCAGCTTGCGGGAACCATGACGATATGAGGCACATACGACACAGACCAGCACCGGGACGGCCAGCCAGCTACCGCGGGTCTGCCCCGAATACGCGACATACATGCCGGCCAACATCGCCAGCAGCTTCACCCCATGGATCGCATACTGCCGAGGCTCGTCCCATCCGATGGAGATGGCCGCCAGCGCCCCCATCAACAAAGCCAGGTTGGAAAAAGGGATGATGTTGTAGATTCCCACGTGGTCCGGTCGCATCTCGAGGGTGGCGAAATGAATCCACACCGCGGCATAGCAAGCCGCCGCGGCACACCCCCAGGCCATCCACTCCAGTCGTTTCGCCCCCAGCCTGGTCAGGCCCCAGGCCAGCACGAACAGCAGGACGAAGCGTGTGAACAGGTAAGGAATGTTGATCGGCTGCCCGGCCACTGCCTGCTGGATGGCCACCGCCAGCGGCCACAGCAGAAATGCCAGGCTCAGGCCACCGGCGCTGCGCCAGTAAGTGCCCCAGCGCTCCCGGTCGCGTCCGGGCATGAGCAGGCATCCAAGCCCCCAACAAGCCAGCACGGTGAACAGCGCGTTGGAAACCGACATCTTCGGCAGCAGGAACACCGGGAACAGCGCCAGCAATACCGCGAGCAGCCCCTGCAGACCCGCGAACCCCATCGCCGAACGAACAGCCCTCGACAGACCAACCACGCCGCTAGTACTCCAGCCCGACGTCGGCCGGCTGCCCCGTCAGCTTGCCCAGTTGCTGGATCAGCACGTCGGGCACCCGTACCCGCCAGTCCTCGCTCAGGCGCACCACGCACTTGGCATCGCCGCGGTTGTAGACGATCTCGACCGGCGTACCCGGGAAGCCGTTCTCGGGGTCGGCGCGATGCGGGTTGAGGACTTCACGCAGGGAGTCCGCGTGCGCGTTGCCGTTCAGGCGGATGGACAGCGCGCGGGCCTTGGCCTCGCGCGCCATCTGCAGGTCGAACAGTTCGTCGGCCACGATACGCATGCCGCCGGAGTACTCGTCGTTGCTGACCTTGCCGGAGACGATCAGCAACTGGTCTTCGCGCAGCCGGCTGCGGTGCCGCTCGTACAGCTCGTTGAACACCGAGATCTCGACCTGCGCCGTGCCATCGTCAAGCACGGCGAACACCATCTTCCCGCGCCGTGTCATCTGCGTGCGCACGGCCGACAGGATGCCCGCCATCCATTGCAGGTCGCGGCTGGGCTGCAGGTTGGACAGGGGGGTTCGCACGAACCGGCGGACTTCGGTGCGATAGGCGTCGAACAGGTGGCCGCTGAAGTAGAAACCCAGCGCGGTCTTTTCCTGGCCGAGGCGCTCGCGCTCGTCCCAGGGCTCGACATCGGCCAGCTCGCCCGCCAGGTCGGCGTGGTCGTCGCCGCCGAACAGCGACACCTGGCTGGCCGCGCGGGCGGCCTGTTCCGCGGCGTCCATCGCCGTGCCCAGGGTCGCCAGGACCGCGGCGCGGTTGGGCGACAGCGTGTCGAATGCGCCGGCCTTGATCAGGGCTTCGATGGCGCGGCGGTTCACCACGTGGCGATCGATGCGCCGGCAGAAATCGAACAGGTCGGTGAACGGCCCCTTCTCGGCCCGCGCGCGCAGGATTTCCTCGACCGCGCTCTGCCCGGTGCCCTTGACCGCCCCCAGCCCGTAGCGGATGGTGCGCGGCGGCTGCCCGCGCGCCGAATATTCGTCCAGCACCGGCTCGAAGCGGTAATTGGACAGGTTGATGTCGGGGGGCAGCACCTTGACCTTGTTGGCCACCGTGTCGGCCCAGAATATCTGGACCTTGTCGGTGTCGTCCATGTCGGACAACATGGTGGCGGCCATGAACTCGGCCGGATGGTGAGCCTTGAGCCAGGCCGTCTGGTAGGCGATCAGCGCGTAGGCCGCGGTATGCGACTTGTTGAAGCCGTATTCCGCGAACTTCTCCATCAGGTTGAACAGCGTGACCGCGATCTCGGGGTCATAGCCCTTCTTTTCCGCGCCCGACTGGAAGATCTCGCGGTGCTTGGCCATTTCCTCGGGCTTCTTCTTGCCCATGGCCCGGCGCAGCATGTCGGCGCCGCCCAGCGTGTAGCCGCCGATGATCTGCGAGATCAGCATCACCTGTTCCTGGTAGACGATGACCCCGTACGTGCTCTTGAGGACCGGTTCCAGGTCCGGGTGGAAGTATTCGGCCTTGGCGCGGCCGTGCTTGCGGTTGACGAAGTCGTCCACCATGCCCGAGCCCAGCGGGCCCGGCCGGTACAGGGCCAGCACGGCGATGATGTCTTCGAAGTTGCTGGGGCGCAGCTTCTTGAGCAGTTCCTTCATGCCGCGCGATTCCAACTGGAACACGGCGGTGGTGTTGCCGTCGCTCAGCAGCTTGTAGGAATCGAGGTCGTCCAGCGGCAGCGCCATGACGTCGAAGTCGCGCATGCCCTCGTTGAACTCGCGCACGTAGCGCACGGCCCAGTCGAGAATGGTCAGGTTGCGCAGGCCCAGGAAGTCGAACTTCACCAGGCCCACGGCTTCCACGTCGTCCTTGTCGAACTGCGACACCGCGATGTGGCTTTGGCCAGGCTGGCAGTACAGCGGGCAGAAATCGGTCAGCTTGCCCGGGGCGATCAGCACGCCGCCGGCGTGCATGCCGATGTTCCGCGTCAGTCCCTCGAGCGGCTGGGCCAGGTCGATCAGCGCGTGCGCTTCCTCGTCGTTGTCGTAGCGCTCCCTGAAGGCGGGCTCTTCGTTCAGCGCCCGCTCCAGGCTCCAGGGGTCGGCAGGCGAGTGCGGGATGATCTTGGACAGGCCGTCGCAGAACAGGTAAGGCAGGTCCAGCACCCGCCCCGCGTCGCGGATGACCGCCTTGGCGCCCAGCGTACCGAAGGTGGCGATCTGGCTGACCGCGTCGCGCCCGTATTTCTGCTTGACGTACTCGATGACCTTGTCGCGGTTGTCCTGGCAGAAATCGATATCGAAGTCGGGCATGGAGACCCGCTCCGGGTTCAGGAAGCGCTCGAACAGCAAGTCGTAGCGGATCGGATCGATATCGGTGATGCCCAGGCTGAACGCGACCAGCGAGCCTGCGCCCGATCCCCGGCCCGGCCCCACCGGCACGCCATTGTTCTTGCCCCAGTTGATGAAGTCCTGAACGATCAGGAAGTAGCCAGGAAAGCCCATGTCGATGATGGTCTGGCATTCCTTGTCCAGCCGCTGGTCGTATTCCTCCTGGTGCGCGGCGCGTTCCTTCTCGTCCGGGAAGAGCTGCGCCATGCGGCGCGCCAGGCCCTCCTTGGACAGCTGCACCAGGTATTCGGCCAGCGTCACGCCCTCGGGCGTGGGGAAATTGGGCAGCTTGGGATTGCCCAGTTCCAGCGTCAGGTTGCAGCGCGTGGCGATCGCCACCGTATTGGCCAGCGCCGAGGGCACGTCAGCGAAGCGTTCGGCCATTTCCTGCGAGGACAGCAGGTACTGCTCTTCCGTGTAGAGCCGTTGGCGGCGCGGATTGGCCAGGATCTCGCCTTCGGCGATGCAGACGCGGGCCTCGTGGGCGCGGAAGTCGTCGCGTTCGAGGAACTGTACCGGGTGCGTGGCGACCACCGGCGCGCCGCATTCGGCCGCCAGCCGCATCGCGGCCTGCACGTAGGTCTCGTCGCCTTCGCGGCCGGCGCGCTGCAGCTCGATGTAGTAGCCGCCCGGAAACACCTTCAGCCAGTGCCGCGCGAACGCCAGCGCCGCGTCGTGGTTGCCGGCCTCCAGCGCCTGGCCCACGTCGCCCTGGCGTCCGCCGGACAGGGCGATGAGCCCCGCGCCGTAGGTCTCGAGCCATTCGGGCCGGATCTCGCCGCGGCCGCGATGCTGGTTGGTCAGGAAGGCCTGCGTCAGCAGTTCGCACAGGTTCAGGTAGCCGGCGCGATCGCGCACCAGCAGCAGCATCCGGTAGGGCTTGTCGCGGTCGGCGTCGTTGGACACCCAGACGTCGCAGCCGGCGATGGCCTTGATGCCCTTGCCCCGCGCCGCCTTGTAGAACTTGATCAACCCGAACAGGTTGGAAAGATCGGTCAGCGCGATGGCCGGCTGTTCCAGCGCGGCGACTTTCTTGACCAGGTCGGGGATGCGGACGATGCCGTCCGACACCGAGAACTCGGAGTGGACGCGCAGGTGGACGAATGGGGGGGTAGGCGACTGGGACATGCCGGCATTTTAGCCTCTCGGCGCAGGGTCCGGGACACCCCCTGCGCCCCCTTTCCCCGCGGGCAGGCCCTACTCCTTCTCGATGCCCGCGGCCTGGATGACCCGGCTCCATTTGTCCAGTTCGGAGCGGCCGAAAGCCGCCAGTTCCGCGGGCGTGCTGTAGGACATCTCCAGCCCCAGGCCGACCAGGCGTTCGCGCACGGCCGGATCGCGCGTGGTCTTCTCCAGCGCACGGCTGAGCCGCTCGATCACCGGCGCGGGGGTACCCGCCGGCGCATACAGCGCATACCAGGCCAGCAGCTCGAATCCGGGATACTGCTCGGCGATGGGCGGCACCTCGGGCAGCAGCGGCCACGGCCTGGCGGAACTGATGCCCAGCGCGCGGACCTTGCCGGCCTTGACCTGCTGGGTGCCCGTCACGATGTCGGTGAACATGACCGAGACGTGGCCGGCCATGACGTCGTTCAAACCCAGCGGAATGCTCTTGTAGGGCACGTGCAGCATCTGGATGCCAGCGGCGGTCGTGAGCATCGCGCCCGGCACCAGGGTGCCGGCACTGCCCGAGGCATAGGACAGCTTGCCGGGCTGTGCCTTGGCCAGCTTGACCAGATCGGCCAGGGTCCTGACCGGCAGCGCGGGATTGGCGACCAGCAAGGCCGGCGTGTAGGCCACGCGCCCCACCGGCGCGAAGTCCTTGACGGGGTCGTAGCCCGGCGTCTTCATCAGGGCGGGATTGGCCGCCTGGGTGGTCTGCGTGGTGAAGAACAGGGTGTACCCGTCGGCAGCGGCCCGCGCCGCCGCCTGGGCCGCGATGGCGCCCTGCGCGCCGGCGCGGTTCTCGATCACCAGCGGCTGGCCCAGTTCGCGCGACAGCGCCTCGCCGACGATGCGGGCGGTCGTGTCCACGCCGCTGCCGGGTCCGAACGGCACCAGCACGGTCACGGGACGATGGGGATAGGAATCGGCCGCCATGGCGCCCGCCGCGCCGAGCGCGGCCAGGGAAGCCAGGGCGTACGCGCCCATGCGGATGCTCTTGGTCATGTTGTCTCCGGTTTATGGTTCAAGGGTGCCGCGGGTCGAGCGCGTCCAGCCAGCGCAGCACCCGGTCGGCGATGAGACCGCTGTTGCGGTCCATCATCAGGAAATGGGAATTGCCGCGCACGCCTTCTGCGGGCAGGTCCAGGGACTCGACCGCCGCGCCACTGCGCGCCAGCACGGCGGCGTACGCGTCCACCGTGGCGCGATATCGGCGCCAGACAGGGTGGTCGCCGATATGGTCGCCCCACACGATCAGGTGCGGCGGGATCGCCGCCGGCGGGGCGGCAGGCGCACCGGAAGGTTCGAGCGCAACCACGGCGCGCACGGACTCGGGCCGCTCCTGGGCCGCCAGCAGTGCAAACCCGCCGCCCTGGCTGTGCCCGACGACGATGCAAGGCCCCACCCGATCCAGCAGCGCGCGGTAGGCGGCGCTGGTGACGGCCTCGTGGCCGGCCCAGCGCGGCACCCATTGACGCGCGAACTGGTCGAAGGCGCCGACCGGGAACTGCTGCGCGGCGTGGGCCAGGCGGGCGGCCGGATCCGTGCGGTAGCCATGGGCCGGCCCCATCCGGAACATGTCCCAGGCCTCGTCCATGGTGCGGAACAGCGGCGCACCGGCATACAACTCGGGAAAGCGCGCCCAGGAAGCGCGGCCGCGCTCCACGGCGTCGGACACATAGACGTCGTATCCCGCGCCCAGGAAGCGCCACAGCCAGCCCGGACGGCCGTCGGGAGTCGTCTCCCAGTTGACGCCCGTCATGCCACCGCCGTGCCAGAACAGCACGGGCAGCGCGTGCCGTGGCCGCGCCAGCCGGTAGGCCTGCACGTACATCTGGCCGACGACATGGTCGCCGTTGGGATCGACCGGCCTGGGCTCGGCCCCCTGCGCCAGGCGCCTGGCCTCGGTGGGCAGGCCGCGCAGCGTGCGCACCTCGCCCCCCACGTGGAAGCTTTCGATCGCGCGCAGGCAGATCTCGTCCGGGGCCGGTTCAGTTGCGGGCATGGAGAAAATCCTGGTCCTCGGAAAAGCAGCGTATGCGGGGCACGGCGCCGAAGCAGGCGCCCAGGGCGTCCTCCATGGCCGCCATGAAACGCGCGACGACCTGGGCGTCGCGGCGTTCGTTGCGGCGGAACTGGACCTCCAGGTAGACGGGGCAGCCGCGCGGGACGGCGTGCGCCGCCACCACCACCAGTTGCACCTGGGCGGCCTGCGCGCCCAACAAGTCCACGCAGGCGCGCTCGGTGGCGCTGCCCAGCGGATCGAGCGGCGCGCCGGCCAGCAAGGGACTGGAAACGAAAACTTTGATGACGGGCATGGCGATCACGAACGAAAGGTGACGACCATGATGCCGACGGCCAATAATGAAATCCAGTGCAAATTATTGCGATATTATTGCGTTATGCGCACCAATTGCGACCTTCCCGACCTCCAGGCCTTCTGCGCCCTCGTGCGCTGCGGCGGCTTCAACAAGACCGCCGATCTGCTGGCGCTCTCGCCCTCGGCGTTGAGCCGGCGCATCAGCAAACTGGAGGAAGCCCTGGGGGGACGCCTGGTCGAACGCACCACGCGCACCATGGTGCTGACGCCGCTGGGCCTGGCCCTGCACGAGCGCCTGGCGCCGCTGCTGGACAGCCTGGACGACTGCCTGGCCGGAACCGCACGCATGGCGCGCGGCGAAGGCGGCCAGATGACCGTGGCCTGCATCACCACCGTGGCGTATTCCTTGTTCCCCGCAGCCCTGTCGCGCCTGCGGCAGCGGCATCCCGACGTGCGCGTGGATCTGCGCGACGACACGGGGGCGCGCGTGCGCGATGCCGTGCTGCGGCGGGAAGCCGAGTTCGGCATCACGGTTCTGTGGGAAGACGAACCCGAGCTGGCCTGCCAGTCGCTGCGCGACGACCCCTACGTGCTGGCATGCGCTCCCGGCCACCCGATGGCCGCGCGCGCCCAGGCGGCCTGGGCCGACCTGGCGGGGCAGCGGGTGCTGGCCCTGCGCCGCAGCAGCGCCAACCGCCAGCAGATCGACGCCGCCCTGGCCGTGGCGGGCGTGCCCGCGCCCTGGTTCGACGAGGTGGAGCACCTGTCGTCCATGATCGGATTCCTGGAACACGGCGGGTGGATGGCGGTGCTGCCCCGCCTGGCGCTGGCGGCGACGACCCGGGTCGCCACCATCCCCTTGACGGCCCCGACCATCGCGCGCCGCATCTGCCTCGTGCGGCGGCGCGACACGACGCTGAGCCGGCCCGCGCGTGCGCTGTGGGACGAACTGGCGCGCAGCATCACGGCCCCGCCGTCCGCGCCTGCTCCCGCCTGACCGGTCAGGCCGCTTCTCCCGTCCCGCCGTCGCGCGCAGCCCGCAGCGACCGCATGAGCTTGTCCAGCAGCGCGTCGAGCTGGTGCAATTCCTGTTCGCTGAAATCGCCGAACATCACCTCGCGCTCATGGCCGCCGCCGATGCGGTCGGCCTGCTCGCGCATGCGGCGTCCACGGGCGGTCAGGGTCAGCTCGAACGCCCGCGCATCGCGCGCGCTGATGCTGCGCTCGGCCAGGCCGAGTTCGATCAGCCGCGACACGACCTTGGACAACACGGTCTTTTCTATGAAGGTCGCGGCCTGCAGGGCCGACACGCTGATGCCGGGCGCATCGCCGATCTGGCGCAACACCCGCAGGTCGCGCACCACCAGCCCGAGTTCCTTCCGATAGAGCTCGTTGACCTGCCGCACCGCCTCGCTCTTGATGAGATCGAGCTTGTAGGTGAAGTAGGTCTCGAGTTTCTTGGTCACGGCGGTCTCGTGCGGGCGGCGGGGCATCGCGGCATTGTATGCCGCGCCTCGCCAGCGGGGTAAATACTGAGTGCAATTTTCAATAGTTGAAATAGCATCCTATTTTTCGCTTCAGACGATAGGATTGCAATGAAAATCGAGGTCTCGGACACGCACGCCCAGGACATGACCACATGGCGGCGCACGCTCCACCGCAACCCCGAACTCGGCTTCGAGGAACACGAGACGGCGGCCTTCGTCGCCGAACGCCTGCGTGAATGGGGCATCGAAACCCATGCCGGCATCGGCGGAACGGGCGTGGTCGGCGTCATCCACGGCGCGCAGGGTCCCGGCCGCAACCTCGGCCTGCGCGCCGACATGGACGCGCTGCCCATGCAGGAACAGACCGGGCTGCCCTACCAGTCGGTGCGTCCCAACCGCTTCCATGGCTGCGGCCACGACGGCCATACCGCCATCCTGCTGGGCGTGGCTCGCCATTTCGCGTCGAACCGCGACTTCCGCGGCACGCTGAACCTGATCTTCCAGCCTGCCGAGGAAACGCTGCGCGGCGGCTCGACCATGATCCAGGACGGCCTGTTCGAACGCTTTCCGTGCGACGAACTCTACGGCCTGCACAACCACCCCCCGCTGGAGCCCGGCCGCGTCGGCGTGCGCAACGGCGCCACGCTGTCGGCCTGCGACCTGTTCCGCATCCGCATCCACGGCGTCGGCGGCCATGCCGCCAGCCCGCACCGCACGGTGGATCCCGTGGTGGTCGGCAGCGCGCTGGTGCAGTCGCTGCAGACCATCGTCAGCCGCTCGGTGGATCCGCTGCAGACCGCGGTGGTCAGCGTCTGCCAGTTCCACGCCGGTACCGCCATCAACGTCATCGCCGACCAGGCCGTGCTGGAGGGCACGGTGCGCACGCTGGACCACGGCGTGCAGGCGGAGGTCCTCAAGCGACTGAAGGAAATCTGCGCCGGCGCCGAACAGGCCCACCGCTGCCGCATCGAGTTCGAGCATCTGCAGACCTCCCCCGCCACCATCAACAACGCCGAACAGGCGCAGGTCGTACGCGAGGCCGCGCTGGCCGTCGTCGGCCCGGACGGCCTGGAGCCCGACATTCCGCCGCTGATGGCCTCCGAGGACTTCGCCTACATGCTGCAGGAAAAACCCGGCTGCTACTTCTTCCTGGGCAATGGCGGCCACATGTGCCACCACCCCAAGTTCGATTTCAACGACGACGTGCTGCCCGTCGGCATGTCGATGATGATCGAGATCGCGCGCCGCCGTCTGGTGGCCTGACCCCAAACCGAGGACTCCGCCATGCACGCATCCCGCTACCTTGCCGCCCCCGTCCTGGGGCTCCTCATGCTTGCCGCCGCGCCGGCGCAGGCCCAGACCGCCTACCCCACGCGCCCCATCCACCTGATCGTCAACGGTGCGCCGGGCAGCCTGCCCGACCTGTTCGCCCGCCCCATCGCCGAGAAGATGCGGACATCCCTGGGACAGGCCGTGGTGATCGACAACCGCCCCGGCGCGGGCGGCCTGCTCGCCATGACGAACCTGAAGAACAGCGCCGCCGACGGCTACACGCTGGCGGTGGTCACCAACGCGCATGCCGTCTGGAACCAGTATCTGTTCAGCAAGCTGCCCTACCACCCGCAGGCCGACCTCCAGGCCGTCAGCCCCATCGCCGTCATTCCCATGGTGCTGACCGCCAGCCCCGCCCTGCCCGCCGGCTCGCTCAAGGAACTGGTCGCGCTGGCCAAGGCCAGGCCCGGGGTGCTGAACTACGCCTCCTCCAGCACCGGCTCGCCGCCTCACGTCCTGTTCGAGATGTTCAAGCTGCAGACCGGGGCCGACATCCTCCACGTCCCGTTCAAGTCCGGCCCCGACGCGCTCAACTCCACCATCAGCGACCGGACCCAGCTCTACCTGGCCGGCTCCGCCCTGATCGAGCCGCAGGTCAAGGACGGCCGGCTCAAGGCCCTGGCCGTGAACACCCGGGAACGCCTGCCCGGCCTGCCCGGCGTCCCCACCTTCGCCGAGCAGGGCTACCAGGGCCTGGAAGACACCGTCTGGCTGGGAGTCGTGGCCCAGGCCGGCGTGCCCGCCGACATCGTCCAGCGGCTGAATCGCGAGATCGCCAAGGCGGTCCGGGCCGAGGACATGAAGAAGCTCTACGACGCGCACGGCTCGGTGGTCTACACCTCCAGCCCGGAGGAGTTCGCCGCGCGCATCAAGGCCGATCATGCGCTGTGGGGGCCGGTGATCAGGAAGGCGAACATTTCACTCGACTGACCGGCCAAGCGGAAATCCCGCGCTGAAATGCAAAGGCCCCGGCGGCGCATGCCCCGAGGCCCTTGTCGATCACCGCGCGATGCCTACTCCCGGGCCGCGCCCGGGACTTCCACCGTATAGTTCAGCGCCAGGCGGCCGCCGTCGACGAATACCGTCTGCCCGGTCACGTAGCTGGCGTCCTCGCTGGCCAGGAACACCGCAGCGCCGGCCACTTCTTCCGGCCGCCCCAGCCGCGTCATCGGGATGCGCGACAACACCGTGTGCAGCGCCTTGGGATTGTCGGTGATGGTCGACATGATGTCGGTATCGATGCTGCCCGGCCCCAGCGCATTGACGCGTACGCCGTGCGGCGCCATCGCCAGCGCCATGGCCTTGGTCATCTGCCGCACCGCGCCCTTGCTGGCGCCGTAGGCCAGCTGGTTGGACATCGCCAGCTCGGCCGTCATCGACGACAGCGTGATGATGCTGCCGCCGCGTCCACCCCGCACCATGGCCTTGGCGGCGGCCTGGGCCACGAGGAAGGTCCCGCGGACGTTGACGTTCATCACGAAGTCCAGGTCCTCCAGCGTCACGTCCAGGAACTCGGCGGCGCGGATCACGCCGGCATTGCAGACGCAGATGTCCAGCCCGCCGAACTCGCGCTCGCACAGCGCCACCATCTCGGCCACCTGGGCCGGATCGGTGACGTCACCGCGCATCGCGCGCGCCGGGCCGGGCATGGCCGCCAAGGCCTCGCCCTCGACCTTCTCGGCGCGATCCACCAGCACCACGTTGGCGCCTTCCTGGCTATACCGCTTGGCGATCGCCAGCCCGATACCGCCCGCGGCGCCGGTCACCAGCGCCGTCTTGTCCTTCAACCTCATTGCTACTCCAATCGATCCCATGACTACAAGCGGGAAAAACGCCGGCCATCGTCAGCCGGATGGTGCCCCGGGGGCACGGCGGATCCGGCTTTGCCGGTCCGTCAGTGCCGCCCCCTTGAGGGGGCGTAGGGGGTGGGTCCTAGACGCCGACGTACTGGGCGATCAGCTCGGGACGTGCCGAGAGTTCCGGCGACGTGCCGCGCCAGACCGTCACGCCCTTGTCCAGGATGAAGTTGCGGTCGGACAAGCGCAGCAGGGCCTTGGTGTTCTTGTCCACCACGATCATGGTCAGGCCTTCCTGCTTGAGCTGGGCCAGCACGCTCCAGATCTCGGCGCGCACGATGGGGGCCAGGCCCTCGGTGGCCTCGTCCAGCACCAGCAGGCGGGGGTTGGTCATCAGCGCGCGGCCGATGGCCAGCATCTGCTGCTCGCCACCCGACAACTGCGTGCCGAGGTTGGAGCGCCGCTCCTTCAGGCGCGGGAACAGGCCGTAGATCTTGTCCAGCGTCCAGGCCGAGGCGTCGGTGCGCTTGGACGTGGCGATCAGGTTTTCCTCCACGGTCAGCGTGGGGAATATCTGGCGCCCTTCCGGCACCAGCGACAGTCCCAGCCGGCCCACGCGGTACGGCGCCATGCCGTTCAGCGTCTGCCCGTCGAAAGTGATGCTGCCGGCCGCCGGCTTGAGCAGGCCGAACAGGCAGTTGATCACCGTCGTGCGCCCCATGCCGTTACGGCCGATCAGGCCCACGACCTCGCCGCGCTTGACCTCCATGTCGATGTCGAACAGTGCCTGGCAGGAACCGTACTTGGCCGCCAGTCCTTGTATGGAAAGCATGCGTGAACTCCTGCCTCAGGCATCGGCGTCGTCGCCCAGATAGGCGCGGCGCACTTCGGGATGGTTGCGGATTTCCTCGATCGAGCCGGTCGCGACGATCTTGCCGTAGACCAGCACGCTGATGCGGTCGGCCAGCGAGAAGACCGCGTTCATGTCGTGCTCGATCAGGAGGATGGTGTAGCGGCCCTTCAGGGAACGCAGCAGCTCGATGGCCGCGGCGCCTTCGGCCGCGCTCATGCCGGCCATGGGCTCATCCAGCAGCAGGATGCGCGGATCCGCCGCCAGCGCCATGGCGACCTCGAGCTGGCGCCGCTGGCCGTAGGCCAGGTTGGACACCACGGTGTCGGCCACGTCGGACAGGTGGCACTGCTCGATGATCGCGCGGGCCTTTTCCATGACATCCCCGTAGGACGACATGGGCTTCCAGACGGCCCAGCGCACGCCTTTCTTGCGCAGCGCCGCCAGGCACACGTTCTCGACCACGGTGAAGGCGTCGAAGATGGACGTGATCTGGTAGGACCGCAGCAGGCCCATGCCCACGCGGTGCTGCACGGGCGTGCCGCTGACTTCTTCGCCGCCCAGCACGATGCTGCCTTCGTCCGAGCGCAGCTCGCCGGTCAGCAGGTTGATGAGCGTGGTCTTGCCGGCACCGTTGGGGCCGATGATGGCGTGCAGTTCGCCCGGCTCGATCTCCAGCGTCACGCCGTCGGTGGCGCGCAAGCCGCCGAAGCGCTTGACCAGGTCCTGGGTACGCAGTCCGATGGCGTTCATTGCGATTCTCCCGCGGAAACGGCGGCGACCTTGGGCGCCGCGGCAGGCGCCGCGGACGGCGCCGGGGCGGACGCTTCGCGCGGGCGGATCAGCCACGCGAAGCCGTTCCTGGTCAGCAGAGCGATCACGACGATGACCGGCCCCATGATCAGCATCCAGTGCTGGGTCAGGCCCTTGAAGAACTCTTCCATGACCAGGAAGGCGATCGCGCCCACGATGGGACCGGTGATCGTGCCCAGCCCGCCGATGACCAGCATGACGATCAGTTCGCCCGACACCGGCCACGACATGTAGCTGGGCGAGGCGAAGGCCGTCAGGTTCGCCAGCAGGAGGCCCGCCAGCCCGGTCAGCACGCCGGACAGGACGTAGGCGGCCAGCTGCACGCGGAAGACCGAGTAGCCGAAGGCGTTGACGCGGCGGGGGTTGATGTGGGTGGCCTGCAGCACCATGCCGAACGGCGACTTCTTGAGCCGCGCCAGGAACACCGTGACCGCCAGCAGCACGGCCCAGGCCGCCCAGTAGACCTCGGAACTGCCCGACAGCTCGAACAGCCCGAAGTTGCTCGGCTCATTGATGTTCAGGCCATCGTCGCCGCCGAAGGTGGTCATGCTGACCATCAGGAAGTAGAACATCTGGGCAAAGGCCAGCGTGATCATGATGAAGCCGATGCCCGAGGTGCGCAGGCATACGGTGCCCACGACCAGGCCGACCAGCGCGCACACGACCACGGCGGTCAGCAGTTGCAGCCAGCCATCGCTGATGCCGTAGTAGCTGAGTATGCCCACGGCATAGCAGCCCAGGCCGATGAACATGGCATGGCCGAAGCTGACCAGGCCGGCGAATCCCAGCACGAGGTTCAGCGCGCAGGCGGCCAGCGCATAGATCAGCACGCGGGCGAAGAACGTCACGTAGAACGGCTCGCCTATCGCCTGCGCGACGAACGGCACGGCCGCCAGGATTATGAACAGGACCGGGATCATCCAGGCCCCGAATTTGACGCGATTCATATCGTCTACCTTGCAGGAATATCAGTTACCGCCGCAACCAGACCCAGGGCACCGCGGATCCGGCTCCGCCGGTCCGCCAGTGCCGCCCCCTGGGGGGCGCGCGAAGCGCGTAGGGGGGGGGCCTACTTCTTGTTCAGGATGCCATTGGGGCGGAAAGCCAGCACCAGCGCCATCAGCACATAAATCAGCATGGAGGCCATGGCCGGGCCGACGGCGTTGGCCGAGGCGGGCTGCATGAACGAGCCGAGCAGGTGCGGAATGTAGGCGCGCCCCAGCGTATCGATCACGGCGATGATCATCGCCGCCACCAATGCGCCGCGGATGGACCCGATACCGCCCACCACGATGACCACCAGCGCAAGGATCAGGACCGGTTCGCCCATGCCGGACTGCACCGACAGGATGGGCCCGGCCAGCGCGCCAGCCAGTCCCGCCAGCCCCGCCCCGAGCATGAACAGCAGTTTCTTGAGCAGGTCGATGTTCACGCCCAGCACGCTGACCATGGGCGAATTGCTGGCGCCGGCGCGGATCAGCATGCCGAAGCGCGTCTTCTGGATCAGGTACCAGGCACCCAGCGCCACCAGCACGCCGACCGCGATGATCAGGATCCGGTAGACGGGATACTGCGACCCGAACAGCGTCACGGCGCCGTCCAGCGCCGACGGAATGGCCGCGTAGTAGGGACGGTTGCCGAAGATGACGATGGCCAGCTCGTTGAAGAACATCATCAGGCCGAAGGTCGCGAGCACCTGGTACAGGTGGTCGTGCCGGTACAGCGGCTTGGCGACCAGGTGCTCCAGCAGCAGCCCCACCAGCCCGGCCGAGATGATGGCCGCGGCGATGGCGAAGATGAAGGACCCGCTCGCGTTGTAGGTGGCGGCGCCGATGAACGCGCCGACCATGTACAGCGAACCGTGCGCGAGATTGATGAAATTCATGATGCCGAAGATCAGGGTCAACCCTGATGACAGCAGGAACAACAAGACGCCGAGCTGCACACCATTGAGCAACTGCGACAAAAACAGCGAACTATTCATTGACAGACTTCCGTGTCAAAACCCGGGTCTTCCCCGCATACCCGGTTCTTTCGTTCTTAGTGCCCATGCACTCCCCGATCCCGTGGCGGCGATCGCCACCCAGCATACCGGCGCCCGCCCCCATCATCCATCGGTGCCACCCCTGAAAGGGAAGCCCCAACCCAGGATAAGGGACCTAGACCCAGGATGCGGTGGATCCGGCTCCGCCGGTCCACCCGCATCGCCCCCTTGAGGGGGCGCCCGAAGGGCGTAGGGGGTGGGCTTTCCTTGCGCGCGTAAGCGCGTAGGGGGGGGTCTACATCTTGCATTCAGCCGCGTACGCGTCCTTGTGGTCCGTCAGGACCTGCGACAGTTGCTTGTAGCCCACGCCGTCGCCGTTCTTGACGATCTCGTAGGCGTAGTAGTGCTGGATGGGCATGTTGTTGGTGTTGAAGGCGAACTTGCCACGGGCCGTGGGGAACTTGGAGCCGGCTTCCTTGACGGCGGCCGCGAAGGCCTTCTTGTTCGACACCTTGCCGCCCAGCTTGGTGATGGCGGCATCCAGCAGGTAGGCGGCGTCATAGGCGGCCACCGCGTACTCGGTGGGGGGACGCTTGTACTTGGCTTCGTAGCCCGACACGAATTTCTTGTTCTGCGGATTGTCGAGCACCGGCGCCCACGGCGTGCCGTAGATCGAACCGACCGCCTGCTGCTTGAGCGCGGCCAGCGAGTTGGAATCGATCAGGCTCTCGGACAGGAACGGCAGCTTGCCCATCAGGCCGGCCTGGTTCAACTGGCGCACGAAGTTCACGCCCACGCCGCCGGGATAGAACACGAACAGGGCATCCGGCTTGGCGCTCTGGACGGCGGCGATCTCGGCCGCGTAGTCGAGCTGGCCCAGCGGGGTGTAGACCTCGTTCTGGATCGCGCCGCCGTAGAAGCGCTTGAAGCCGGCCAGCTTGTCCTTGCCGGCCTGGTAGTTCGACGTCATCAGGTAGACGTTCTTGTAGCCCTGTTCCTTGGCGTACTTGCCCATGGCTTCGGACATGCCGTCGTTCTGCCACCCCATCACGAACAGGTTGGCCATGCAGCCCTTGCCGGCGATCGGGGCCGGACCGGCGTTGGTCGACAGCGCGACGACGCCCGAATCCTTGATGCGGCGGGTCTCGGCCATCAGCACGTTCGAGAAGCCCAGCCCGACGATGGCGTCGACCTTGTCGCGCTCGATGAACTTCTGGACGATCTGTGCGCCGACGTCCGGCTTGAGCTGGTCATCCTCGCGCAGCACGGTCACGGGCTGGCCGCCCAGCTTGCCGCCCAGTTGCTCGACGGCCAGCATGAAGCCGTCGTACTGGTCCTGGCCCAGCGCCGCCATGGGGCCCGACAGCACCCCGGAAAAACCGATCTTGACCTCGGCGTGCGCGGCGCCGGCAACCATCAGGGCCGCCGCGACCAGTACGGCGGTTTGCTTCTTCATCATCGACTATGTCTCCTTCGTCGGGAAATAGCGGGAAATCAGCGCCCCAGCGCCTTGGCGGTCTTGCCGCCTATCCCGAAATTCGTCTTGGGCACTTCGACCAGCACCACGCGCACGGACTCGCGGGGAGCGCCGATGGCGCGGTGGGTCGCTTCGGTCAACTCCTCGATCAGGGCCGCGCGCTGTTCGTCGGTGCGGCCCTCCATCATTTGCACCTGGATGAGGGGCATGGCGAGCTCCTTACAGTTTCACGCAGACGTTGCGCAGTTCGGTGTAGAACTCCAGCGAGTGCACCCCGCCCTCGCGGCCGATGCCCGACTGCTTGGCGCCGCCGAACGACGTGCGCAGGTCGCGCAGGAACCACGAGTTGACCCAGCAGATACCGACGTTCAAGGCCTTGCCCAGGCGATGGGCGGTCCCCACGTTCTGCGTCCACACCGTGGCGGCCAGGCCGTACGGCGTGTCGTTGGCCATCTTGATGACTTCTTCCTCGGTGTCGAAGGGCGTGATGTGGCAGCAGGGTCCGAAGATCTCCTCGCGGATCACGGCGGCCGTCTCGGGCAGGCCGGTCCAGATCGTGGGCTGCACCCAGGCGCCCTCGGACATCTTGCCGGGCATGTCGGGCACGCCGCCGCCGGTGACGATGGTGGCGCCTTCCTCGCGGGCCTTGGCGTAATAGCTCAGGACCTTCTCGCGATGCACCTGCGAGACCAGCGGACCGAAATTGGTGGCGTGGTCGTGCGGATCGCCCAGCTTGAACGACTCGGCCTTGGCCTTGAGCGCGGCAACGAACTTCTCGAAGATGGGGCGCTGCACGTAGACGCGCTCGGTACCCAGGCACACCTGGCCGCTGTTCTCGAACGCGGAACGGGCGATGCCGGCGACAGCCTTGTCGAAATCGGCGTCGGCGAACACGATGCCGGGGTTCTTGCCGCCCAGTTCGAACGACACCGGGCGCACGCCCTTGGCGGCGGCCTTCATGATGGCTTCGCCGGTACGGGTCTCGCCGGTGAAGGTAATGCCGTCCACGTCGGGATGCTGGGTCAGGAATTCGCCGGCGGAGTCCGGGCCGAAACCGTGGACGACGTTGTAGACGCCGGGCGGCACGCCGACCTCGTTCATCACCTCGCCCAGCAGCGTGGCGGTGGCCGGGGTTTCCTCGGACGGCTTGACCACGACGGTGTTGCCGCAGGCCAGGGCCGGGCCGACCTTCCAGGTCATCAGGAGCAGCGGCAGGTTCCACGGGCAGACCACGCCGATGACGCCGCGCGGCACGCGTACCGCGTAGTTCAGCGCGAAGCCGTTGTCAGGGGTCTCCATGTCGAAGCTTTCGCCCGGCACATTGCGGATCAGGTCGGCGAAGACCTTGAAGTTGGCGGCGCCGCGGGGGATGTCGACATGGCTGGCGAGCACGTGGGGCTTGCCGGTATCGGCCATCTCGGCCGCCAGGAAATCATCGAACCGGCGGTTGATGCCGTCGGCGATGGCGTGCAGCATTTCCACCCGCTGCTGCACCTTCATGGTCGCCCACGGGCCCGACAGGGCGGCGCGCGCGGCCTTGACGGCGGCATCGACTTCGGCACGGCCGGCCTCGTGCACGGGACCGATCAGGCTGTTGTCGACGGGGTTGCGGTTCTCGAAGGTCTTGCCGGTGGCGACCCACTGGCCGTTGATGAAATTCTTGAATTCGTTCATGGCTGTATTCTCAGATGACGTTTGCAAATTCGGGATCGCCGTCGCACAGGTATTCCCACATGCGTTCGAAGATGCGGCCTGCGCCGGTGGCACGGCGGGCCGCCTCTTCCGGCGACAGCGTCGGGCCGTCGGCCAGTCCGGCCGCGCGCAGTTGCAGCTCGATGCGCGCGGCGTCTTCCAGGTACCAGTTCAGCACCACCGCCTGCTCGATATTGGGCGCGGCTACCACCGCGCCGTTGCCGCGCATGACCACGGCCGCGGCGGTGCCCAGCTTCGCGGCCACGCCGGCGGCCTGCTCGTCGGTGCGGATCAGTTGCGGATCGTCCCAGAGCGGGACGGCCGGCGAGAAATACGAGCCCATGCCATGGCGCGGCGCCGGCGTCACGCGCGCGGACGACAGGGTCATCACGTCGCGCGGCATGCTGCGGATCACCGCTCCGACCTCGGGCCGCAAGCGATAGATGTGCTGGTGGATGCGGACTTCCCCCAGCACGCCTTCGGGCAGTTCGCCGCGAACCGGGACCACGGTGCCGTCCTCGTGCGGACCGATCATGCCCATGGGCTTGGCGGCGCACACCAGGAAACGGTCGGCATCCAGCCGCAGGCTGCAATGGCCGTAGGCATGGACCAGGTTGGCGCGCGCCAGGGCGCGGGCGGCCGCCCGCACCAGGCTCTGCTGCCGGGCGGTCGGTGCGTTGTCGTGCTGGCTCAAGTCTTGAACTCCGGAATATCGGGTTTGGATCCCCACATGCAGAACGACGACGGGATGGCAGGGAAAGTGCGGGGACGGTAGGTCTTCTCGTCCTCTTCCGTGATCAGGCGCACGCCCGTCGAGTATTCGTAGATCATGCCGTCCGGTCCCTCGAAATACAGGAACATCGCGCCCGAGGTCGGATGGCGGCCCGGGCCGAAGCGGATGGGGATGCGCTTCTCCAGCAGGATGTAATAGGCCCGCATCACGTCGTCGATGCTCTCGACCTGATGGTTGATGTGCTGCACGCCGGGGTAGCTGGACGGGAACAGCGCGATCTTGTGATGCACTTCGTCGATGCGCAGCAGGGGCGCTTCGCCGATGCGGTCGCTGACCTTGGCGCTGAGCAGCTGGGTCCAGAAGGCTTCGTCGCGGCGGGGATTCAGGGTGCGCAGGCCGATGTGGCTGAATCCCGTGATGCCCGCGTCGCGCGACGGGAAATAGCGGCGGCCGCTATGGTGCGGCGCATGGACCAGGTCGACGCTGTTGCCCGACGGGTCCTTGAAGTTGATGAAGTCGCGCACGTGGCGCTTCTCGGCTTCCTCGACGCTGCCGCGGGTGGCCGCGTAGCCCGACTGCTCCAGCAGCACCATGGCCTGGTCGAGTTCTTCGGGCGTGTCGACCTCGAAGGCCGAGGTGTGGTCACGCGGATCACCTTCGAAATAGCAGAGCGTGTGATCGCGGCTGTCGGACTTCAGGTAGACCGCCTTGCCGACGCGGCGGGCCACTTCCAGACCCAGGACTTCGGTTGCATAGCGCACCGAACCTTCCAGGTCGGGCGTGCCCAGCCGCACGTAGCGGATGTCGTGTAGATGAATCACCGGTGTCTCCAACTGGGGGCCGTGAAAGCCCCCTGCACTTTCGTAGGCGGACACGATACGCCACAAAATATCGGTTGGAAATATTTTTATCGAGATTTTATGGATTTCCCTAATGCCCGGGGATTTCATCGAGAATCGACTAGAATCTAGCCATCGCTCATGAGAGGGGGCACCCAGCCGCCCGAGACGCATGCCTGGAATCCCATTGGAACTACCGCCCCTGGCCCACGCAGCCGCCCCCACCACGCTCGTGGGCACGGCCTATGCCGCCCTGCGGCGCGACATCATCGAAGGCAAGCTTGCGCCGGGCTCGCGCCTGCGCGTGGAACACCTGAAGGATTCCTATGGAGTCGGCGCCGGCACGCTGCGCGAGGCGCTGTCGCTGCTGGTGTCCGATGCGCTGGTGGTCTCCCACGGCCAGCGCGGCTTCCATGTCACGCCCATCTCCATGGAAGATTTCCTGGACATCACCCGCAATCGCATCCTGCTGGAGTGCGAAGCGCTGCGGCAGGCCATCCAGGCCGGCGACGACGTCTGGGAAAGCCGCATCATCGCCGCCTTCCACCGCCTGAGCCGGGCCGAGGAACGCCTTGCCACGAATCCGGTCAACCGCTTCGACGAGTGGGAAGACCGCAACCGCGAGTTCCACCAGGCGCTGATCAGCGCCTGTACGTCACGCTGGATGCACCACTTCCTGGGCATCCTGTACCAGCAGGCGGAGCGCTACCGGCGGCTGGTCGTCACGCGCAAGCCCATTCCGCGCGACGTGCACGACGAGCACCGCAACATCCTGGAGGCCTCGCTGGCGCGGGACGGCGAACGCGCCGGCCAATTGCTGTCCGAGCACATCAGCACGACCTACGAGGCGGTCAAGCACCTGCCGGCGGACCTGTTCACGAACGTCACGCCCATCGCCGACGGCGCGGCGGCGCCGTAGGGCTCCGCCCGGGGACTTTGCCCTCCCCCGTATTACGCCTGCCTATCAAACGGACATAAAAAAGGCGGTGCCCAAAGACACCGCCCGACTCCCGCCCCCCTCGGCCCCAGGATGCGGTGGATCCGGCTCCGCCGGTCGGGGAAACCCACCCCCAAGCGGCCTTCGGCCGCGCCCCTCAAGGGGCGGCACTAGCGGACCGGCAGGAGAGCCCACCCCACGCGGCCTATGGCCGCGCCCCCAAGGGGCGGCACTAGCGGACCGGCAAAGCCGGATCCGCGGCGCCCTGGATCTAGTACCGGTTTTTTGGTACGCCACACCGTTACTACCGCTGGCAGCCAGCGAAGCACGGCTGCCACAACCCAAGAAACGGGTACTAGACCCAGGATGCGGTGGATCCGGCTCCGCCGGTCCACCCGCATCGCCCCCTGGGGGGCGCGCGTCAGCGCGTAGGGGGGGTCAAATATCCAACACCAGCTTGGCGCCCTTGCAGCCCGACACGCAGACCATCATGGTCTTGTTCGACTCGCGCTCGCGCTCGGTCAGCACCGAGTCGCGATGCTCGGGCGTGCCTTCCAGCACGGCGGTCTCGCACGCGCCGCACACGCCTTCGCGGCAGCTGTAGTCGGCGTCGACGCCGGCTTCCAGCAGCGCATCGAGCAGCGACATCCCGGCCGGCACGTCGATGGTCTTGCCCGACTTGGCCAGCTCGACCTGGTAGCTGCCCTCCTGCGAGGCCGTGACTTCGCCGGCGGCGGCGAAGCGTTCGATGTGCACGTTCTGGTAGCCCAGTTCCTTGCAGGTGGCCTCGAAGGCGTCCAGCATGGGCGTGGGGCCACAGCAGTAGAAATGGGTGTCCGCCGGCTGCGAGCCCAGCAGCTCGCGCAGGTTGGGCGGGCCGCCGGCCTGGTCGTCGAAGCGCGTCGTCACCTTGCCGCCCGAGGCCACCAGCTCGTCGACGAACGCCGCCTCGCTCTTGGTGCGCGCGCAATAGACCAGTTCCACCGGCTTGCCAATGGCGCGCAGGCGGTTGTACATGCAGAAGATGGGCGTCACGCCGATGCCGCCGGCCAGCAGCACCGACTTGGCCGCCGACTCGTCCAGCTCGAAGTTGTTGCGCGGCGGCGCGATCTTGATGGTCGAGCCCACGCGCAGCTGCTCGTGCACGAAGCGCGAACCGCCGCGGCTGTTACGGTCGTTCAGCACGCCCACCACGTAGCGATGCCGCTCTTCGGGCGAGTTGAACAGCGAATAGCTGCGCACCAGGCCGTTGGGCAGATGCAGGTCGATGTGGGAGCCCGCGGCGAAGGCAGGCAGTTCTTCGCCCGTGGGCGAGCGGAACTCGACACTGATGATGCCCTGCGCTTCAAGGCGGATGGCGTGAACCAGTACCGTAAGGAGTGAGCTGCTGTTCATGAAAAGGTCGGAAAAAACGGTTATGCGTCGGCACGCAGGGCGATGTCGAGCCGCGCAAACGCATCGATCTCCACGGTCAGACCGGGAAAAACGAGGCCACGCACCTCGACCAACGTGGAACACGGATAAGGCGCCCGGAAGAACTCCTTGCGGGCCCTTCCGACTTCATCCTTGTCCTGGATGTTCGTCACGTAAATCACCAGTTTATAAATATTTTGCACCCCTCCGCCAGCGGCCTCGACCAAAGCGCGGATTTTGCCTAGCACAATCAGGGTTTGTTCGTAGGTGCCCAGCGGTGCGGCGGCCGTGGATTCAGGGTTGGCCGTCATGCCCGACATCGAGATTTCATTGCCCAGGACCAGGCAATTGGACCAGGTGGCCGTCTCGCGCTCGGGCACCGACGGCGCGATGACGCGGCGCGCCGCCGCGCCGCCGCTCATCGCCGCCTCCAGGCGCCGCGGATTCCCCGGACGGAGAATCCATGCCCGGCACGGCGGCTCACGCCGTCTTTCCTTTCAGTTGCTCGAACTGCTCGGTCGCCAGGTTGCGCAGGTGGCGGCGCAGGCGGACCAGCCCGATGTCGTGCTGGTACAGGTTCTCGCGCTGGTTGGCGTCCGGTTCCATGACTTCCAGCACTTCGCGGTCCTGCTCCAGCACCGCCCAGTGGCGCGCTTCCAGCCGGTTGCGGTACAGGAACTGCCACGCATGGCGCTGCCAGCCCGAGACCTTGCGGCAGCGCCAGTGGAACACGGCGGCCAGGTTCTCGGAAATGGGCGTGTAGGTGCCGACGATAGCGAAGCTGCCGCCGGGGCCGCCGGTGGCGGGATACGGGATCTCGAGCCGCAGCCAGTGCAGGCCGGTATTGGCCCACTCGGTCCAGTCGAAGTTCACGCCGCGCTGGCCCTTCTTCTCGAACACGAAGCCGTGCTCGGTGTCGCGCACGCCGAACTCCGCCACCGAGGAACCTTCGGCCATCGAGTGCGACTGCTTGTGCAGGTAGGTCCCGTGCATCGGGTCCATGACGTTGTCGATGACGTAGCGATAGTCGCCGCGCCACTCGGTGTAGCACAGGAAAGAGGCGAACTCGTCCGAGACCAGTTCTTCCGGCAGCGTGAAATCGGGAGCCTCGTCCACGTTGTTGGCCGAGTTGTACAGGAACACCGCGCCGTTGCGCTCGACCACGTGGAAGGAACGCGCGGCGCGCTTGCCTTCCAGGCTGCAGCCGGGGCTGCCCGGCACGTTGGTCACCACGCCGTCGGCGCGCACCTGCACGCCGTGGTAGCCGCAGGCGATGCGGTCGCCCAGCAGGATGCCGCGCGACAGCGGCGCGCCACGGTGCGGGCAGTGGTCTTCCAGCGCGTACAGCTTGCCGGCTTCGTCGCGCCAGAACACCAGCTTCATGCCCAGGCGGCGCAGCGACACGGGCTTGTCGGTAATGAAATTGGACGGACAGATCGCGTACCAGGTGTCTTTCAGGCCGTTCGCGAGCAGGGTGTCGGGGCTATCGATCTTGATCATGGCGGACTCCTCAGGCGGTCTCGGCCAGGCGGGCCAGTTCGGATTGCAGCAGTTCCTCGGTCCAGGGCACGCCGTTGGGGGCCGGGGGGCCGGCATGGTTCAGGTAGTCGACGATGGGAGCCAGTTCATGCTTGCCCGCCGCGAACGCGCGCTCGAGCGAATCGCCCAGCAGGCTTTCCCATTCCGTGGGAGTACGGCGCCGCGCCTGATGCGGTTCCAGATAACGGTCTTCTTGCATCATTTACCTCCGTTGCGTACGCGTTCGCGGATGCGTTCGCGAACGGGAACAAAGTCATAAGTGGGATAGCACTCGGTGCGGAACACGCCCCAGGCCGAGCGCTCGAGCTCGACATTGACCGTGGCCAGCAGATGCGGCGGCACCTCGAGCGTCACGATCTGCCCCAGCCCCATCGCCACGGTCCAGGACACGATCTTCACGCCCTCGGGCGGGAACCGTTCCCACCAGTCGGCTTCTTTCAGCTTGGTCTGGACCGCGTCCAGATTGTTCGACTGATCGTGCTTGAGCAGCACGGTCAACATCACATTCGCCGGCTCGGCCATACGTCGCCCCTATTTCTTCTCGGTAAGAAACTTGCCGTCGGGCGCCTTGGCGTTCTTCTGGCGGCGGGTGTTGCCGTCCAGGCCGCCGTCGATCGCCCATTCGGCGAACACCGTGGGACCGGGCTCGAAATCGCGGGCTTCCCACTCGGCGTCCAGGTAGTCGTCGTCGGCGTAGTACTCGATCAGGCCGCCGCCCGGGAAATTGAAATACCAGAAGTAGGCCGACGATATCGGATGGCGGCCCGGGCCGAGCTGCGTGCTCCAGCCATGGCGGGCCATCGCCATGCCGCCGCCGAACACCTCGTGGATGTCGCGCACGGCGAACGCCACGTGGTTCAGGCCGGCGCGCGGCTGCGGCGGCTGCAACAGGAACAGGTCATGGTGGCCGCCCTCGGGCGCGCAGCGCAGGAAGGCGCCCTTGCCCGGATAGCGGTCGGAAGCCACGAAACCGAAGTTCTCGGTGTAGAACTGCTCGCAGGCCTTCACATCCTTCACGAAGAACACCACGTGGCCGACCTCGATGGGCGTGGCGCGCTCGTAGATCGGGCTGCGCTGGTTGCGACGGGCCTTGGTGCCCCAGGTGTTCATGCCCGGGCTGTCGAGGTCGATGTCGATCTTGCGGGTGGTCTGGAAACGCACCGCCAGGCCGTTGGGGTCGGTACAACCGACCCGCCCGCCTTCGTTCACGTAGCCCGGCTTGTCCTTCAGGCGAGCGGCGAAGCGCTCCAGCACTTCGTCGCTGGACACGCCCCACACCACTTCACGCAGCGTCGGGCCATCCTCGATCGCCGGCGGCAGGCCCGGGAAATCGGTGGTCTTCACGATCACCCGGCACTTGTTCATCGACTCGAACACCAGCGACTTGTCGGTTTCCTCGGCCAGCGTCAGGCCCCAGTCGGACAAGAACTGTTTGCACGCGGCCAGATCGTCGGCGCCGTAGGTGATTTCGTCTATACCCAATACGTCCATCATATCTCTCCAAAACTTGGTGCTCCGCACCAAGACGCCCCACCTAGACCAGGGCACGAAGGATCCGGCTCCGCCGGTCCTTCGCCGCCCGCCCCCTGGGGGGCGCGCGTAAGCGCGTAGGGGGGAGCCCTACACTGCCCAAGGCAAAGGATTCTGGTTCATGCCCCAGTACATGCCTTTCTGTTCCATGTACTGCAGGATGCCGAGTCGGCCCTTCTCGCGACCCAGGCCGCTGTCGCGCCAGCCGCCGAACGGCGTGGAAATCGAGAAGAACTTGTAGGTGTTGATCCACACCGTGCCGGCCTGCACGGCGCGGCCCACGCGCCAGGCGCGCTTGTAGTCGCGCGTCCAGATACCGGCGGCCAGCGCGTACACACTGTCGTTGGCCTGCTCGATCAGGTCCTCTTCGTTGTCGAACGGCATCGCCACCAGCACCGGCCCGAAGATCTCCTCCTGGCTGATGCGCGCCCGGTTGTCCAGGCCCTCGATGATGGTGGGGCGATAGAAATAGCCCTTGTCGTAGATGCCGCCTTCCGGACGATGTCCGCCGGTGCGGATGCGGCCGCCCTCGGACACGCCCAGCTCGACGTAGCGCTCGATCGATTCGCGATGGCGGCCGGTGATGAGCGGGCCCATCTGGGTACGCTCGTCGGCAGGGTCGCCCACGCGCAGCGCCGCGGCGCCCTTGGTCAGGCGGTCCAGGAACTGCTCGTAGATGGACGAGGCGACGAACAGGCGCGACCCGGCGATGCAGGATTCGCCCGACGAACTGAAGATGCCGTACAGCACGCCGTTGACGGCATGGTCCAGGTCGGCGTCCTCGAACACCATGGTGGGCGACTTGCCGCCCAGTTCCAGAGACACCGGCATCATCTTGTCGGCCGCGATGTGGGCGATGTGCCGGCCGGTGGTCGTGCCGCCGGTGAAGGACACGCGCTTGACCAGCGGGTGCTTGGTGATGGCGTCGCCGATGATCGAGCCCTTGCCCGGCAGCACGCTGATGATGCCCTTGGGCACGCCGGCCTCTTCACAGATGGCGGCTAGGTCCAGGGCCATCAACGGCGTGACTTCGGCGGGCTTGACCACCAGGGCGTTGCCGGCGGCCAGCGCCGGGGCCATTTTCTGGGCCTCGCTGGCGATGGGCGAGTTCCAGGGGGTGATGGCGGCCACCACGCCCATGGGGTCGTACACGCTCATGGAAACGTAGTCGCCGCGCGACGGCGTGATCACTTCCTCCAGCGTCTCGCAGGCGGCCGCGAAGAACTGGAAGGTACCCGCGGCGCTGGCCACCAGCGCGCGCGTCTCGCTGATGGGCTTGCCGTTGTCCAGGCGCTGGCGCTGGGCCAGGTCCTCGGCGCGCTCGCGGATCAATTGCGCGATCCGGTACAGCACGGCGGCGCGCTCGTGCGGCTTGCGCTGGGCCCAGCCGCTGGTGCGGAAAGCCTTGTGCGCGCCCTGGATCGCCTCTTCGACGTCGTCCAGGCTGGCCGCGTTCAGGTAGGCCACGGGCTCGCCGGTGGCCGGATACACGGTCGCGTAGCGGTCGCCGCCGCCCTCGCGCCAGACGCCGGCGACGCAGATGGGAAGATTCTTGTCGGAAATCAGCATGGTTCAGGCTCCCGCCTTGTCGGTCGCGGCCTTGACCGGGGGACCCGCGAACTTGGTGTTGAAGCCGCCGACCGACAACATGTCGATCTCGACGATGAACGGGCCCTTGGCGGCCAGGCCCTGCCTGAGCGCGCCTTCCAGCTCGTCCAGGTTCTTGACGCGGGCATGGCCCAGGCCCATGGACTGCGTCAGCAGCGCATAGTCGGGGGTATGCAGTTGCACGTAATGCTTGCGCCCGCCATAGACCGCGTCCTGGATGTTCTTGATGACGCCGTACGACTGGTCGTTCATCAGGACGATGAGCATGTCGGCCTGTTCCTGCACGGCCGTCGCCAACTCGCCCAGGTTCAGGATGAAGCCGCCGTCGCCGGCCAGCGTGAAGGTCTTCTTGCCCGAGCCGGTCACGGCCGCGCCGACGGCGGCGCCCACGCCCATGGCCAGGCCCAGCCCGATGCCGCCGCCCAGGGCATGCACGCCGGCCTTGGGCTCGTGCAGGCAGGGCAGGCGGTTGCCCCAGATGCTGTTGGACAACGTGACGTCGCGGACCCAGTTGAAGGACTCGCCCACCACCGACTGCAAGGTGTCGATCAGCCGGGTGTACGGGCCGACGTCATCGCGCAGCTTGGCCATCGCGGCCTGCTTGGCGGACCGGATGTCGTCCAGGAACTTGGGATCGACCGACATCTTGCCTTCCAGGCGGTCGGCCAGGCCCTTGAGCGCCAGCGTCGCGTCGCCGTTGACGAAGAAATCGGTGGTATAGGCGCGGCCGTCCGCCTGCGAATCGGCGTCGATGCGGTACCGGGTCGCGGGCAGCTTGATCGCGTACTTCAGCGTCTCGTTGCTGCGCAGGCGCGAGCCGACCACCAGCAGGGCGTCCACCGTCTGGTAGAGGTTCTCGACCGGCTTGGCGACCGTGAACGAACCCAGGCAGGCCGGGTCGTTTTCCGGGATCACGCCGCGGCCCTGCGTGCTGGTGATCACGCCGAAGCCCATCTTGACCAGACGGCGCACCTGTTCGCCGGCCTGGCGGGCGCCACCGCCCAGCCACAGCAGCGGGCGCTTGGCCTGGGCCAGGCGGTTGGCCAGTTCGTCCAGCGCGGCCTCGGACGGCGCCAGGGGCACCACGGGCAGCGGATTCAGGTCGGCGGGTTCGTCGATCAGCGCGGCCTGCACGTCGATGGGAATCTCGATGCTGACCGGGCCGGTGGGCGCGGTCATGGCGATCTGCACGGCGCGCTTGACGATGCCGATGGCGGTCTCGGGCGTACGGATGCGGAACGCGGCCTTGGAGACGGCCTGCAGCATGTCGAGCTGATGGTTGGCTTCGTGGATGAAGCCCAGGTTCTGGTCCAGGTAGGGGCTGTCGATCTGGCCGGTCAGGTGCAGCAGCGGCGTGCCGGCGGTGATGGCTTCGACCATCGAGCCCGCGGCATTGCCGGCGGCGGTGCCGGTGCTGGTCACGGTCACGCCCAGGCCGCCGGTGGTGCGGGCATAGGCGTCGGCCATGTTGGTCGCGCCCGCCTCGCCCCGGGCCATGACGAAGCGGATGTTGCCGCGTTCGCCGAAGGCGTCCAGGATGGGCATGTTGTGGATCGAGATGACCCCGAATGCCGCCTTGACGCCGCAGTTCTCCAGGAACTGCGCAATGGCTGCGCCGACGGTGATACGGTTGACATTAGGCATGACGGCAAACCCCTCCGGAAATATCGATATGGCTGCCCGTCGTGTAGGAAGACAAGGGCGTGGCAAGGAAGAAAATGGCCCGCGCGGGCTCTTCGGGGCGGCCCAGGCGGCCCAGCGGGATCTGTTTCTCGGCGGCGATGCGGCCCGTCCATTGTTCCCAGGTCAAGGAGCGATCCTTGCGCTCTTCGTAGCGGCGGCGCCATTGGCCCGATTCCACCAGTCCCAGCAGGATGCCGTTAACGCGGATCTTCTTGGGGGCCAGTTCGAAGGCCAGCGAGCGCACCAGGTTATGGATGCCGGCGCGCGCGGCCGACGTGGCCACCATGTGCGGTTCGGGCTGGATCGCCAGGAGCGAGTTCACGCACACGATCGCGGCGTCCTCGCTCAGTGAAAGCTGCGGGATGAAGCTGCGGGTCGGGTTGATGACCGAGAAGAACTTCAGTTGGACTTCGTCCAGCCACGCCGAGTTCTCGGTGCTGGCGAACGTGGACACGCGGCCCTGGCCGGCGTTGTTGACCAGGATGGACGCCGTTCCCAGTTCTTTCTGCACCTGGGCGGCGAAAGCCTCGACCTGCTCGGGCACCAGCACGTCGCACCGGGCCGCGAGGATGCGGGCGCCGGGAAAGCGCGCCAGCAGGCCTTCCCTGGCCTGGTCGAGCTTGTCCTCGTTGCGGCCGCAGAAGGCGACTGCAGCGCCGGCTTCCAGCAGCAAGCCGACCGTCGCGAGTCCGATGCCCGAGGTTCCCCCCGTGACGACGGCGACCTTCCCGTCAAGCTTATACATAGTCATCAGGCAACCATTCCGTTCAGTTTTTCATCGAGACCGTAGGCGGCATCCTGCCCACGGTAGTTGAGCAAAGAAGAAAGTTCGGCGGCGCTTTCGCAGACGCTGCGCGCCAGGCGCTCCAGGCGTCCGGCCTCGAGCGGCACGGCGGGCATCGCCACGCCCAGCGCGGCGGCGATGGCGCCGCCCTGCTCGCGCACCGGCGCGGCCAGGGTGGAGATGCCCGACTCGAAGAAGCCTTCGTGCAACAGATAGGGCCGCCGGCGGTCCTGCACCAGCAGCGCGTGCAATTGTTCCACCGAGCGGGGCGTGAACGCGTTGACGACGGGCAGCGTCCCCTGCGGGTACAGCTCGCGCAGCGCTTCCAGGGACATGTCGGCCATCAGCACCCGGCCCAGCACCGTGGCATGGGCCGGCAGGCGCGTGCCGACGTTCACCGAGCTGGCGAGGGGCGTGTTGGCGGCGGCCTTGGCGACGTAGACGATGTCCGCGCCGTCGCGCACCACCAGATGGCAGGAGAGATTGAATTCGTTGCGCACCCGCTCCAGCAGGGGCGCCCCCAACTGGGTCAGCTCGAGCGAGGCGAGGTACTCGAAGCCCAGGCGCAGCACGGCCATGCCCAGCGAATAGTCGCGGCCGTTGTCCGCGCGATGGATGAAGCCCATGCGCTCGAGCGTGGCCAGCAACCGGAATACCGTGGTGCGGGGCACGCCCAGCCGACGCGCCAGTTCGGGCGCGTTCATGGCGCCCTGGGCCTGGCCGACCTCGCACAGCACCCGCAGGCCGCGCTCGAGGCCGGGAACGACGTACTTGTCCTGCGGGGTTTCCTGGGGGGAAAGCGGGTTCACGGCGCGCGCTGGGGTTCGGACGAGTGGCTAAGGGATGCGCATGGATATCGTTTCAAATATGAACTGACAATCCATACACGGAACAGAACGAAATATAGCCGCTCCGCCCCTTCGTCGGCACTAGGGTAAACCCGAAATCGTGGTATTCAGCGGGCTTCGGCGTCCAGGCCCAGCACACGCAGCCGCGCGCGCAGCCGCCGTATCTCGTTGCTCATGTCGAGGATCAGCGCCGCCGCGTCCAGGCTGGCATCGAAATCGCGCTGCAGGTCGCGGGCAGCCAGCGCCCGCCGCAGCGCGGCGCTGTCGAAGCACCAGTCGGCCGGACGGCCGCTGGCCTCGATGATGCCGACCTTGACCAATTGCAGCACCCAGGCTTCCTCGGCGCCGCAGGCCCGGGCCAGGTCCCCGGTGCTGAGCGGCTGGTCCTTGCCCACCAATGTGGCGGTGACGGCCACCGTCTTCATCGTCAGTCTCCCAGGTTCCGGCGCGGGTCGAAGGGTATTTCCTGCGCCAGGTGTCTATAGGCGGCCTTCGCCTTTTCGGTATCGGCGGGCGGCCAGGCGATCTCCAGCACCAGATAGAGGTCGCCGGCCGGGTCGCCCGGGATGCCCCTGCCCTTCAGGCGCAGCTTGCGGCCGTTGCGCGAGTTCGCCGGCACGCCGACCTCGACCGGGCCGTGCGGCGTGGGCGCCCGCACCGTGGCGCCCAGCGCGGCTTCCCACGGGGCCACCGGCAGGTCCATGTACAGGTCGCGGCCCTCGGCCCGATAGCGCGGGTGGGGCTTGATCCGGACCTCGAGATAGAGGTCGCCATTCTCGCCGCCGCCCAGGCCGGGCATGCCCTGCCCCGCCAGCCGGATGAACTGTCCCTCGCGAATCCCGGCCGGGATGCGGACGCTCAGCGTGCGCGTCTGCAGCCGGGGCTGGCCGTTCTCGTCGTGGCCGATGGAGCGCAGCGAGATGTCGCGGGTCGCGCCGTGCAGGGCGTCGTCGAGGTCGATCTCGATGGCGGCGTGATGATCCTCGCCCCGGGCGCGCATCTGCGCGCCGCCCGGACGATGGCGCGCGCCGAACAGCGACGAGAAGAACTCGCTGAACGCGGCGTCGTCGCGAGGACTGGCCCCGCGGAACTCGAATCCGCTGTCCCAGTCGGGCGGAGGCCGGAAATCGCCGCCGGGCGAGACGCCGGCCGCCAGGTTGTCGTAGGCGGCCCGCTTCTCGGGATCCTTCAACACCTGGTAGGCCTCGTTGACGTCGCGCATGCGCTGCTCGGCGTCGGCCTCCTTGCTGACGTCCGGATGGTACTTGCGGGCCAGCTTGCGGTAGGCCTGCCGGATATCGTCGTCCGACGCCCCCTGCTCGACGCCCAAAGTAGCGTAGTAGTCCTTGAACTCCATAGCCGCGGTCTCGCAAAGTAAAGTGCGCCCCCTGCCGTGGGATGGACCCGGCGGCCGAAGACGCCGGCCCGGCACACCGCCGGGCCGGCCAGTTACTGTCTTATATGTGGGACACGCCGACCGATTTCAATCGTCGGGGGCGAAGACCGGCCTTCGTCCGTTTCCAGTCTATCAGGGCGGGCCGGACAGCAGAACCTCGTTGATTTGTGCCGTATCCTTCGAGGACTTCATTCGAACTCAAGGAACGGCGTCCCTCATGCACGCGCCATCGGACTACGTCGGCCGCTTCGCCCCCAGCCCCACCGGCCCCCTGCACCAGGGCTCGCTGGTGGCCGCGCTGGCCAGCTACCTGGACGCCCGCGCCCACGGCGGGCGCTGGCTGGTGCGCATCGAGGACCTGGACGCTCCCCGGGTCGTGGAAGGCGCCGACCGCGTCATCCTCGAGCAACTGCGCGCGCTGGGCCTGCACTGGGACGGCGAGGTCCTCCACCAGTCCTCGCGCCACCAGGCCTACCGCGACGCCTTCGATGCGCTGCGGCGGCAGGGCATGGTCTACGCCTGCGGCTGCACGCGCAAGGAAATCGCCGACTCCATCCTGAACTCGCGCGGCTACCTCCCGCCCGGCGAGCTGCCCTATCCGGGCACCTGCCGCGACGGGCTGCACGGCAAGCCGGCGCGCGCCTGGCGGCTGCGCGTGCCGCCGGGCGACGTGCGCATCGAAGATCGCTGGATGGGGGTGATCGAGCAGGACGTGGCGGCCGACGTGGGCGACTTCGTGCTTTTTCGCGCGGACGGGATGTGGGCCTACCAATTGGCCGTGGTGGTGGACGATGCCTGGCAAGGCGTCACCGACGTCGTCCGCGGCGAGGACCTGCTCGGATCGACGCCCAGGCAGAAAGTCCTGCAGACGCTGCTGTCCCTGCCGGTTCCCCGCTGGATGCACGTACCGGTGGTGGTCAATGCCGACGGGCAGAAACTGTCGAAGCAGACCGGCGCCGCGGCGATCGATACGCGCCGGCCGCTGGCCGCGCTGCAGGAGGCATGGCGCCACCTGCAATTCGAGCCGCTGCCGGCGGCGGACGCTCCGGCCTTCCTGGCCAAGGCCACGGACCGCTGGGCGCGGCGATGGGAAATACGCGGGGGGTGAGGCCGGGGCGCGGCCGGCGCCCCGATCATGCGCGGCGAGAAACTCAGTCCTTCTTGCCGCCGCCCAGCAGCACGGCCAGCGGCCGCTTGGCGGAGGTGCGCGCCGGCACGGGAGGCGCCTCGGTGCGGGCAGGCTCGGCGCCGGCCGCGGGCACGTAGGGACGGAAGAAGAAATCGTCGACGGGCTTGGACGGCGGCTCGTAGCGATGGCGTTCGCCGCGCTCGCCGCGTCCGCCATGGCTACGGACCGGACGCTCGCCGCGCGACGAGGCCAGCAGCGAGGCGGGCAGGTCCAGCTGGCCGCGCGGGATCTGGCGCTTGATCAGCTTCTCGACGTCGAGCAGGAACTTCTCTTCCTCGGGCGTGAACAGCGCGATGGCCTCGCCCGTGGCGCCGGCGCGGCCGGTGCGCCCGATGCGGTGCACGTAGTCCTCGGCGTTATAGGGCAGGTCGTAGTTGATCACGCAGGGCACGCCGGCCACGTCCAGGCCCCGGGCCGCGACGTCGGTCGCCACCAGCACTTCCAGCTCGCCGGCCTTGAAGGCCTCGAGCGCCTTCATGCGATCGGCCTGGGTCTTGTCGCCGTGGATGGATTCGGCGCGCACGCCGTCGCGCTCGAGCTGCCGCGCCAGGCGGGCGGTGCCGATCTTCGTGTTGGAGAACACGATGACCTGCTTCAGGCCGCGCGACTTGACCAGGTGCACGACCGCTGCACGCTTGGCGTCGCCGCTGAGCTTGTAGGCGATCTGGCTGACGGTGTCGGCGGTGGCGTTGCGCGCCGCGACCTCGATCTCGACCGGCTGCGTCAGGTACGAGCGCGCCAGCTTGCGGATCTCGTTGCTGAAGGTGGCCGAGAACAGCAGCGTCTGGCGCTGCTGGGGCAGCAGGCGGATGATGCGCTCGAGATCCGGCAGGAAGCCCATGTCGAGCATCCGGTCGGCCTCGTCCAGCACCAGCATGCCGACCTGGCCCAGGTTGATGGTCTTTTGCTCGACGTGGTCGAGCAGGCGCCCCGGCGTCGCGATCAACACCTCGCAGCCGCGCCGCACTTCTTCCTTCTGCGGGCCGATGTCGACCCCGCCGAAGACCACGGCCGCGCGCAGGGGCGTGAACTGGCTGTAGCGCTTGACGTTGTCGGCCACCTGGTCGGCCAGCTCGCGCGTGGGCGTAAGGATCAGCGCGCGGACGGGATGCCGTGCCGGCGAGGCGCTGTGGTTGGCCAAGGGCATGAGCCGATGGAGGATGGGAAGGGTGAAAGCCGCGGTCTTTCCGGTTCCGGTTTGCGCTGCGCCCATTACGTCGCGGCCGCTGGTGACGACCGGAATCGCTTGCGCCTGGATAGGCGTCGGAATGGTGTACCCGGTGGCGACGACCGCCTTGAGTATGTCGGGGTGCAGGCCGAAATCGGCAAAAGAACTGGGCCCTGATGCCGCTGTATCTGTCATGGTGGGCGGACCACCAATGCCGCAACACGATGATGCGTATCAATAGTCCAGAAAAATCAAAGACTTAGATTTTACCCCAAAAGCCGCCCTGTCAGCCAGGAAGAAAAACGGCGGCGACCTGGCCCGCCGCCTCGCCCCACCATGCTGTAATGGCGGCATCGCCACCCTGCTCCGCATGCGCCATGCGCCTGTCCGTCATCATCATCGCCCGCAACGAGGCCCGCAATCTGGCCGACTGCCTGGAATCGGTCCGCTTCGCCGACGAAATCGTCGTGGTCGACTCGGGCAGCACCGACGAGACGGTGGACATCGCGCGCAGCCTTGGCGCCCGGGTCGAGGTCACCTCGGACTGGCCGGGCTTCGGCCCGCAGAAGAACCGCGCGCTGGCCCTGGCCACCGGCGACTGGGTATTGTCGCTGGACGCCGACGAGCGGGTGACGCCCGAACTGGCCGCCGCCATCGCCGACACCCTGCGCGCTCCGCGCCACGATGCGTACGACATGCCGCGGCTGTCCAGCTTCTGCGGCCGCTTCATCCGGCACAGCGGCTGGTGGCCCGATCGCGTGCTGCGCCTGTTCCGGCGCGGCACGGCGCGCTTCAGCGACGACCTGGTGCACGAGAAGGTGGTCGCCGACGGCGAGGTGGGGCACCTGGCGCCGCATCTGCTGCACTACACCTATCCCGACCTGGACAGCGCCATCGCGAAGATGAACCGCTATTCCACCGACAGCGCGCAGGCTTTACACGCGCGCGGCCGGCGCGCCGGCATGGGCGCGGCGATCGGCCATGGCGCCTGGACCTTCGTGCGGCTGTACCTCTTCAAGCGCGGCTTCCTGGACGGCCGCCATGGGTTCCTGCTCGCGGCCACCGCGGCCGCCGGCAGTTTCTATCGCTACGCGAAGCTCAGCCTGAAGTAGGCGCGGAGGCAAAACCGGCGAGCGGCCATGCGCAAGATCATCCACTGCGATTGCGATTGCTTCTACGCGTCGATAGAAATGCGCGACGACCCCAGCCTGCGCGGCCGGCCGCTGGCCGTGGGCGGGCGCCCCGAGACCCGCGGCGTGGTGGCCACCTGCAACTACGAGGCGCGCAAGTACGGTATCCATTCCGCGATGTCGTCGGCACGCGCGGTACGGCTGTGCCCGGACCTGCTCATCATTCCGCCCAGGATGGAGATGTATCGCGTGGCCTCGGCGCAGATCATGGACATCTACCGCGACTACACCGAACTGGTCGAGCCGCTGTCGCTGGACGAGGCCTACCTGGACGTGACCGGCAGCAACCGGCTGCGGGGCAGCGCCACGCTGATCGCCAGCGAGATCCGGCAACGCGTGGCGCAGACCGTCGGCATCACGGTCTCGGCGGGCGTCGCGCCCAGCAAGTTCGTGGCCAAGATCGCCAGCGACTGGAACAAGCCGGACGGCCTGTTCGTGGTACGCCCCCAGGACGTGGACGCCTTCGTGGCGGCCCTGCCCGTGTCCAAGCTGCACGGCGTGGGCAAGGTGACCGGCGCGCGGCTCAAGGCGCTGGGCGTGGAAACCTGCGCCGACCTGAGAGCGTGGGAACACGACCGGCTGCGCGAGGAGTTCGGCGCGTTCGGCGAACGCCTGTACGACCTGTGCCGCGGCATCGACCACCGCGAGGTCTCGCCCACCCGCGAGCGCAAGTCGGTAAGCGTGGAGCAGACCTTCGTCACGGACCTGCACACCCTGGAGGCGTGCCAGGAACTCCTGCGCGAGATGCTGGACCAGCTCGACGCGCGCGTGCGCCGCGCCGATGCCCAGAACCACATCCAGAAGCTGTTCGTGAAGCTGCGCTTCTCGGACTTCAACCGCACCACCGCCGAGGGCGTGGGCGCGGCGCTGGACGAGGAACAGTTTCGCATCCTGCTGGCCACGGCCTTTCGCCGCAACCCCCGCGCCGTGCGGCTGATGGGACTGGGCGTGCGCCTGGGCACGCCCGGCGGACAGCTCGCACTGTTCGGCGATCAGCCTACGGTTTCGGAACCCGACACCGTATAGCCGGCCTCTTCGATCAGCTTGGCGATGCGCGCGGCATCGCCGGCCTGGTCGACGCGCACCTTCCCGGCGCCCAGGTCGACCTCGACATGGGCCTGGGGATAGGCGGACTGCACCGCCTGGGTAACGGACTTGACGCAGTGTCCGCAGCTCATTCCCTGCACCTGGAATTCAAACATGGCATGACTCCTTTCGTGATGGTGTAGCCAGTATTTCCCTTCCCACGATGGCAAGGTCAAGCGCCGTTGCGCCGCGCCAACCAACGGGCCGCGCCCAGCCCCGACCAACGGCCGCTGGCCAGGCAGGCCGTGAGCAGATAGCCCCCGGTGGGCGCCTCCCAGTCCAGCATTTCGCCGGCGCAGAAGACACCGGGCAGCGCACGCAGCATGCCGTGCTCGTCCATGCCTTCGAACGCCACGCCGCCCGCGCTGCTGATGGCCTCGTCGATCGGGCGCGGCGCGCGCAGCGTCAACGGCAGCGATTTCACCCAGGCGGCCAGCCGGACGGGATCCTGGAAATCGGCGGCCGGCACGATTTCGCGCAGCAGGCCCGCCTTCACGCCATCCACCTTGATGCGCGCGCGCAGATGGTTGGCCATGGACTTGCTGCCGCGCGGCCACGCCAGTTCCCGCGCGACGCGCTCGAGGCCAAGCCCGGGCGCCAGGTCCAGCCTCAGCTCGGCGCGGCCGTGCCGGGCAATGGCCTCTCGCAGGCGGGCGGACGCGGCGTAGATGAGGCTGCCTTCGACGCCATAGTCGGACACGACGAACTCGCCGCTTCGGCACCAGTCGCCCTGGTCATCGGACATGGAGAGCGTGACGGCGCGCACGGGCTGCCCAGCGTAGCGCTCGCGCAAGTGCGGGCTCCAATCGATCTCGAAACCGCAGTTGGCCGGCACCAGCGGCTCGACGCGCACGCCGCGCCCGGCCAGCCACGGCACCCAGGCCGCATCCGAGCCCAGCCTCGGCCAGCTGGCCCCGCCCAGGGCCAGCACCACCGCGTCATGGCGATGGGCCGTGCGGCCACCGGGCGTATCGAAGGCCAGCGCGCCGTCCGCCTCCCATCCCAGCCACCGATGCCGCATGTGCAGGCGCACGCCCCGTTCCCGCAGGCGATGCAGCCACGCACGCAACAGCGGCGCGGCCTTCATCTCTTTCGGAAAGACCCTGCCCGAGGATCCGACGAACGTATCTATGCCCAGGCCTTCGGTCCAATCGCGTACGGCCTGGGCGCCGAACGCCTCGAGCATGGGAGCGAGCACGCGGGCCCGGTCGCCGTAGCGGGACAGGAAAGCCGCATGGGGTTCGGAATGAGTGATGTTCAGGCCGCCTATGCCGGCCAGCAGGAACTTGCGGCCCGCCGACGGCATGGCGTCGTAGACGTCCACGGCGATGCCGGCCCCGGCCAGCACCTCGGCCGCCATCAGGCCGGCGGGCCCGGCCCCCACCACCGCGGCGCGGGCAGGCACGGTCAACGGCGCCGCCATGCCCGGCATTCCGCCCCGGTCACAGGTTGGCGACCCGGCCCATGGCCTGCATTTTCTCGGGCGAATAATTCAGGAGGCGCGACAACTCCATGGCGGTGCTGCGCACCCGCGCCACCAGGTCGTCGATGCGCTCGGGCTCGAAGCGCGACGAGGGAATCGTTGCCCCGAGCGCGGCGACGATGCGGCCGGTGGCGTCGCGCACCGGCGCGGCGATCGTCGAGACCCGGGCCTCGAAAAAGGCCTCCTGCAGGACATAGCCGCGCTGGCGATCCTTCTGCACCAGCTCGTAGAGTTCCATCACGGTCGTGGGCGTGCTGGAGGAATAGCTTTCCAGGTGCTCCTCGGGAAACAGCTCGCGCAGTTCGTCCAGCGTGAGGTCTTCCAGCAGGACGCGGCCCAGCACCGTGGCATGCGCCGGCAGCCGCGTGCCGACGTGGACCGAACTGGTGAAGGGCGTGGGCGCCGACGACTTGGCGACATAGACGATGGAGCGGCCGTCGCGCACGACCAGGTTGCACGAGAATCCGATCTCGCCGCGCAGGCGCTCCAGCAGCGGCGCGCCCAGCTCGGTCAATTCGAGCGAGGCCAGGTATTCGAAGCCCAATCGCAGCACCGCCAGCCCGAGCCGGTAATCGTGCCCGCCCTCGGCGCGCTGGACGAAGCCCATGGATTCCAGGGTCATCAGCAACCGAAAGACCGTGGACCGCGGCAGGCTGAGGCGGCGCGCCAGCTCGGGCGCCGACAGCTTGCGGTCGACATGGCTGAATTGTCCCAGCAGCAACAGGCCGCGCTCCAGCGCCGGAACCAGATACTTGTCCTGCGCGACCTCCGAAATGTTCCCTTTGCTCATGGTGTGACCGACTGTCTGTATGGCTCGCGGACGGAATGATACCGGTCCCGACAGGCGGCGCCGGCCACACCGCTGGCCTTTTTTCAATTCATCACGAATCCACCGTTGACCGGAAGCAGTTGTCCGGTCACGAAGCGCGCGAGGTCGGACAGGGCGAAGAGGACCGAACCGCTCACGTCCTCGGGCACCTGCTCGCGGCTGATCGCACGCTGGTCATGGTAGAGCCGGTGCCGGGCCTCGGGCACGTACTCCGTCGCCTCGACCAGGGTCAGTCCGGGCGCGATGGCGTTGACGGTGATGTCGTCGGCGCCGAACTCGCGCGCCAGCGACCGCGTCATCGCCGTGACCGCGCCCTTGCTGGCGACGTAGGCCAGCAGGTTGGGCGCGCCCCACAGCGCGGTGTCGGACGCCAGGTTGACGATGGCGCCGCGCCCCGACGCCTTCAGCGCCGCATGGCAGGCGACGGACATCAGCCAGGTGCCGCGCACGTTGACCTGCATGACCTTGTCCCACACCTCGACATCGAGCTGGTGCGCGGTGCGCCCGCCCGAGTTGGTGATGGCAGCGTTGTTCACCAGCCCGTCCAGCCCGCCCAGCAGTTCGACGGCGCGCGCCGCGCACCGCTCGACGGACGCCTTGTCGCCCAGGTCGACCTCGATGCCGTGCACCGGGAAACCGCGCGCCTGCAGCGACTCCACCGCCTGCTTCAGCGTGTCGGCCAGGATGTCCGCCATGGCCACCTGCGCGCCGGCCTGGCACAACGCCACCGCGAACTCGTAGCCCAGCCCGCGCGCCGCGCCCGTCACCAGGACGCGGCGGCCCCGCAGAAGATTACCGATAGTGCTTGAATCCAACTTTGCTCCCATTACCCGCGCTCAGACCGTGGTGGTGGCCGCGCGCGGCAGATAGTGAAGTACCCGCTTCTCGGCCCAGACGACGCCCGCGTAGGCGACGATGCCGATCAGCGTGAGCACCGCGATCGTGACGAACACGGCCGAAGTGTTGCCCTGCCCCTCGCCGTCGACCAGCAGGAAGCCCAGGCCCAGATTGCCCCCGACCAGTTCGCCCACGGTCACGCCGATGACGGCCAGCGTCGAGGCGATGCGCAGTCCCGAGAACAGCGCCGGCAGCGCCGACGGGAACTCGACCAGGCGGAAGATCTGCCAACGGCTGGCATTGAGCGTGCGGACCAGGTTGACCATGTCGGGATCCACGGTGCGCACGGCCGACAGCACGTTGATCATGACCGGGAAGAACACGATCAGGATCGCCACCAGGATCTTCGGATAGATGGTATAGCCCAGCCACATCACGAACAGCGGCGCGAACGCCACCTTGGGCGCGATCTGCAGCGCCAGGATGTACGGCGACAGGATCGATTCCGTGGTGGGCGACAGGCCCAGCACCACGCCCACCACCAGGCCCAGCAGGGCGCCCAGGATGAAGCCGACGATCACCTCGAACGCGGTGATGCCGCTGTGCATGAGCAGCTCGCTGTTCTGCCACATGTGGCCGAACTCCTGGACGACCCGGCTGAAGCGGGGCAGGATGAATTCCGGCATGTTGAGCAGGCCGGGGCCCCATTCCCAGGCGGCCAGGAACACCAGCAGGACCAGCACGCTGCCGCTGGCCGTGGCGACCTTGCCCGAGAAGAACGGCCGGGCCGCCGGCTTGGCGGCGCCCGCCACGGCGGGCGCGTTTTCATTGGATACGGATACAGACATTACCGCTCAACCCCGACGAACTGGTTCGTATAAAGATCGGTCAAGGGCGCGGCCTTGGACACGATGCCTTCCGACACGTAGAACTTCTGCACCTCCGCCAGGCGGGCGGTATCCATCTGGCCCAGCACCTTCTGGTCGGCGTACACGTACTTGTTGTACAGGCGCAGGATGCGCTCGAGCTTCTCTTCCTTGCCCTTGAAGGCCGGCGCGGCCTGCGCGTAGGTGGCGGCGGCGCTCTTGGGATCCTTCATCACGTCCTGCATGCCGCGCAGGGTCGCGCGCACCAGGCGCTTGATCAGGTCCGGATTCTTCTTGATCGTCTCGTCCGAGGCGATGATGGCCTGCGCCATGCTGTTGAAAGGCTTGTCGATCTTCAGGTATTCGACGTTGCCGTTGGTGGCCTCGTCGGCATCGACCAGCCAGTCGGGCGTGGCGGCCATGCCCTCGGACTTGCCGGCGGCGAACAACTGCCAGACGCCGGCCGGGCCGGCTGCCTGGATGGACACGTCGTTCTTGCTCAGGTTGTACTTCTTGAGCGTGCCCAGCAGCGCGTAGTAGGTCGTGTCGCTGTAAGAAATCACGGTCAGGGTCTTGCCCTTGAGGTCGGCCACCGACTTGATCGGGCCGTCCTTCTTGACCGCCAGCGCCGACAGCGAACCGGCGCCAAGCACGGCGACGGCCTTCACCGGCACGCCGTTGGCGCGGACGATGATGGGCGTGTCGCCGATGGCGCCGCCGATCACGGCGTTGCCGGCGCCGATCTGCTTGGCGACGTCGACGCCGCCCTTGCCGAGCACGAAATTGACCTTGATGTTCTCATCGGCGTAGTAGCCGCGCTGCTGCGCGATCATCCACGGGGCGAAGGCCGGCAGCGTGGGCGGGGCGGGCAACAGATAGTTCACTTCCTCGGGCGCGGCGTGGACGGCGAAGGGCGACGCGGCAACCACGGCGACGGCGGCCAGTTTGAAGCTGAACGAGACCAGAGCGTTTTTCATAGGGCTTCCTGTAAGAATGGGCGCCCACGGGCGCGACGTGCGAGATCGGGGGGACGGGCGGTTCAATGCAGTTCGGCGGTTTCCTTGCCCACTTTCAGCAGTTCCATCAACCGCCCCTGCAGCGGGCCGATTTCCGGCAGCTTGCGCCGCTCCAGCGGGTTGTCCCGCATGGGCAGGTCGACGATGATTTCCTCGATGATGGTGCCGGGGCGCTCGCTCATCACCAGCAGGCGATCGGACAGCGCGATGGCCTCCACCAGGTCGTGGGTAATGAACAGCGCCGTCTTGCGTTTCTCGTACACCATCTTGGCCAGGTCCTGCTGCAGCACCATCTTGGTCTGCGCATCCAGCGCCGAGAAAGGTTCGTCCAGCAGCAGCACCTGCGGGTCGACGGCCAGCGTCCGGGCCAGGGCGGCGCGTTGGCGCATGCCGCCCGACAACTGGTAGGGGAAGTGTTCCTCGAATCCCTTCAGATGGCACTTGGCCAGCAGTTCGTCCGCGATCACCCTGCGCTCGCGGGCGGGGGCGCCGTCGATCTCCAGCCCCAGCTCGACGTTGGCCCGTATGGTGCGCCACGGCATCAGCAGGTCTTTCTGCAGCATGAACGCCACCTTGCGCACGGGCTTGGTGACGCGCTCGCCGCCCACGTAGACCTCGCCCTCGCTGGGCAGGTAAAGGCCCGCGCCCATGTTCAGCAACGTGCTCTTGCCGCAGCCGGACGGACCGATGATGGACACCACCTCGCCGCTGCGTATGCTGAGATTGACGTCCGTGACCGCGGTACGGGGCTGTCCCGTCTGGCGGTCCATGAAGCGCTTGCCAACCTTGCGGAACTCGATTTCATTCATGTTGCGGGCCTGTAGGAACCGGGTCTCGATTCAGCGGCGAACGGGAACGGAACCGCCCCGCCCCCGCGGTTGCGGGGGGCCGGACACTGCGATAGTGTTATTCCATCGCTGGGCCGGCATCGTTCGTCGTCTTAAATACGAAACCTCATCTCATATACGGAACAGTAGCAAAAATATAGCGCCTCGATTTTGGAGGCGCGACTGGGGTAAACCACTACCTAAGGCCTAGCAAACACCGGGCCAGGTCCAAGACCGGCCCCTGTACCGAGCAGGACGCGCCATGGCGGTGCGGCCTTGCACCATCCATGGTCAGAGAAACAGTGGGGGCGCACCCGTCCGGTGCGCGGCCATGGCGGACCGGCCGACCCGGTCAGCGGATCAGTTCGAGGAATTCGGCGCGCGTCGAGGGGTTTTCGCGGAATGCGCCCAGCATGACCGAACTGACCATGGAAGAGTTCTGCTTCTCGACGCCACGCATCATCATGCACATGTGCTGGGCCTCGATGACCACGGCCACGCCCAGGGCATCGGTCACCTGCTGGACGGCCTCGGCGATCTGCAGACACAGATTTTCCTGAATCTGGAGGCGGCGGGCGTACATGTCGACGATGCGCGCGACCTTGGATAGCCCCAGCACCTTGCCGTTGGGCAGGTAGGCCACGTGGGCCTTGCCGATGAAGGGCAGCAAGTGGTGCTCGCACAGGGAATACAGTTCGATGTTCTTGACCAGCACCATTTCATTGGTGTCGGACGAGAACAGGGCGCCGTTGACGATCTCGTCGAGGTTCTGCGTATATCCCTGGCACAGGTATTTCATGGCCTTGGCGGCGCGCTTGGGCGTATCGCGCAGGCCCTCCCGGCGCGGATCCTCGCCGAGCTGTTCGAGTATGGACGTGTAGTGCTGTTCGAGCGACATGAAGGTTCCCGAGGTATCCGTGAAGACGGCGGCGCTGGGACCGGCCGGGCGCGGCGCGAAGGCCCGCGGAAGGCGTGAGGATACCCCATCGCCTGCGACGGAGCCGGAAAGGCCCTACCCCGCTCCCGAGTCGGGGCCGCCGTGCGGTCTCAGCAATATTGCAGGGGAAGGCGCTCGACCGTGGTCTCCCGCCCGGTCAGGCGGGCGATGCGCCGCGCGACCTCCGCCGGATCCCCGCTGGTCATGAAGGCCACGCCGCCCTCGCCCGCCTCGCGCGCCAACCCATGGGCCAGCAATTGCCGCTGCAACTGGCGGGCGAACGGCACGCCCGTCTCCAGCACCGCCACGTCCGGCCCCACGTGGCGCCGGATCGGCTCGATCAGGAAGGGAAAGTGCGTGCAGCCCAGCACCAGGACGTCGGCGCCGCGCTCGACCAGTTCGGCCAGCGGCTCGGCCACCAGATGGTCGCGGTCCGGCGTCCAGCCTTCTTCGGCCAGCGACACCCAGCCGGGACAAGGCTTGAGCAGCACATCCACGCCGGGCGCCTCGCGCCGGACCAGCGCGTGGAAGCGGTCGCTCAGGAGGGTGCCCGTGGTGGCCAGCACCCCTATCACCCCGGAACGGGTCAACCGCACGGCCGGCTTGACAGCGGGCTCGATGCCGACGATGGGCAGTTCCGGGTAGCGGTCGCGCAGGGCATCCACCGCGACCGCCGTGGCGGTGTTGCAGGGGATGGCCACCGCCCTGGCCCCATTCGAAAGGAAGAACTCCGCCAGGCGCAAGGCGCGCGCCACGATGTAGGCCGGCGTCTTCTCTCCATAGGGCAGGTGGCCGCTATCGGCCACGTACAGCAGGTCTTCATGGGGCAACGCCTGCCGGATGGCGCTCAGCACGCTGATGCCGCCCACGCCGGAGTCGAAGATGCCCAGGGGTCCGTCGTGAACGGCGAGGGTCATGGGATGAAATGCACGCTAGGAAGCCAGTTTCAGCCCTATGATACCTGCGACGATCAGCCCCAGGCTGACCAGGCGCGCCGGGCTGGCAGCCTCGCCGAACAGCAGGATGCCCAGGGCGGCAGTCCCCACGGCGCCAACCCCCACCCAGATGGCATAGGCGGTTCCCACGGGCAGCGTGCGCATCGCCACGCCCAGCAATCCCATGCTGACGACGATGGCGGTGACAGTGCCCACCGACGGCCACAGCCGCGTGAATCCATGCGTGTACTTCAAGCCGATCGCCCAGCCGACCTCCATCAGTCCGGCGATGATCAAAAGGGTCCAAGCCATCATTTTCTTCCTGGTTGCGGGGCCGTCCCCATTCGTCATGACCAGCGGGGTCGTCCCCGCGTCGCTCCGTCCCTATTTAAACGCCGGGAAACGCTTCCGCACCATGCTCCGTCCCTTTTTAAAAATCGCACTAAATACGTGCATAAAGTCGTCGTTTACCGACATGATGACGGAAAAACGCGATTACAATGCCGCGTTTTTTCGGTGCAACGCACCACATCAGAGCAATTGCCGCACGCAAAAGGTGCAGCCCTCGATGCCGCTCGCAGCTCGCTGCGGCAGGACGACCCCAAGCGCCCGGACATTCAACGGAGCCGATATTGAAACACGCCAGCCTAGACAGCTTTCTCTCGCAGGTCGCCCTGCGCGATCCTCACCAGCCGGAGTTCCTGCAAGCCGTCAAGGAGGTCATGACCAGCCTCTGGCCTTTCCTGCAGAAACACCCGCGCTACGCCGAACATGGCCTGCTGGAGCGGTTGGTGGAATCCGAGCGCATCATCCAGTTCCGCGTCTGCTGGGTCGATGACCGGGGCCAGACCCAGGTCAACCGCGGCTTCCGCATCCAGCACAACTCGGCCATCGGCCCGTTCAAGGGCGGCATGCGGCTGCACCCGTCGGTCAACCTGTCGATCCTGCGCTTCCTGGCATTCGAACAGACCTTCAAGAACTCGCTGACCACCCTGCCCATGGGCGGCGGCAAGGGCGGCTCCGACTTCGACCCTAAGGGCAAGAGCGACGGCGAAGTCATGCGCTTCTGCCAGGCCCTGATGGCGGAACTGTACCGCCACCTCGGCCCCGACACCGACGTGCCCGCCGGCGACATCGGCGTGGGTGCGCGCGAAGTGGGCTTCATGGCCGGCATGATGAAGAAGCTGTCCAACAGCGCGTCGGCGGTGTTCACCGGCAAGGGCCTGGCCTTCGGCGGCAGCCTGATGCGTCCCGAGGCCACCGGCTACGGCACCATCTATTTCGCCGAGCAGATGCTGTATCGCAAGAACCAGAGCTTCGACGGCAAGTCCGTGTCGATCTCCGGCTCGGGCAACGTCGCGCAGTACGCCGCCGAAAAAGCGCTGGACCTGGGCGCGAAGGTCGTGAGCCTGTCCGACTCCGACGGCACGCTGTACGTGAAGGACGGCATCGGCGTCGACATGCTCAAGGAGATCATGGACCTCAAGAACGTCCAACGCGGCCGCCTGGCCGACTTCGCCTCGCGCAACAAGCTGTCGTTCGAAGCCGGCAAGCGCCCCTGGCACATCCCGGTCGACATCGCCCTGCCCTGCGCCACCCAGAACGAACTCGACCACAACGACGCCGAGACCCTGGTCCGCAACGGCGTCCTGTGCGTGGCCGAAGGCGCGAACATGCCCTCGACGCTGGAAGCCGTGGACGTCTTCACCCGGGCCGGCACCCTGTACGCCCCCGGCAAGGCCAGCAACGCCGGCGGCGTGGCCGTGTCGGGCCTGGAAATGGCGCAGAACTCGCAACGCCTGTCGTGGCACCACGCCGAAGTCGACGAGCGCCTGCGCGCCATCATGAAGGACATCCACGAGAACTGCGTGCGCCACGGCAGCCGCGCCGACGGCTCCATCAACTACGTAGACGGCGCGAACATCGCCGGCTTCGTGAAGGTGGCCGACGCGATGCTGGCGCAAGGGGTGTATTAATTCAGTCCCCCCTACGCCCTTACGGGCGCCCCCCAGGGGGCGATGCGCGAGGACCGGCGGAGCCGGATCCTCCGCATCCTGGGTCTAGTACGGTTATCCTGGTTTGGAGCAGTGATGCTTCGCTGGCTGCCAGCAGTTGGAAATGAAGAAAAAATGGCCTCGCTTTGTGAAAGCGAGGCCATTTTGTTTTGCCCTCTACCCAGGGCGCCGCGGATCCGGCTTCGCCGGTCCGCCAGTGCCGCTCCCTTGAGGGGGAGCGGCCGGAGGCCGCATGGGGGTGGGCTTTCCTTCCGGTCCGCCTGTGCCGCCCCCTGGGGGGCGCGCGTAAGCGCGTAGGGGGGGGCTTCCTCTAGGGGGGCTTTCCTCTCGTAGCCATTCGCGCCAGATCGCGACCAGCAGGGCCATCAGGACCGGGCCGACGAAAAGGCCGACCAGGCCCATGGTTTGTACGCCGCCCACCAGGCCGATGAAGGTAGGCAGGAAGGGAAGCTTGACGGGGCCGCCCACCAGGCGGGGGCGCAGGGTCTTGTCGACGATGAAGAGTTCCAGCGTGCCCCAGGCGAACAACCCGATGCCGGCGATGAGCTTGCCCGAGCCGACCAGGTACAGCGAGACCATGGTGAAGGCCAGCGGAGCGCCGCCGGGCACCAGGGCCATGAAGCCGGTGATCAGCCCCAGCAGGGCCGGCGACGGCACGCCGGCTATCCAGTAGGCCGTGCCCAGCACGACGGCTTCGCCGATGGCGATCAGGCCCATGCCGGTCACGGTCGCGCTGATGGTGGCCGGCACCACGCGCGAAAGCCGGGTCCAGCGCACCGGCAGTACCCGTTCGCCCACGGTATCGAGCTGGCCGACCATGCGCTCGCCGTCCTTGTAGACGAAGAACAGGATGATCAGCATGAACACCACCGTCAGCGCCAGGTGGAAGACATTGCCCGTGGTGGACAGCACCACGCGGTAGATGTTGCCCAGGTGCTCGCCGCTGATCAGTTGTACCCAGGCGCCCAGCGCATGCGGCCGCGACAGGTGTTCTTCCCAGTATCCCGCCAGGCGCTCGCCGATCAGCGGCAGCCCCGTCACCCAGTGCGGAACGGCCAGGCCTTCGCGATTGGCCTCGAGCAGCCAGCGGATGAGGTTGCTGGCCTCCTGGATGGCATAGGACAGCCCGTAGGCGAAGGGCACGATCAGCCCGACCACGATGACCAGCAGCGCGCCGGAGGCCGCCAGCGTCGTGCGCCCGCCGCAGACGCGGACCCAGCGCCGGTACAGGGGCCAGCTGGCCAGGCCGATGATCAGCGCCGCCAGGCCGGGAACGAGGAACCCGCTGAAGAAGTAGGCGCCGGCCAGCAGCATCAGGATCAGCAGCCAGCGGGCCACGAGGCGGGCGGAAAAGACAGGAAGCGTCATGAATGGTCGCGAGCGGTGAGCCGAGGAACGTCGCCGACAACTGTACCAGTTGGCAGGCGCATTGCGGGGGACTGCCGCCGGATGGCCGGCGGTGGTATGTTCCGGCCCATGCGCACATTTCTACTGTCGGCCCTGGCCGTCCTGGTCTTTCTTCCCACCACGCTCTGGGCGGCCTTCGCCCTGCGCTATCAGGTGCCCGGTCCGCTGCCCGTCAAGATCGCGGCGGCCGTGGCCGGCGCGGCCTTCGGCCTGGGCATGCTGTGGCTGGCGCTGGCGGGTCGCCCCGCCTGGGGCGTGGGCCTGTACGTCGTGGCCTTCGGCCTGCTGCTGGCCTGGTGGCACAGCATCGCGCCGTCGAACGACAGGGTCTGGGCGGACGACGTCGCGCAGATGACCACGGGCCAGGTCGACGGCCACGTGGTCACGCTGCGCAACGTGCGCAACTTCGACTGGCGCGGCCCGAACGACTACACCCCGCGCTGGGAGACACGCAGCTACGACCTGACCAGGCTGGCCAGCGTGGACCTGATCCTGTCCTACTGGACCATCGAGGCCATCGCCCACACCCTGGTTTCGTTCGGCTTCGAGGATGGCCGGCAACTGGTGTTCTCGGTCGAGATCCGCAAGGAACGGCACGAGAAATTCTCGTCCATCGGCGGTTTCTTCAAGGAGTTCGAGACCAGCGTCGTGGCGGCGGACGAGCGCGACATCGTCCGGGTACGCACCAACATCCGGGGCGAAGACGACTACCTGTACCGGGTGTCCATGCCTCGCGAGGCCATGATGTCCCTGTTCCTGGCCTACGTGGACGAGGCCAACAAGCTCGTGTCGAAGCCGCGTTTCTACCACACCATCACGGCCAACTGCACGACCATCGTCTACCACATGATGACCCGGATCATTCCGGGCCTGCCCATGGACTACCGACTGGTCCTGGCCGGCTACCTGCCCGGCTACATCTACGATGTGCGCGGGCTGGACACCTCGCACACGCTGGCGGACCTGAAACGGCTGGGCCGTATCACCCAGCGGGCGCGGGATGCCGACGCGGACCCGGACTTCTCCCAGGCCATACGGCGCGGCGTGCCAGGCATCGCGGCGCGGTAGCCGGCACTTATTTCCGGACTTTTCGCCCAGCGAAACAGCGCTGTGATGTAATCCTCGCACCCGGTGCCACGCTTCAAGAGCACGAAAAAAACGAGGAGACTCATGGCGTTGACCTATCGCATCCGCGCGCTCTGCCTGGCGTTTGCCGGCCTGTGCTGCGCGCCCGGCGTCCATGCCGAAGATACCCGGTACCCTGCCAAGCCGATCAAGCTGGTCGTTCCCTACGCGCCTGGCGGCCCCACCGATCTGGTAGGGCGCTCCCTGGCGGCAGCGCTTGCGCGGCAGCTCGGCCAGCCTGTCGTGGTCGAGAACAAGGCCGGCGCCGGCGGCGTCATCGGCGCCAGTTCGGTCGTGAACGCAGCGCCGGACGGATATACCCTGCTGTTGGGCCTGCAGGGCCCGATCACCATCAATCCGGCACTGACCAAAGTGCCCTACGATCCGTTCCGCGACCTGATCGCGGTACGGATGATCGCCACCTCTCCGATGATATTGATGGCCAGCAAGAAATCGGGCATCGGGACGCTGGGCGACATCTCCACGCGCGCGAAAGCCGGCTCCGCCGGCCTGAACATCGGGTCCTCGGGCACGGGTACGCTCCCTCACGTTGCGGCCGAACTCATCAAACACGAGACCGGCGCGAATCTGGTCCATGTACCGTACAAGGGTGCGGGCCCCGCGCTGATCGATCTTCACGCCGGGCATATCGATCTGCTGTTCTCCGACCTCCAGGTGGGACTTCCCTACGTCCAGTCCGGCCAGGCGACGGCGCTCGCCGTCACCTCGTCCCAACGCTCGTCCATGCTGCCCAACGTACCGACGCTCGCCGAGAGCGGACTCGGCAAGGTCAAGCTGGCCGGGTGGTACGGCATCTTCGCGCCGCGGGGCACGCCGGCGGCGATCCTGTCCGCGCTGGACCGGGCCGTGGACGGCGTATTCCGGGACACGGCCTTCAAGCAGACCCTGGAAAACCAGGGCTCGACGCCCAGTGCGCTGGGCGGGGCGAAGTTCGTCGAATTCCTGCGCGCCGAGTACGGCCAATGGTCGCGGCTGGGCCAATCCATCACCATCAAAATGGACTAGAGCCATGCATGGAATGAGCGAACGGCTCGCGGACTGGGCCACGAACCTGTCATGGACCGACATTCCCCGCGACGTCAAGGATCTCGCCCGGCTGCAGATCCTCGATGCGGTCGGCGTCATGCTCGCGGCCAGGCCGCTGGAGCCCGTCCATGCCGCGGTCCGCGCCATGGCGCGGACCGACGCCGGCTCGCAGGCCAAGAGCCTCGGTTTCGATCAATCGCTGTCGCTCTCGGGTGCCGCGTTCGTCAATGGCGTCATGTCTTCGCTGCTGGAATTCGACGATACGCACATCGAGTCGTTCGTCCACCCGACCGTGGCTCCCTTCTCGATCGCGCTTCCCTACTGCCAGTCATCGCATCTGTCCGGCGCGCGGCTGATGCAGGCGGTGATCATCGGCAGCGAACTCAGTTGCCGGCTCGGCTTGGTCCCTCCCATGCGCCTTCATAGCGTAGGCATACACCCGACCGCGATCATGGGTGCGTTCGGCGCCGTATACGCGCTCGCCTGGCTGGAACATCTCGATTGCCGGCAAGTCGTCGATGCCATCGGCCATTGCGCCAGCATGTGCGGCGGCCTGATGGCGTCATGGGAAGACGGCGCGTCGACCAAGACGCTCCACGTCGGGATGGCGGCGAGCCAGGCCGCGCGCGCGGTCGCGCTGGGCCGGGAGGGGATCAGCGGTCCGCGCCTGGTATTCGAAGGGCGCTTCGGCTGGTTCCAGACGCACGTCCAGAAAGCCGACCCGTCGGCCTTCCGCTACGCCCTGGCGACAGACGGCCTCGGCAGCCGGTGGGAACTGCTCAACGTCGCCTCCAAGCCCTACCCCAGCGCATTCACCATTCATCCCTATGTCGACGCGGTGCTCGCCCTCAAGGCGGCGCATGCGATAGCGCCCGCCGACATTGCCGAGATCCGGTGCCGGATCGCCCCCAGCTCCGTGGCGACGCTTTGCGAACCGGCTGCCGAGAAGCTGCGGCCGTTGACCTCCTGGCATGGCCGCATCAGCTTGCAGCACTCGCTGGCCGAGGCCCTGGTGCGCGGCGGCATGGACAAGCACGCCTACAGTCCGGAGGCGCTTGCGGACCCGGTCATCAACGCCCTGGCCGACAAGGTGGTGTACGAAGCCCATGCCTCCCAAAGCGCCGACCCGAAGAAGGCGGGCGCCCACGTCCGCATCCGGCTGAACGACGGCTCATGCCTCGAGCACGTCATCGAGAGTGTGCGCGGCACGCGCGCCAACCCCATCTCGGAAGAAGACTACATCCGGAAATTCCGCTCGAATGCCGACGGGGTCATCGCTCCCGGCAGAATCGACGAGGCCATCCACCGCTTGATGCGGCTCGATGCGATCGATGACGTCGCTGCGGTATTCGACGCCCTTGCAACGCCAACCGTACATTCCGAGTAAGCCATGCACGTCGCCCACGTATCCGTCATACCCTGCCCCCAGCGCATGCGTGACGCCTCCTGGAAGTTCGCCCGCGCCTCGGTACCGTCGATAGAGGGTTATCTACTGGCGCTGACCGACGACATCGGCACGACCGGACTGGGCTACGCCCATGCCATTCCGGCCATCACCACCCATGGCGAAGGCGTACGTACCGCGCTCGAACTGCTGGCACCCGTAGTAACGGGGAGGGGGCTGGGCGAGATCGCCGCAATCATGAGCGACGTCGATCGCAAACTGGCCTTCCAGTACAGCGCCAAGGCCGCCATCGACATGGCGCTGCACGACCTGCTGGCCAGGCGCCTGGGGGTGCCGATCAGCGCCCTGCTCGGCGGGCAGGTCCGTGCCGAGCTGCGGCTGTCCCGCATTCTTTCCATCAAGCCGCCTTCGGAGATGGCGGCCAACGCCGCCGCATTGGTGGCGGGCGGATACCGGCAACTCAAGCTCAAGCTGTCCGGCGATACCGAACTCGACATCGCGCGCGTCGCCGCCGTCCGCGGGGCGGTCGGGCCCGAGGTCGTGCTGACGCTGGACCCCAACCAGTCATACCACGCCAAGCAGATGATGGCCGCGTTCGCGCGCATGGAGCGGTACGACATCGCGCTGATCGAACAGCCTGTTCCGGCGCATGACTGGGCAGGCCTCTCGCTGCTCGCGCGCAGCCTGCCCACGGCCATCGAAGCCGACGAAAGCGCCGTCACCGTCCAGGACATCCACAGGCTCGTCGCCGACCGGGTCGTCGACGCGGTCAACCTCAAGGTCACCAAACTGGGCGGCTTTCGCCACTTCATGGAAGCGGTCCACATCTGCGAAGCCGGCGGCGTGACATGCCGCGTGGGCGCCGCGTTCGGCCCGGCGCTCATGCAGGCCATGAACGCCCAGGCCGCCAGCACGATCGGCGCCCTGCCCTACGCCTGCGAACTGTCCGAACACGAGCAATTGCTGGACGATCCCTGCACGGGACTGAGCATCGCAAACGGCATCCTGACGCTTCCCGGCACGCCGGGCTGCGGCGTCGAACTCGCTGCCTAGCCTTAGCCTCCTTGCTTGCGGGCGCCGATCACGGCCTCGGCTACCTGGCGCGGCACCTCGGCGTAGTGCTTGAACTCCATGGTGTACGTGGCACGCCCCTGCGTGAGCGAACGCAGCGTGGTGGAATAGCCGAACATCTCGGCCAGCGGCACCTCGGCGCGCACCAGCTTGCCGCCTCCGCCGGCGATGTCCTCCATGCCCTGCACCATGCCCCGCCGCGACGACAGGTCGCCCATCACGTTGCCCATGAAGTCCTCGGGGGTCTCGACCTCGACGCTCATCATGGGCTCCAGCAGCACCGGATTCGCGCGCCGCATGGCCTCCTTGAAGGCCATCGAGCCGGCCATGCGGAACGCGTTCTCGTTCGAGTCCACGTCGTGATAGGAGCCGAAGGTCAGCGTGACCTTCACGTCCACCACCGGATAGCCCGCCAGCACGCCCGAACCCAGCGTGTCCTGGATGCCCTTGTCGACCGCGGGAATGAACTCGCGCGGCACCACGCCGCCCTTGATGGCGTCGACGAACTCGTAGCCCGAGCCGGCCGGCTGCGGCTCCAGCGAGATCACCACGTGGCCGTACTGCCCCCGGCCGCCGGACTGCTTGATGAACTTGCCCTCGACGTCGCGCACCGAGGAACGCACCGTTTCCCGGTAGGCGACCTGCGGCTTGCCCACCGTGGCCTCGACGCCGAACTCGCGCTTCATGCGGTCGACCAGGATCTCCAGGTGCAGTTCGCCCATGCCGGAGATGATGGTCTGGCCCGATTCCTCGTCGGTGCGCACGCGGAAGGACGGATCTTCCTGGGCCAGCCGGTTCAGCGCCAGGCCCATCTTTTCCTGGTCGGCCTGGGTCTTGGGCTCCACCGCCTGCGAAATGACCGGCTCGGGAAACACCATGCGCTCGAGGATGATGGGGTGGTCGGGCTCGCACAGCGTATCGCCCGTGGTGGCCTCCTTCAGCCCCACGGCGGCGGCGATGTCGCCCGCGTAGACTTCCTTGATCTCGCGGCGCTCGTTGGCGTGCATCTGCACGATGCGGCCCAGCCGCTCGCGCTTGCCCTTGAGCGGGTTGAAGACCGTGTCGCCCGAGCGCACGATGCCCGAATACACCCGGAAGAAGATGAGCTGGCCCACGAAGGGATCCGTCATGATCTTGAAGGCCAGCGCCGAGAAAGGCTCGTCGTCCGAGGGGTGGCGCTCGATCTCGCGGTCGTGCTGGTCCACGCCCTTGATGGCCGGGACGTCCACCGGCGACGGCAGGTAGTCGATGACGGCATCGAGCATGGCCTGCACGCCCTTGTTCTTGAACGCGCTGCCGCACAGCATGGGTACGATCTCGCCCGCCACGGTGCGCTTGCGCAGTCCGCGCTTGATCTCGTCCTCGGTCAGCGTGTCGCCGTTCAGGTACTTGTCCATCAGCTCGTCGTCGGCCTCGGCCGCCTCGGCCACCATCTTGTCGTGCCACTCGGCGGCCGTGGCCTGCAGCGCGGCCGGGATGTCGCGGTATTCGAAGCGCACGCCCTGGCTGGCCTCGTCCCAGATGATCGCCTTCATCTTGACCAGGTCCACCACGCCCTCGAAATGGTCCTCGGCGCCCACCGGGATCTGGATGGGGACGGCCCGCCCTTTCAGGCGATCCACGATCTGCCGCTGCACGCGGAAGAAATCCGCGCCGACGCGGTCCATCTTGTTGACGAACGCGATGCGCGGCACGCCGTACTTGTTGGCCTGGCGCCAGACCGTCTCGGATTGCGGCTGCACGCCGCCGACCGAGTCGTACACCATGCAGGCGCCGTCGAGCACGCGCATGGAGCGCTCGACCTCGATCGTGAAGTCCACGTGCCCCGGCGTGTCGATGATGTTGATGCGATGCTCGGGATAGTTGCCCGCCATCCCCTTCCAGAACGCCGTCGTGGCGGCGGAGGTGATGGTGATGCCGCGCTCCTGCTCCTGCTCCATCCAGTCCATGGTGGCATTGCCGTCATGGACTTCCCCTATCTTGTGATTGACCCCGGTGTAGAACAGGATGCGCTCGGTAGTCGTGGTCTTGCCGGCGTCGATATGCGCGCTGATGCCGATGTTCCGGTAGCGCTCGATGGGGGTCTTGCGGGTCATGGCTATCTCGTCGAAAGGTTGAGGGAACGAAACGCGAGCCGCGCCGGTTCCCGGGGGAAACGGCAAAGGAAGCTAGTTTGCACCGATTCGGGCCGGGCCGGGAGGGCCAACGCGCCACACCCCTGCCGGCAGCCCGGGCATTCCCGCGCGCCTCGTAGTAACCTCGTAAATATGGGCGCGTTTCCTGAAAACAATCTGAAATTGGCAATCCGATCCGCCATGACCACCTTCGACAGACAACGTGCCATTCCCGCCCTCTACATGCGCGGGGGCACCAGCAAGGGCGTGTTCTTCCTGCCCTCGGACCTTCCCGCCGATCCCGCCGCCCGCGACCGCGTCCTGATGCGGGTGGTCGGCAGCCCCGACCCCTACGAGAAGCAGATAGACGGCATGGGCGGCGCCACCTCCAGCACCAGCAAGGTGGTCATCGTCGGCCCCAGCACCCGCCCCGACTGCGACGTCGACTACTGGTTCGGCCAGGTCGCCATCGGCCAGCCCGTGATCGACTGGAGCGGCAACTGCGGCAACCTCAGCGCCGCCGTCGGCCCCTTCGCCATCCACCGCGCACTGGTACGGCCGGCCGGCGACGGTATCGCCGTGGTCCGCATCTGGCAGGCCAACCTGGGCAAGCGCATCATCGCCCACGTGCCGGTGCGGGGCGGGCAGGTCCAGGAACTGGGCGACTTCGAACTGGACGGCGTGACCTTCCCGGCGGCCGAAGTCCGGCTGGAATTCCTGGATCCGGGCGGTGGCGACGGGCCTGAAGGCGCGATGTTCCCCACCGGCCGCACGGCCGACGTGTTGACCATTCCAGGAGTGGGGGAAATCCGCGCGACGCTGGTCAACGCCGGCAACCCCACCGTCTTCGTCGCCGCCTCGTCCCTGGGACTGGCCGGCACGGAATTGCAACCCGATGTGAACAGCCGCGCCGACCTGCTGGCACGGGCCGAGGCCATCCGCGCCCATGCCGCCGTGGCCATGGGGCTGGCGCCCGACGCCGCCCATGCCACCGCGCACCGCCAGCACACGCCCAAGCTCGCCTTCGCCGCCCCGCCCGCGGCCTATACCGCTTCAAGCGGCCGCGCCGTCGCCGCCGGCGACATCGACCTGAACGTGCGCATCTTTTCCATGGGCAAGCTGCACCACGCCATGACGGGCACCGGTGCCGTCGCGATCGCCGCCACCGCCGCCGTGCCCGGCACGGTGCTGGCCGACGTGCTGGGCGGCCCACGCGGCGAACTGCGCTTCGGCCACCCGTCGGGCACGCTGAAAGTGGGCGCCCAGGCACGCAGCCAGGACGGGCGCTGGAGCGTCGCGCTGGTGGCCATGAGCCGCACGGCGCGCCGGCTGATGGACGGCGTGGTGCTGTTGCCGCCATGGGAATGACTTTCCGCCCGCGCGCGTTTGGACGGATACTGTCTTCGTAGCGGAACGGCCCCTTGCCGTTCCCTCTTATCAGGCGGCCTGCCCGCCGCCCCTCGCAGCAAGGAGACATGCATGAAGTTCGTCAAGAAAACGGTTGCAGCCCTCGCCATCGCCGTCGCGCCGCTGGCCGGCATCGCGGCCCCCGCCAAGGTCATGGCCCCCGGCGGCCCCGGCGGCGGCTATGACGGCGCCGCGCGCGTGCCGTTGCAGGTCATGCAGCAGACCGGCATCTTCACCGACGGTTTCCAGGTCACCAACAAGGGCGGCGCGGGCGGCACCATCGGCCTGGCCGAGTTCGTACGCACCGGCAAGGGCGACGACAACGCCATCATGTCCATGGGCGCCATCCTGGTCGGCGCCATCATCACCAACAAGTCTCCCGTCACGCTGGACCAGACCGTGCCGCTGGTGCGGCTGACCGACGACGCCGGCGCGATCGTGGTCGCGCCCAACTCGCCCATCAAGACCATCGCCGACGCGGTCCAGGCGATGAAGGCCAACCCCGGCGGCACCGCCGTGGCCGGCGGTTCGATAGGCGGCACCGACCACGTCACCGCGGCGCTGCTCGCCAAGGCGGCCAAGTTCGACCCGACCAAGGTCAACTACCTGCCCTACACCAGCGGCGCGGAAGTCGTCACCTCGCTGGCCAGCGGGCAAGCCAAGATCGGCATCTCGGGCCTGTCCGAGCTGAAGACCTTCGTCGACCAGGGCCGCATCCGCATCATCGCGGTCTCCTCCGAGAAGCGCCTGCCCGGCATCGACGCCCCCACGCTCAAGGAAAGCGGCTACGACGTCGTCATCGGCAACTGGCGCGGCATCATCGGCGCGCCCGGCATGAGCAAGGCCGGCCGCGACATGTGGCTGCAGCGCTATGCCAAGCTGCACGCCTCGCCCGAATGGAAGAAGGCGCTGGCCGATCGCGGCTGGGACGACGCCTACCTGGCCGGTGACGACTTCGCCGCCTTCCTGACCAAGGAGAAGGCGCGCCAGGCCGAAGTGCTCAAGGACGTCGGACTGGTCAAGTAAGGCCCAGGCCGACATCAGCGAGAAGGCACCGGCGCCGCCGCCGGCGCCCATCGGAGACGACACGATGACAACACCCTCAAGGCGCCCCTGGTGGCTGGGCCTGGCCGTCATGGCCATAGGCGCGGTCTGGCTCTATGAAGGCGGCACCCTGCCCCAGATCGGCGGCTATGCCGCGCTGGGCCCGGGCTTCTTCGTCAGCGCCATCGGCGCGGCGCTGATCGTCCTGGGCATCCTGCTGCTGGTGCAGATCGCCCGCGGCGAGACCTTCTCGCCCCAGGAAGTGGAAAACGCCGAGGCCGATGCCGGCGCCTCCTGGCCGGCCCTGCTGTGGGCCGCCGCCGGCGCCGCCCTGCCCCTGCTGACCATGCAGCCGCTCGGCTTTCCCCTGACCGCCATGGGGTCCTTCGCCCTGGTCACCCGGGCCTTCGGCTCGCGGCGCCTGGTGTTCGACTGTGCCATCGGCCTCGCGCTGGGCGTGATCTGCTGGCTCGGCTTCTCCCGGCTGGGCGTCGGCCTCGGCCCGGCCTTTCCTCCGGCGGGGTGGTGATCCATGGATACCTTCAACGCCCTGCTGTCCGGCTTCGGCGTCGCGCTGCAGCCGATGAACCTGTTCTGGGCCTTCCTGGGCTCCGTGCTGGGAACCGCCATCGGCGTGCTGCCCGGCATCGGCCCGGCCCTGACCATCGCGCTGCTGCTGCCGGTTACCGTGCAGATCGCCCCCACCGCCGCCTTCATCATGTTCGCCGGCGTCCTGTACGGCGCCATGTACGGCGGCTCGACCACCTCCATCCTGCTCAACGCGCCCGGCGAGAGCGGCTCCATGATGACCGCGCTCGAAGGCAACAAGATGGCCCGCTCCGGACGCGGCGCCGCCGCGCTCGCCACCGCGGCCATCGGCTCCTTCGTGGCCGGCACCATCGCCACGCTGGCCCTGAGCTTCGTGGCGCCGGCCATCGCCGAACTGGCCTTCGTGTTCGGCCCGGCCGACTACTTCGCCTTGATGGTGCTGTCCTTCACCTCCGTCTCGGTGGTGCTGGGCACCTCGCGCGTGCGCGGCTTCATCGCGCTGTTCCTGGGCCTGGCCATGGGCGTGGTGGGCATCGACGGCCAGACCGGGCAGGCCCGGCTGGCCTTCGGTTCGGCCGACCTGCTCGACGGCATCGAACTGACGGTGGTGCTGGTGTCGCTGTTCGCGGTGGGCGAGATCCTGTATGTCGCCAGCCGCTACAGCAAGGCCCCGCCGCGCATCAACCCGCTCGCGGGCGGCACCTGGATGACGCGCCAGGACTGGAAGCGGTCATGGAAACCCTGGGTGCGCGGCACCGCGCTGGGCTTTCCCATCGGCGCGCTGCCCACCGGCGGCACCGAGATCCCGACCTTCCTGTCCTATACGATCGAGCGCAAGCTCTGCAAGCATCCCGAGGAATTCGGCAAGGGCGCCATCGAAGGCGTGGCCGGCCCCGAAGCCGCCAACAACGCCGCGGCCGCCGGCGTGCTGGTGCCGCTGCTGACCCTGGGGCTGCCCACCTCGGCCACGGCGGCGGTGCTGCTGGCCGCGTTCCAGAGCTATGGCCTGCAGCCCGGCCCCTTCCTCTTCACCAACAGCGGCGAACTGGTCTGGGGCCTGATCGCCTCGCTGTACATCGGCAACCTGATGCTGCTGGTGCTGAACCTGCCGCTGGTCGGCCTGTGGGTGCGGCTGCTGCTGATTCCCCGGCCCTACCTGTACGCCGGCATCCTGATCTTCGCGATGGTGGGCATCTGGGGCGTGGCCACGTCCTGGTCCGACCTGGCGCTGATGTTCGGCATCGGGCTGATGGGCTACGTCATGCGGGTGTACGACTTCCCCATCGCGCCGGTGCTGATCGGACTGATCCTCGGGCCCATGGCGGAAACCCAGCTGCGGCGCGCCCTGGCCGTGGGCGAGAGCAATCCGCTGATCCTGGTATCGACGCCCACCTCGGCCACGCTGCTCGCCCTGGCCGCGGCCGCCCTG
>NZ_JAOCLR010000022.1:0-94803 GCF_029845405.1 Pigmentiphaga sp. GD03639
CGTAGTCTCGTCGATAGGCGTCGTGATCGGCGTGGCGCTGGTGGCGCTGACCGGCTGGACCCGCCTGGATTCCATCATCGCCGGCCTGGTGGCGCTGCACATCCTGTGGTCGGGGTGGCAGCTGATGCGCGACTCGGTGGGCGGCCTGATGGACGAAGCCCTGTCGCGCGAGATCGTCGACGACGTGCGGCAGATCATCCGCGACCACGGCACCGGGGCGCTGCAGGCCCACACCCTGCGCTCGCGCCGCTCGGGCCCCCGCGTCTTCATCGAATTCAATCTCGTCGTGCCCGGCGCGATGTCGGTGGGCGCCGCCCACGCGATCTGCGACCGGCTGGAAACCGCCATCCATGGCTACATCGAAGGCAGCTCCATCGTCATCCACATCGAGCCCGAACAACAGGCGGTCGCCTCGCCCGAGGTCCGCATCAGCTGAGCGCCACGCATCATGTTCACGTCCCCGCCCGACTCCCTCTCCCATCCGGCCATCATCGACGCCACCCGCGCGTGGCTGGAGAAGGCCGTCATCGGCCTGAATCTCTGTCCCTTCGCCAAGGCCGTCCATACCAAGGGCCAGATCCAGTACGTGGTCAGCGATGCGCGCGACCCCGACGCGTTGCTCGAGGAACTGGGCGCCTGCCTGCGCACGCTGGCGCAGAGCGACCCGGAACAGGTCGACACCCTGCTGCTGATCCACCCCTGGACGCTGGCCGATTTCTACGACTACAACGAGTTCCTGGACGAGGCCGACGCCGCCGTGGAAGCGCTGGGCCTGGAAGGCGAGATCCAGGTCGCCAGTTTCCATCCCGACTACCAGTTCGCGGGCACCGGCGCCGACGACATCGAGAACTACAGCAACCGCTCGCCCTACCCCACCCTGCACCTGCTGCGCGAGGCCAGCGTGGACAAGGCGGTGGAGGCGTTCCCGGAAGCCGAGAGCATCTACGAACGCAACATCGAGACGCTGCGCGAACTGGGCCACGAAGGCTGGAAGAAGCTGGGGCTGTAGGACGCCCGCGCGGGCTTCAGTCCTCGTTCACCCGCCCGCGCATGCGCTTGATCTCGCCATGCCGGACCTTGCGCTGCAGGCGGCGCTGCTGCGACCCCTTGGTCGGCCGCGTGGGCTTGCGCGGCTTGGGCGGTTCCGCCACCGAGGCCAGCAGGGCCGCCAGGCGCTCGAGCGCGTCGGCGCGGTTCTTTTCCTGGCTGCGATAGGCCTGCGCCTTGATCACCACCACGCCGGCGCTGGAGATGCGCCGGTCCGCCTTCTGTATCAGCGCCTCCTTCCACGCCCCGGGCAGCGACGAGGCGCCGAGATCGAAGCGCAGGTGAACCGCGCTCGACACCTTGTTGACGTTCTGTCCGCCCGCCCCCTGCGCGCGGATCATCGTGAAGACGATCTCGTCTTCATCGATGGCGACCCCGGGAGCCAGATGCAGGAGCGGCATGCGGGCCTCAGTGCGCGGCCGTATCCACGCGCATGCCCAGCCGCCGCAGCAACTCGCGGTCGGCCTCGGCCTGCGGGTTCTCGGTGACCAGCAGCTTGTCGCCGTAGAACATGGAATTGGCGCCGGCCAGGAAGCACAGGACCTGCAAGGCGTCGTCCATCTGCTCGCGCCCCGCCGACAGCCGGACCACGGCCTCGGGCATGGTGATGCGCGCCACCGCGATGGTGCGCACGAATTCGAACGGATCCACCGAGGCGTTGTCCGCCAGCGGCGTACCCTGCACGCGCACCAGGTTGTTGATGGGCACCGACTCCGGATAGGGATCCATGTTGGCCAGCTGGACGATCAGGCCCGCCCGCTCGCGGCGCGATTCGCCCAGGCCCACGATGCCGCCGCAGCAGACCTTGATCCCGGCGTCGCGCACGCGCCCCAGCGTATCCAGCCGGTCCTGGTAGGTACGCGTCGTGATGACGCGGCCGTAGAACTCGGGCGAGGTATCCAGGTTGTGGTTGTAGTAGTCGAGCCCGGCCTCGCGCAGCTGTTCGGCCTGGCCGTCGCGCAGCATGCCGAGCGTCACGCAGGTTTCCAGGCCCAGGTCCTTGACCGCCTTGACCATGTCGGCCACCGCGTCCACCTGGTGCGGCTTGGGGCTGCGCCAGGCCGCACCCATGCAGAACCGCGTCGCGCCGTTGTCCTTGGCGGCCCGGGCCGCCGCCAGCACCTCGGCCAGCGGCATCAGCTTCTCGGTCTCGACGCCCGTGTCGTAGCGCGAGGACTGCGGACAGTACGAGCAATCCTCGGGGCACCCGCCGGTCTTGATCGACAGCAGGGTCGACAACTGGATGGCGTTGGGATCGAAGAAGCGCCGGTGCGCCTGCTGCGCCTGATAGAGCAGATCGGCGAACGGCAGCTCGAACAGCGCCAGCACGGCATCGACGTTCCAGGATGCGCAATTGCGGCGAGATGTAACAGCGGCGGCCGCGGGCGCGACGGCGGGATCAGCTTGCATGGGAACTCCTTCACGGGGAATGGCGCGGCCCGCGGGCCGGCGCCAGTGCACATGGTAAGCAAGCCGGACGGCGGCATCAAATATTCAAAATCCGTTTTTTGCCTTAAAAATCGGCGAACTTGCCGCGTACACCCTGATTTTGAACGAAGTCGCGGCCAACATGACGCCTACGGCTGTTGCAACTTCGCAGGATTTTTCAGGTAGGGTTCGCGGGCGCCGCCGCGCAGTGGCCGCTCTCGCCCGCCGCTGCGCCGGTCGCCGCCGTTGACCGCCGGACTTGCATTTCTGCTCCAAGATTGTTTGAATGCCGGCTCTGTGCATAGGCAGAGGGCCATCCGGCCCGTCTGCCGATATTTTTTCAAGGAGTACGCATGCGCACCAAGAAGGAACTGATCGACGCTCTCGCCGAGCGCACCCAACAACCCAAGAATGTCTCCGAAGCCTTCATCGATGCGCTGGGCGATGCCCTGCGCGACACGCTGGCCAAGGGCGACGAGGTCGTGCTGCCTGGCGTCGGGAAGTTCTCGGTGAAAGAAAAAGCCGCCAAGACGGGCCGCAACCCCCGTACCGGCGAAGCGATCCAGATCGCTGCCCGCAAGGCCCCCGCTTTCAGCGCCGCCAAGGTCCTGAAAGACGCCGTCGACGCCAAGTAAGCGTCGCCGCCACGCGCGCCCCCGCCTACCGCGGCGGTGCGCGCCGAATCAGTCTGCCTTACACTGCAAGAATCCTTCGCTCCCGGAGTCATTCTTGTCTACCGACCAACCCGCCGAGCCCTTCAGCGGTCCCAGCACCACCTACCTGGTCTCGCAGGTACACCATCCCCTCCGCAACTTCAGCGACGCCCTGCTCAAGCCCTATGGCGTAACGGGCATCCAGTTCACCGTGCTGTCCGTGGTCGCGCACCGTGAAAAGCTGTCCTCCGCGGATCTGTCCAGGCGCTTCTACGTCACTCCCCAGTCGATGGGCCAATTGCTCTCGACCCTGGAAGAGCGCGGCCTGCTCGAGCGCAAGGAAGACGCCAGCAATCGGCGCATCCTGCGCATCACGCTTACCCCGGCCGGACGCGAAGTGGTCGAGGCCGGCACGCGCGAGCTGAACCGCTTCGAGCAGGAGGCCTTCTCCAGCCTCAGCCCCAAGGAGCTCAAGACCTTTCGCGGATTGTTGCGCACCGTCATCGACGATTTGCGCAGCCGGCATATCGGCGCCACATAGCGTGCATCGCGCTGATCGAAATTCCTTGTGATTCCATAATTATTATGTGATTCAGCTCACTCATCGCTTCACTTTATAGTCCCCCAACACGGACAATGAGGGGACATCGATGAACAAGCGGATCCTGCGCGCAATGCCGATGCGGCGTGCGTGCCTCGCCACCTTGGCAACACTGGCCCTGGCCGGCACCGCATCGGCCGTGGCAGCCGAATTTCCCGCCGGGCCTGTCACCATCGTCGTGCCTTTCCCGCCCGGAGGTCCCACCGATACCACCGCACGACTGGTAGGCAAGACGCTGTCGAAACAACTCGGCCAACCCGTGGTGATCGAGAATCGCGCCGGCGCGGGCGGCACGGTCGGCTCCGCCTCGGTCGCGCGCGCCAAGCCCGATGGCCACACCCTGCTGTGGGCCAGCACCAGCAGCCTGGGCGTGGCGCCAGGGCTGTACCGCAACCTGGCCTACTCGCCGATGGAATCCTTCGCGCACATCGGCCTGGTGGCGCGCAGCCCCATCCTGCTCGTGGTGCGCCATGCCTTTCCCGCCAATACCTTGCAGGAACTGGTCGCCTATGCCGCCAAGAACAAGGTGTCCTACGGTTCCGCCGGCAACGGTTCCATCAACCACCTGACCGGCGAATGGTTCAAGGAGGTGTCCGGCGCGAACATCCTGCACGTTCCCTACAAAGGCGGAGCGCCGGCGCTGGCGGACATGATCGGCGGCCAGATCGACATGACGCTGGAGACCATCACCGTCGTGCGGCCCTACCTGGAAAGCGGCCGGGCCAAGGTACTTGCCACCGGCGGCGCCACGCGCTCGGCCGACATGCCGCAGGTGCCCACCGTGCGCGAAGTCTTCGGCGGCGATTTCGAATCGTATTCCTGGACCGGCCTGGTGGCGCCTGCCGGCACCCCGGCCGCCGTCGTTCAAAAGCTCAATGCCGCGCTGCGCGCGGCCCAGGACGATCCCGAGCTGATGAGCCAGATGAAGGCCGGCGGCCAGGACGTCATCAAAACCACGCCGGACGAATTCCGCAGCTTCCTGGCGAGCGACACCAAGCGCTGGGCCGAATTGATCAAACGCACCAACACCACACTGGACTGACTCATGCGCATCATCATCGCCGGCGGCGGCCTGGGCGGACTGACCGCCGGCCTCGCCCTGCTCCAACAAGGTTTCCAGGTCCGCATCCTGGAACAAGCCCCGCAATTGAAGGAAGTCGGCGCGGGCATACAACTCGGGCCCAACGCCGTGCACGTGCTGTACGCGCTGGGCCTGGAAGGCGACTTGAGAGAACAGGCCTGCGAGCCGGAAGGCAAGATCGTGCGGCTGTGGAACACCGGCCAGACCTGGAACCTGTTCAACCTGGGCGACGTATCGCGGGAACTCTACGGCTATCCGTACCTGACCGTGCATCGCGCCGACCTGCACCAGGCCATCGCCGCCGGCGTGCGGCGCGCCGATCCCGACGCCCTGGTGCTGGGCGCCAAGTTCGAGCGCTTCGAGCAGAACGGCGACGGCGTGACCGCCTACACGGCCGACGGCCGAAGCTTCCAGGGCGACGTGCTGGTCGGCGCGGACGGCGTGCATTCGCTGGTACGCGGCCAGTTGTTCGGCGCCGACCGGCCCGATTTCTCCGGCCTGGTCGCCTGGCGCGGCGTGATCGAGGCCGACAAGCTGCCCGAGCGCCTGAGCCGCCCGGTGGGCGTGAATTGGGTCGGCCCCGGCGCCCACGTCATCCACTATCCGCTGCACGGCTACAAGCTGGTGAACTTCGTCGCGGCCGTGGAACGCAGCGATTGGCAGGTCGAGTCCTGGACCGAGCGCGGCACCACCGAAGAATGCCTGAACGATTTGCGCGGTTGGAACGAGGACGTGCATACCCTGGTGCGCGCCATCGACGTTCCCTACAAATGGGCGCTGATGGTTCGGGACCCCATGCCCCGCTGGAGCGAAGGCCGGGCCACCCTGCTGGGCGACGCCTGCCATCCCATGCTGCCTTTCCTCGCGCAAGGCGCGGGCATGGCCCTGGAAGACGGCTACATCCTGGCGCGCGCATTGCGCCAGTACGCGGACCCGGCGCAGGCGCTGCAACGCTACGAGCAGGCACGCAAGGATCGCACCGCCAATGTCATCCTGGGCGCCAATGCCAACGCCAAGCGATTCCACAACCGGGAACTGGCCCACGCCGAGGGCGCGGCCGCCTACGTGAACCGCGAATGGCAGGAAGACCGGGTGAAGGAACGCTACGAGTGGCTCTTCACCTACGACGTCGAAACCGTGCCCATCTGATCGGCCGCGCCTTCCCCTACGTGCGGGTCGCCATCACGGCCTTGAAGACCTCGGTGAATTCAGTCAAGGTATCGGGCCGGGGCGCCCCCGCCCGCATCACGTAGCAGAAATCGAAAGTCACCGCCGGACTGATCACCCGGTGCTCCACGGCGTAGCGTGCGCACGCGCTTTGCGAAAACTCCGGAATGATGGCGATGCCGAAGCCCTGCTCTGCCAGCCCCAGCGCCGTATCCAGGTGCTGTACGGCGATGCGGCGGCCGATGTTGATCTGGTGCTTGAACAGGGCCTCTTCCGCCAATTGATGAATGGGGCTGTCTTCCGTCAGCGCCACATAGGGCTGATCGCGCAGGATCTCCCAGGTCGTGTCCTTGCGCCCCTTCGCCGACGGAACCGGCGCATAGCTTCCCGGCGCATAAACCGCCAGCAGCCCCGATGGCGCCAGCGCCTTGCGCACCAGCCCCGACACCTTGGAAAAAAACGCGCCGAACGCCGCATCGGCCTCGCCCGTCTCGACCAGTTGCTGGATTTCGAGGGGGCTGCCGGCGATGATCTCGACCTCGACCTGCGGGTGGTCCGCCAGGAACCGCCGCATGGTCTCCGGCACGACATTGGCCGCCATCAAGGGCGTGAATGCCAGACGCAAGGCGGCGCCTTCCTGGCGCCCCATGTCGCGCAGGCGGGCCGCCGCGGCGCTGAGTTCACGCTCGACCAACTCCGCCGCGGGCAGAAAGACACGGCCGGCCTCGGTCAACACCACCGCGCGGGTGGTACGTTCGAACAACCGGGTATTGAGCTGGGATTCGAGTTCGCGAATGGTCGCGCTCAGCCCCGCCTGGCTAAGATGCAGACGCTGGGCGGTACGGGTGAAATTACCCGATGCCGCCACCCCCAGAAAAGCCCGCAATTGGCGCAAAGAAATATTCATGCGCCAATTATTTCAGTTTTCCCCCCACCGTGCGTCCCCCCAAGACCCAGGATGCGGTGGATCCGGCTCCGCCGGTCCACCCGCATCGCCCTCTTAAGGGGGCGCCCGAAGGGCGTAGGGGGTGGGCTTCCCTTCCGGTCCACCCGCATCGCCCCCCGGGACCCGGCGCCGGGCCGCCCCAAGGCGGGTCCCGGCCCCCTTGGGGGGCTGCCGCGTAGCGGCTGGGGGCCCACCATTCTGGGCGCGCGTCAGCGCGTAGGGGGGGTCTTAATCCAGCTTCAACCCCGTCCGGCGCACGATATCGCCCCACTTCGAGATATCGGTAGCGATGATCTTGCGGAACTCTTCGGGCGAGGTCGGCGCGGGATCGGCGCCGGCCGCGCGCACGCGTTCGATCACGCCGGGGTCGCTCAGCGCCGCCCGGATCGCCGCGTTCAGGCGCTTGACGACGGGTTCGGGCGTGCCGGCGGGCACGGCGATCCCGAACCAGCCCATGGCCTCGTAGCCCTTCATGCCCGACTCGTCCAGCGTCGGCACGTCGGGCAGCGAGCTCGACCGTTCGCGCGTCGTCACGGCGAAGGCCTTCATGCGCCCTTCCTTGATATATGCCATGGCGCTGGGCGTATCGCTCATCGCCAGCGGAATCTGCCCGGCCAGCGCATCGGTGGTGGCCGGGCCCGTGCCCTTGTAGGGCACCAGGACGGTCTTCACGTCTCCAATCTGATTGAAAAGCTCGCTGGCCAGGTGCATGACCGTGCCCAGGCCGCCATGGCCGATCGACAGCTTGCCCGGCTCTGCCTTGGCCGCGGCAAGCAGGGCCTTGACGTCCTTGTACGGCGAGTTCGCCGGTCCCACCAAGACAAAGGGCGAGCTCGCAACCATGCTGACCGGGATGAGGTCCTTGACGGGATCGAAAGGCATCGTCCGATACAACACGCTGTTGATGCCCAGCGCGCCTGCCCCGCTGAATACCATCGTGTAGCCATCGGGCGCCGATCGAACCACCGATTCGACGCCGATGTTGCCGCCTGCCCCGCCCTTGTTCTCGACCACCACCTGCTGGCCCAGCTGCTTGGACATGACGGGTGCCATGACGCGGGCGATGAGGTCCGTGCTGCCGCCCGGCGGGAACGATACCACCAGCCTCAGCGGACGATTGGGAAAATCCCCTTGCGCCTGCGCCGCCGGCAAGGCCAGCACGGTCGCGGTCGCCAGGGCCGTCATGATCATCTTCTTCATTGCAGTCTCCTTTCTCATAGCCATATGGGTCCTGCCGCTCGGTGGCGGCCTTTCTTATTTTTGAACGCGATCAAATTTGATCATGTTTCATTTCCAGCGACCGCACCATCAGGGCATTCACCGTATCCGCGGCCTCGTAGGCCGCCCAGTGGCCCGCCCGGGGAATCATGTCGAAGACAGCCTGCGGCAACGCCTCGCGCAGGGCGCGGCCTTGCGCGGGCGCATCGCCGCCGCCGTAGACATCGCGTTCGCCGGCAATGCCGTGCACCGGACAACGCAGGCCCAGGAAAGCCTCCAGTTCGCGGCTGGCCAGCAGCGGCCGGGTGTCCAGCCGGCAACGCTCCAGGTTGTCGGCATGCAGCCGGACGGCCTGGTCATCGACCAGGGCGGCGTCGCCGAACATGGAAACTTCAAGGTTGTGCCGGTGGATACGGGCCGCCTCGGCCGGATCGGCTATGCCGCGCCAACGCAGCAATTCCGGCGGCCGCGGCACCGTGCGCGTGAAAGCTCCGCGCAACAACAGTATCTGGCGGACGCGCAGTGGCTGTTGCCGCGCCATGCTCTCCCCCAGGACCGAGCCCAGGGAAAATCCGACGAGCGCCACGTTTGCATCGGGACCCGCGATCTGATCGATGCCGCGCCACAACAGACTGGCGAAAGCGGCGCACGACACGTCGCCCGCCGGCAGGTCGGAATCGCCATGGCCGGGCAGATCGGGCACGAGCACCGTGAAGCGTTCGGCCAGAGCGGCGATGTTGCGCACCCAATGCGTCCACGAACCGCTGTTGCCGTGCAGGAGGACGACCAGCGGGCCGGCGCCCCATTGCCGCCAGACTACGGCCCGGCCATCGTCAACCGTGGTGTGGATCCGGGCGGATTGCCCCAGCGCGTCGACCATTTCGTACACCCTTGTCTCTCTCGCGTCCGGTGACATCCGGCGCTTATGATAATAACACCTTATATAAAGATTCTTTACTTATCAAGAGAATCTTGCATCATCGCGCGGGAGGCCTGCCGAGTTCTTCTAGAATAGGCGGCCCGGCCCCGCCGCCCCTCATTCCTTCGCGTCCTGCTCTTTCATGAAGAATCCATCCGCTTCGTCGTCCCCGAACCAGGAACTGGGCTTGCGCGAGCGCGCCAAACTCGACAAGCTGCGGCGCATCAAGCACGCAGCGCGCGACATCTTCCTGGAAAAAGGCTACGACGCGGCGACCACGCGCGAGATCGCGCAGCGCGCCGAAGTGGCCATCGGAACCATCTTCGTCTACGCCGAGGACAAGCTCGATCTGTTGATGATGATCGTCAACAACGACCTGGATGCCGTGAACGACAAAGGCGCCAGGGTGCTACAGCGGGACGGCCCGTTGATCGAATTGCTCATGGCTTTCTTTGAGCTGCGGTACCGCTACTGGGCCAGGCATCCGCAGATCTCGCGGCCGGCCGTGCAGGCCACCTCGGACTTCCTGGCTCGCAGCAGCGACCGTGGCGAGGAAACGCGCCGTTTCTACGCCCGCCGCGCCAACATTTACGCCATGCTGGCCGACGTGGTGCGGCGCAAACAGGAGCAGGGGCAAATAGGCAGCAACGCGGCCCCCGAGCTCATCGCCTCGTTGTTCGTCACCATCTATCTGGCCGAAGTGCGGCGCTGGCTCAGCCAGCCCACGCCGCGCCCCGGCGTCGGCCTGGCCTCGCTGCGCGCGCTGCTGCGCCTGGCTATCGAGGGGCTGGCGCCCATGGACGCCGAACGGCAGGCGCTGGCATCCACCGACTGAGCGGCGACGCCATGCGGCGCGGCCCGCCGTGCGGGCTACGCCCCTCCCAACAGGTCGCGCGAATCGAGCAAGGCGTAGACGATCCCGGGCGTGCGTTCGAAGCAGCGGCGGATCGCGGCGGGAATGGCCTCACGCGTCTTGCGGCACAAGCCCCGCTGTTCCGCCAGTTCGATGGCGATACCGCGCACCGTACGGACTTCGTTGGCGCTGGGCTCGATATGCAGCACGATACCCAGTTGCGCATGCATGCGCGCCTGCATCGCCATCAGGTCCTCCAGGGAGGCCAGGGCCTCGAGGCGAGCCACCAGCCGCTTCTCTTCTTCCTTGGTCAAAAGAAGAATGCGCCTATCGCCCTGCGGGTCGGCCAGCAAATGGTCGCGTTCGCAGATACAGGCGCCGGGCGGGCATTCCTTGCGGATGGGAAACGAGGCGTTCATGCCTCGGGATTTTAGCCCCTACCCAGCAAAGGCATGGACAGCGGAAACATCGTGCCTTCGTAAAAATTCACTTCGGGCGGCAGGCTGGCCATCAGCAGCACGACGCGGGCCACGTCCTCGGCCTTCATCAACTCGCCGGGTTCGAACTTGCGGCCGGACTTGGCGGCCAGCGCCGACTCGGTCACGCCGGGATGCAGCACGCTGACCGCGATGCCGTGCGCCCGTCCGTCCAGCGCCAGCGCATGGGTCATGCCGGACAAGCCGTGCTTGGTCGTCGTGTACGGCACCGAGTCCGGCCTCGGCACCTTGGCCGCCACGCTGCCAATGTTGATGATGCGTCCCTGGCGCCGCGGCTTCATGACCCGAAAGGCCTCGCGGCTGCAAAGGAAAGCACCGGTCAGGTTCACATCGAGGACGCTGCGCCAGGTGTCCAGGCTCATGTCCTCGATAGGCTGACTGGTGGTGACGCCGGCGTTGTTGACCAGCACGTCCACGCGGCCATGGGCGGCAAGCGCCGCGCCGAACAATCGCGCCACGTCTTCCTCACGGCCGACATCGGTGACGCAGGCGAGCGCCTCGCCGCCCGCCTCGCGTACCATCCGTGCCGTCTCGTCCAAGGCATCCCGGCTGCGGGCGGCCAGCACCACGCGCGCGCCGGCCTGGCCGAACGCCACCGCCACGGCCCGGCCTATGCCGGAACTGGCGCCGGTCACGATCGCGACGCGATCCTCAAGACTTCGCATGTTTGCCCCGTCCGTTGCCCGTCATTCGACGGTCATGCCCGCGGCGCGGATAATGCGCCCCCACTTCTCGGTATCGACCGCCACCACCCGCGCGAGATCGTCCGGCCCTCCACTCAGGGGTTCGGCGCCGATGCCACGCAGAAAGCGGGCCATCTCGGGGCTGCCGGTGACCTTGAGCAACGCGGCGCTCAGCGTCTTGCGCACGGACTCGGGCGGATTGGCGGGCAGAAAGATGCCGAACCATCCCCCCAGGTCGTAGCCTTGCACCCCGGCTTCGGCCATGGTGGGCACATCGGGCAACGACGTGGGCCGCTTGCTGCCCGTCACCGCCAGCGCCTTCACGCGGCCCCCCTTGAGCTGGGGAATGGCCAGCGTCGCGTCGGCAAACAGGAAACTCACCCGCCCCCCGATCAGGTCGGTCATGGCCGGCGGCACGCCCTTGTAAGGCACGTTGACGGCATCGACGCCGGCCAGTGTCTTGTAGAGTTCTCCCGCCACCTGTCCCGTGGCGTTGCCGCTGCCCCACGAATACTTGCCGGGCTGATCCTTGAGCATCTTGGTCAACTGCGCGACGTTGTCGACCTTGGTGTGTTCGGGCGCCACCAGCAGGACGAACCCCAGGCTGGCCACCGTGCCCACCGGCGCGAAATCCTTGATGGGATCGAAGGGCAGCTTCTTGAACAAGTGGACGTTGGCCGCATGGGTGGAGTTCGGCGTGAACAGGATGGTGTAGCCGTCGGCAGGCGCCTTGGCCACGAAGTCGGCGGCCAGGTTGCCGAGCGCGCCGGCCTTGTTTTCCACCACCACCGGCTGGCCGAGCTCCTTTTCCAATCCCGCAGCCACCTGGCGCGCCACATTGTCGATGCCGCTGCCGGCGGGATATCCCAGCAACATGCGTACGGGCCGCACGGGGTAGTCGGCGGCCAGGGCCGGCGCGCCGGCCATCAGGGTGATCGCGGCAAACGCGGCAAGGCACTTCTTCATCGATGTCGTCTCCTCTCGAAAGCGTGTCGTCACGCCGGGCGCTCGAACTTGGCCGATAGCGCGGTGCCGGACAGGTGCCCGGCGAGGCTGCTGGAGGTGCCTACCGGCAGTCCCGGCGCCAGCTCCATGAATTGCTTGACCGCGCGCACCGTGACCGGGCTGCACTCCAGGATCGTGGCCGCGATGCGGTCGGCCCGCGACCGCAGCTCGGCGCGCGGGACGACCTCGCTGGCCAAACCGGCCTGCCAGGCCTCGCGGGCGCCCACCAGGTCCCGCGTCAGCACCATGCGCGCGATCGTCTTCATCGGCACCCGGCCGATCAGCGCCGACATCACCAGGGCAGGAGGAATGTCGCGCTCCATCTCGGGAATCTGGAAGCTCGCGTCTTCCGCGGCCAGCGTGATGTCGCACACGCCCGCCAGGGCGCAGCCGACGCCATAGGCCTTGCCATGCACGACGGACAGCACCGGCACCGGCGCCGTCTTGAGCGCGTCGTACAGCGCGAGCGCCGGCATCGCCACATTGCGCCGCAGAGCCTCGCCGGTCGGCGTCGAGCCCGGCCTGGGCATGGGCGAGACCCGCCCGGCGCAGAAATCCTCGCCCTCGCCCGACAGGCGGATCAAACGGACCTGCTCGTCCAGGTTGGAGACGGCATCGATGATCAGCCGGCCCATCTCTGCGCTCATGAGATTGCCGTTCTCGGGGGTGTTCAACACGATATCCAGCAGGCCCGAATGGCTGCGTACCGATACCGGCTCGCTCATGGCTGTACTCCTTGTGCGCGTTGTATGGCCGACCAGATCGCGGCGGGCGTGGCCGGCATGGGCAGTTCCTCGCGCGTGATGCCGCGCAGCGCATCGGCCAGCGCGTTGAAAATGGCGGCCGTGGCAGGCGTGATGCCGCTCTCTCCGCCGCCTTTCACCCCCAGCGCGTTGCCGTGGGTGCGGTCTTCGGTCAGCTCCACGTCGAAGCGCCGCGGAATCGCCCCCGCGCGCGCCACGCCGTAGTCCATGTACGAACCGCTGAAGATCTGTCCGCTTTCCGGATCGACATGGTAGTCCTCGAAAAAGGCCTGCCCTATGCCTTGCGCCAGGCCGCCATGCACCTGGCCTTCGACGATGAGCGGATTGATCGGGCGTCCGACGTCGTCGATGGACGTATAGCGCACGATCTCCACGTCGCCGGTCTCGGGATCGATCTCCAGTTCGCACACCGCCGTGCCCGTGGAATGGGCGGCGATGCGGCCGTTGAACTCGGCCTCGGCGAAAAAACGGCGCTCTTCCGGATTGCCGGGCATGCCTTCGCGCCCGATATGGGCCGCGATCTCGCCCAGGCCAGCCACATGCTGCCCGGCCTGGTCGCGCACCCGGCCGTCCTCGTAGCACAGGTCCTGCACCTGGAGGCCCCACATCGATGCCGCGGCCGACAGCGCCGTGGACCGCAGGCGCTCGCCGGCCTGCACCAGCAGGTGGCCCACCAGGCGCATGGAACGGTCCGAATGCGAACCGCCGCCCACCTTGACGAAGCGTGAATCGCCGGTGCGCATGGTCACGGCCTCGAACGGCACGCCCAGCTCGTCGGCCAGCACCTGGACGAAGCTGGTCTCGTGTCCTTGCCCCGTGCTTTGCGTGCCGACCACGAAGTCGACACTGCCGTCGGTGCCTATGGTGATCTCGATGCGCTCGCGCGGCGCGCCCACCGGCGACTCCACATAATTGGCCAGCCCCGTGCCCAGCAATTTGCCGCGCGCGCGCGCATCGCGCTTGCGCTGCTCCGCCTCGCTCCACTGCGATACCACCAGGGCCCGCTCCATGTTGGCGGCGAAGCTGCCGCTGTCGTAGGTCAGCCCCATGGGACTGCGATACGGCATCTGCGCCGGCTGGATGAGATTGCGCCGGCGCAGTTCGATGCGGTCCATGCCCATCTCGTCGGCGGCGATATCCAGCATGCGTTCCATCACATGCGTGGCTTCCGGACGGCCCGCGCCCCGATAAGGACCGGTTGGCGGCGTGTTCGTGAGCACCGCGGACAGCAGCGCCGTGGCCGCGGGCACGTGGTAGACCGTGGTCATGATGCGCGAGCCGTTGGCCAGCGGCACATACGACACGGTATGGGCGCCGATATTGCCGATGATCTCGTTGTCTATGCCCAGGATGCGTCCTTGCGCATCGAATGCGATGGCCGCCCGTATGATCTGGTCGCGCCCCTGGTAGTCGGACAGGAAGGCCTCGTTGCGGTCACTGGTCCATTTCACCGGCTGCCCGACGCGGCGCGCGGCCCACAGCACCGCAAGCTGATCGGGATTCACGCAACTGCGCGGACCGAAGCCGCCGCCCACGTCAGGCGACACCACCCGCAATTTCGCCGGGGATATCCCCAATGCATCGGCGATGCACATCTGCTGGCGCGTCACGCCCTGGCTACCCGAGATCAGCAGGTATTCGCCGGAACTGGCGTCGAAGCTGCCCAGCGCCGAGCGCGGCTCCATCTGGCAATTGACGACGCGGCTGTTGCGAAATTCCCGGCGCACGACGCAATGGGCGCGGGCAAAGGCTTCGCGCACCGCGGCTTCATCGCCCACCCGGGCCTGGAAGCACAGATTGCGCGGAGCGCCGTCCCACAATTGCGGCGCCCCGTCTTCCATTGCCTGCACCGCGTCCACCACGGCGGGCAAGGGCTCATAGTCGATCTGCACCATTTCGCAGGCATCGCGCGCCTCGCGCATGCTGCGGGCCACCACCAGCACCACCGGCTCGCCGACGTGGCGCACGCGATCCACCACCAAGGGCAGATGCCGCTGATTGAAAATGCTGCCGGTCAGCGAATGCTGGAAGGCGCGCTCCTTGAAGGCAATGGCATCGGCGGGATTGGGAATGTGGTCCATGCCGCGCAGGCCGTCATCCAGGTAATCCTGGCCGCGCAGCACGGCGATCACCCCGGGCGCCTGCGCCGCCGCCTCGATGTCGATGCCGCGGATGATGGCATGGGCATGCGTGGACCGCACGAATGCGCCGTAGGCCTGGCCGGGCAGATTCACGTCGTCGGTATAGCGGCCCTGGCCCCGCACCAGCCGCTGGTCTTCGGCGCGCGGGCGCGGCTGGCCGACCAATCGGCTATCCATGCTGCCTCCCGACCGGCTTGCCCGCTTCGGCACGGGCACGAGCCGCGTGCTTGACCGCCTCGATGATGTTGACGTAGCCGGTGCAGCGGCAGATGTTTCCTTCCAGGGCGCGATGGATGCGCTCGTCGTCCAGCGAGCCGTCGGTATCCAGGTAGTAGTCGATCGCCATCATCATGCCCGGCGTACAGAAACCGCATTGCAGGCCATGGCAGGCGACGAAGGCCGCCGGCACCTCGCCCAGCTGCTGCGGCGTCGACAATCCCTCCACGGTCAGCACCTCGCCGCCGCTGGCCTGCGCGGCCAGCACCGTGCACGACTTGACCGCGGCGCCGTCGAGCTTGACCGTGCATGCGCCGCACTGGCTGGTGTCGCAGCCGACGTGGGTGCCGGTCAGGCCCAGCTCGCCGCGCAGCAGTTCCACCAGCAGGGTCCGGTCATCCACCTCGCGGCTCGTCGCCACGCCATTGACGCGCAGTTCCACACGACTCATGGCGCGACCTTCTCTTCCACCTTGGCGCTGAAGCGTTCGAAGAACTCGGCCGCCATCTTGTTGGCGACCGAGCCCACCAGCCGCGCGCCTATCTGCGCGAGCTTGCCGCCGACCTGGGCCTGCGCCACGTAGGTCAGCACCGTGCCCTCCCCGTCTTCGGCCAGCTCGACATCGGCCACCATTTTCCCGAAGCCGGCGATGCCGCCGTCGCCCTGGCCGACGATGCGATAGCCCTGCTGCGGGCGCTTGTCCGCGATGCTCAGGGTCCCCTTGAAGCGCGCCTTCACCGGGCCGATGGCGGCCACCACCACGGCGGCGTACTCGTCCTGCGCCGCTCCGGCGGTGAACGATTCGCAGCCGGGCACGCATGCCTGCAGGATTTCCGGGGTGTTCAGGTATTCCCATACCCGTTCGCGGGGCGCCCGCAACGTATGCGATCCTTTCAGTTCCATGACTTCTCCACCTTGCTCGGCCTCGCTCCGGGCCGTCCGCGATTCAAGATAATTGCGCCCAGGCGCGCCGCGCCATCACCCGCACCAGGTTGGCGCGATAGGCGGCGCTGCCCGCGCGGTCGTCGTTCAGTTCATCGGCATCCAGGGAAACCGTGGCCAGCGCCCCGGCGTCGCCGCCGGTCAGCGCCGCCTCCGCCTCGTGCCAGCGGAAAACACAGGGCCCGGCCCCGGTCACCGCCACCCGCACGCCCTGCGCGGTATCGGCGATGAACACGCCCGTTACCGCGTAGCCCGTGGCCCTGTGGCGATACTTGGCATAGGCGCTGCGGCGAGGAATGGGAAACTCGAAGCCCACGATGATCTCGCCCGGGACCAGCGCGGTCTCGAACATGCCGGTAAAGAAATCGTCGGCGGCGATGCGCCGGCCGCTGCTGACCACGGTCGCCCCCAGCCCCAGCACGGCGGCCGGATAGTCGGCGGAGGGATCGTTGTTGGCCACCGATCCGCCCATGGTGCCGCGGTTGCGCACCTGCGGATCGGCGATCAGGCCGGCCAGGGCCGCCAGGCCCGGAATGGTCTCGCCCACCAGGGCCGATTCGGCCACGTGTACATGGCGCGTGGCGGCACCGATTTTCAGCATGTCGCCGTCGCGCGAGATGCCTTGCAGCTCCGGCAGGCGCGTCAGGTCAACCAGGTGCGAAGGCGCCGCCAGCCGCTGCTTGAGCGTGGGCACCAGGGTCATGCCGCCCGACAGGGGGCGGGCTTCGGGCTCGCGGGCCAGGCAGTCCAGCGCTTCCTGCAAGGTGGCCGGACGCACATAGCTCAGGGGGTACACATCGTCTCCGTCATTATCGTGGGCGGCCGCGACATGCCGCGCCGCCTGATCCCCGCTAACTGTAGAAGAAACACCGCAAAGGCTGAAACACGGGTTTGCGATGGCCTCACAAACATTTTCGATAAGTGTCGAAAATGGCGCTCAATCCTGGTAGCGCTTGAGCATCGTACGGGCGATGACCAGTTGCAGGACCTGGGAGGTGCCTTCGTAGATGCGCAGCGCCCGGGCATCGCGGTACAGGCGTTCGACGTGGTGATCGGCCACGTAGCCCGAGCCACCGTGGATCTGCAGGGCCCGGTCGGCGATGCGCGACAGCGCCTCCGAGCAGAAATACTTGGCGGCCGCCGCCTGGTTGCGCACGTCTTCTCCGCGCGCCAGGGCCTGGCCCGCCTGCATCACCAGCGCGTGTCCGGCCAGGTATTCGGTTTCGGAATCGGCCAGCATGGCTTGCACCAGCTGGAATTCGGAGATGGGCTGGCCGAACTGCTTGCGCTGCAGGGCGTAGCGCGCCGCCTCGTCGATCAGCCGGCGCGCCATGCCCAGCCCCGAGGCCGCCACGCTGATGCGGCCGTGATCCAGCACCTGCATGGCGGTCCTGAACCCCTGGCCCAGCGCGGGCTCCCCGCCTATCACGTTGGATACCGGCACCCGCACGTTCTCGAAGATCACGTCGCTGATGGGCGAGCCGCGCTGGCCCAGCTTCTTCTCGGACTTGCCTATGTGCAGCCCCGGCGTATCCCGATCGACCAGGATGGCGCTGATGCCGGCCGCGCCCGGACGGGACGGGTCGGTGCGCGCCATGACGGTGAAGACGTGGGCACGCGTGGCGTTGGTGATGAAACGCTTGGTGCCGTTGATGACCAGCATGTCGCCGTCGCGCTCGGCACGCGTCCTCAGGCTGGCCGCGTCCGAACCGGCGTCGGGTTCGGTCAGGCAGAATGCCGCGCGCAGCTCGCCGCTGGCCAGGCCCGGCAGATACTTCTGCTTCTGCTCCTCGGTACCGGCCAGCACCAGGCCCTTGCTGCCTATGCCCACGTTGGGCCAGAACACCAGCCGGAAGGCCGGCGAGGTATAGCTGAAGGCCATCTGCACCTGCAATTCCTGCATCAGGTCCAGTTCGCAGCCGCCGTAGGCCTCGGGAATCCCCAGGCCGAACAGGCCCATTTGCTTCATTTCCTCGATGACCTCGGGCGGCACTTCCTCCTTTTCCTCCACCTGCCGCTCCAGCGGCATCAGGCGTTGGCGGATGAAGCGCTCGACCGAGTCCATCAACTGAGGAAAGGTCTCGCTATCGAATGACGACATAAGATTGCTCTCCGTACAAGCGCGGCGCCCTCAGGACGCCGGCGCCGCGTCCATGACGAACAGCGCGTCCAGGGCCACGACGCCCTTGCCCGCGGGCAAGGCAATCAGCGGATTGATGTCGATCTCCGCGATCCCGGGATTGGCCAGCATCAGCGCGGACAGGCGCCGCACCACGGCCGCGACCGCCGCCACGTCCACCGGCGGCGCGCCGCGCAGGCCGGACAGTAGTTTGGCGCCCTTCAGGCGCTGCAGTTCACGCATGATCTGCGCCTCGGTCAGGTCGGGCGGCAAAAGGCGTACGTCGTGCAAGGCCTCGATCCATATCCCGCCCAGCCCCACCAGCGTCACCACGCCCCAATTGGGATCGCGGCGCCCGCCCACCACCAGTTCCAGGCCGGGGCTGGACATGGCCTCGACCAGCATGCCGTCCAGCGCGATATCGGGGCAGTGCCTGGCCACCGAGGATTGGATGCGCTGCCACGCATCGCCCAGCGCCGCGGCATCGCGCAGGTTGACCGCCACGCCGCCCACGTCGCTCTTGTGCATGAGCGTGTCGGCCTGGGCCTTGAGCACCACCGGATAGCCGATTTCGCGCGCCAGCGCCTCGGCTTCGGCCGGCGTGCGGGCCAGCCCGCCCCGTGGCGTGGAGATGCCCAGTTCGCGCAGCCATTGCTTGCCCTTGAACTCGGCCAGCGGCCCCGGCTGAAGATCGTCGCGGCGCAGGCCGGATTCCGCCCCGCTGCGTTCGGCCGCCTCGGCGTGCAGGCGTCCGTAGCGGTGCACGTGGGCCATGGCACGCATGGCGCGGTCGGGCGACCGCAGGAACGGCATGCCGCTCGCATGGACCCGCTCCAGGAATTCGCTGCCCAGCGGGCCGCTGTCGCCCATGATGACGAAGCACACCGGCTTGCGCGATGCCTGCATCACCGGCAACAGCGAATCCGCCTTGGCCACCTGCTGCGCGGGCGAGCCGCCCATCAGCGGCATGATCAGGCTCCCCACGCCGGGATCGTCCAGGATGGCCCGCGCCGACAGCCCGAAGATCTCAGGTTTCTGCATGCCGATCGCCGTCAGGTCCAGCGGATTGTCGGGCGCCATGAAGTCCGGCAGGATCTGCGACAAGGCCTGCATCGTGGCGGGCTGGAAATCGGCCAGTTGCAGGCCGATGTCTTCGCAGAAATCCAGCGCCAGTCCGCGCAGGGCGCCCGAGTTCGAGGCCACGGCGGCCCGGCCTTCGGTCACGGGCTGCGGGTAGCGCGCCAGGATGGCCGTCACATCGAACATTTCGTCCATGCTGTCGACCACCACCACGCCTTCGCGCTCGACCAGCGTGCGCATGACCTGGTGGTCGCCCGCCAATGCGCCCGTGTGCGACTTGGCCGCCTCGCGGGCGCGCTGGCTGCGGCCCGGGTGCATCAGCACGATGGGCTTGCCCAGCTCGCGCGCGCGGCTCGCCACGCGCAGGAATTCGGCGGGCTTGCGCAGCATTTCGACGAACACCGCAAAAGCGTCGACGTCGGGCGCATCGACCAGCGCGGACAGGAAATCCTCGGCGCCCAGCACCGCTTCGTTGCCGGTCGAGATCGAGAACGAAACCCCCAGCCCGCGCCCCAGGAAGGCCTGGCGCAGGTTGCCGCTCATCGCGCCGCTCTGGGCCACGATGCCTATGCGCGGACCGCTGCGGACCGGCGCCGGCTGCACCGGCTCGAAGGTCAGCGGGACGGCATCCGCGAAATTGATGAACCCCAGGCAGTTGGGCCCCAGCACCGCCACGCCATGGCGGTGCGCGATGGCGGCCATGGCCTCCTGCGCGGCCCGGCCTTCGTCGCCCATTTCGGCAAAACCCGAGGCGAACACCACCGCCGCGCCCACGCCCCGGCGCCCGCAGGCCGCGACGGAATCGGCCACCGCCACCTGCGGCACCACCAGCACGGCCACGTCCACGCCTTCCGGCAGTTCGTCGATGGACTTGAAACAGCGGATGCCGTTGACTTCGTCCCGGCTGCGGCTGACCAGATGCAGTTGCCCGGCATAGCCGAAGCGCTGCAGGTTGGCCAACAGCAGGCCGCTGACCGAACCCGGCTCGGGCGAAGCGCCGACCACGGCGATCGACTTGGGCCGCAGCAGGCGGTCCAGAGCGAATGAAGACATGCGATACCCCTTCGTGCCGTCTTAGCGCTGATACGCGCCGAGGCCGGGCTTGAACGACTTCTCGTCCAGGAATTGCTTCATGGCATTGTCGCGGCCGCGCTCGGGATCGTGGAAGGTGGACTGGTCGACCTTGGCCATCAGGTAATCGGTCGCCTGCTCCCAGCTCATTTCGGCCGCCATGCGATGGGCGATCTTGGCCGTGCGCAGCACGGTGGGGTTCTTTTCCATCAGGACCTTGGCCAGTTGACGGGTCCGCTCGCGCAGGCGCTCGCGCGGCACGGCCTCGTTGACCAGGCCTATGTCGGCGGCGCGGCGGCCGTCGAAGGTTTCGCCCGTCATCACGTAGTACATGGCTTCGCGTTCGCGCACCAGCGAGGCCACCGCGCGGCTGACCACGCCGGCGGGGATGATGCCCCAGTTGATTTCGGAGAGTCCGAACTGGGCTTCCTCGGCGGCGATCGCCAGGTCGCAGGACACCAGCGGCGTGAAGGCGCCGCCGAAGCACCAACCGTTGACCATGGCGATGGTGGGCTTGGCGTAGAAGCGCAGCTGGCGCCATTGCCACTGGGCGTTGGCGCGGTACAGCTTGATGCGTTCCTTGGGATCGTTGTCCGTGCCGCGGAAGTATTCGCGCAGATCCATGCCGGCCGAGAACGCGTCGCCCGCGCCGGTCAGCACCAGGACCTTGCAGCGGTCGTCCGCCTCGAGTTCCTCCAGCACCCGGACCATGTTGTAGACGATGCCCGGGTTGATGGCGTTGCGTTTCGTGGGCCGGTTCAAGGTGACCCATGCGATGCCGTCTTCGAAATCGACGAGTACGGGCGATTGGTCGTTGGACTGGACGGCGGTCTGGTTGGCGCTCATGGCTTGTCTCCTCGTGGATGCCGGATGAATTGCGTACGAGGCATTATATAAGATTACTTTATATAAGGAAACATTCTTTTATTTCATGAGGGCTCGGGGTTTTCCTTGATCGTCGATATTGTTTTTATCCATATAATTTTATCGACAAAAATTTTCATTGAGAGTTTTATCGATTTTTTTCCAGACCGCCTGAACGACAACGACAAGAGGCGCGTCCCGATCCCGTCGGGAATACCGCCATGGAGGAGGAACACATCATGAAGAACCCGGTTTTTCTGGCTGGGCTTTCCACAGCCTGCCTCGCAGCCCTGACCATCGCCGCGCCCGCCGCCGGCGGCGACACGTTTCCCGACCGTCCCATCAAGCTGATCCTGCCCTTTTCGCCCGGCGGCAACCCCGACACCGTGTCGCGCATCCTCGCCCAGGAAATGGGCAAGCGGCTCAAGCAGGCGGTCATCGTGGAGAACCGCGCGGGAGCCAACTCCATCATCGCGTCGGAGCTCGTGGCCAAGGCGCCGGCCGACGGCTATACCCTGCTCTACACGACCGGCTCGCACGTCATCAATCCCCTGCTGTACAAGTCCCTGCCCTACGACACCGCCAAGGATTTCGTCCCCGTCGTGCTGGTGGGATCGACGCGCGGCCAGGTACTCGTGGTCACGCCCTCCCTGCCGGTCAAGACCGTGCAGGACCTGGTCAAGCTCGCCAAGCCGGCCAACTCCAACATCCCCTACGGCTCGGCCGGCATCGGCAACACCATGCACCTGGTCGCCGAGTACTTCAACTACAAGGCGGGCACCCACCTGGTACACGTCCCCTACAAGGGCGCCGCCCCCGCCATGAATGCGGTCATGTCCGGCGAAGTGAAGTTGGCCTTCCTCAACCCGGTCTCGGCGATCGAACAGGTCAAGAGCGGAACGCTGCGCGCGATCGCCGTGACCGGCTCGACGCGTTTCCCGCAATTGCCCGACGTGCCGACGATGGAGGAAGCCGGCGTCGCCGGCTATGAAGTCCAGGGTGGCTGGCAGGGGGCGCTGGCCCCGGCGGGCACGCCGCCCGAGATCGTCGCCAAGCTGAACCGCGCCTTCAACGACGCGCTGGCCTCGCCCGCGATCAAGGAGCGCCTTGCCTCCATGGGGCTGGACGTGGCGGGCGGGTCGCCCCAGGACATGGCGAACTACCTCGCCAAGGAAACCGCGACCTACACCGACATCATGCAGGCCGCCAGGATCGAAAAACAATAGCCACGCAAGCGGAGACCCGATCGTGACCGAACCGAACACCCCAGCCCGGCATCGAGCCGCCCCCCATGCCCTCGTCTTCGAAAAAGACGTCGAGATCCCGATGGACGACGGCATCGTCCTGAAGGCGAACGTTTTCCGCCCCGCCGAACCGGGGCGCTACCCTGTCGTCATGGCCCAGGGGGTATACGGCAAGGACGTCCACTTCGCCGACGGCTTCAAGCCGCAATGGGAGAAACTGCAGCGCCTGCATCCCGGCCTGTGCCAGGACGGCTCCACTGGCCGCTACCTGCGCTGGGAAACCGTGGACCCCGAGCGGTGGGTGCCCGACGGCTACGTCGTCATCCACGTCGACGCGCGCGGCAGCGGCAAGTCGCCGGGCTACCTCGACCCCATGTCGCCGCGCGAAATCCAGGACTACCGCGACGCCATCGAGTGGGCCGGCACGCAATCCTGGAGCAACGGCAAGGTCGGCCTGATCGGCATCTCGTACTATGCCGCCACCCAATGGCGTGTCGCCGCGCTGCGTCCCAGGCACCTGGCCGCCATCGTGCCCTGGGAGGGCCGGTCCGACCACTACCGCGACTACGGCTACCATGGCGGCATCCGCAGCAACGGCTTCCTGAACTCATGGTGGCCCAAGCAGGTGCTGTCCAACCAGCATGGCAACGGCGATACCCCCTATCGCGACCGCGACGACGGCCAGCCCACGACCGGCCCCGCGCTGAGCGCAGCCCTGCTGGCCGCCAACCGCAGCGACTATCCCGCGGAAATGGCGCGGCACGGCTTGTGCGACGCCTGGCACAAGGAACGCACGCCCGACCTTTCCCGCATCACCGTCCCCGTCCTGTCCGCCGGCAACTGGGGAGGCCCCGGCAACCACCTGCGCGGCAACATCGAAGGCTACCTGCGTGCCGGCTCCACGCAGAAATGGCTGTCGATGCACATCGGCACCCACTACGAAAGCTTCTACCTGCCCCGCTACATCGCGCTGCAAAAACAATTCTTCGATCACTTCCTGAAAGGCCTGCCCAACGGCTGGGACCAGACCCCGCCCGTCCTGCTGTCCATCCGGACCGTAGAGGGCGAAATCCGCCGCGCCGAACACGAGTTTCCGCTCGCGCGCACCCGGTGGACCAGGTTCTACCTGCATCCGGGCAACGCGACCCTCGATACCGCCGCTCCCGCCCAAGCCGCCAGCGCCGGCTTTCAGGCCCAGCACGAGCACCTGGACTTCACCACCCCGCCCTTCGAAGCCACGACCGAGATCACCGGCTTCATCCCGCTGCGCATCTGGGTGTCCTCCTCCACCCGGGATGCCGACCTCTTCGCCGTCCTCCGGCTTTTCGATCCCGACGGCAAGGAAATCGTCTTCGACGGCGCCCACGAACCGACGCCGCTGACCCGGGGATGGCTGCGCGCCTCGCACCGCAAGGTCGACGAACAGATGTCCATGCCTTACCGGATCTTCCATGCGCACGACGAGGTCCAGAAGATCGAACCCGGTACCGCCTATCCCCTCGACCTCGAAATCTGGCCCACCTCCATCGTCATCCCGCGCGGCTACCGCCTGCGCCTGACGATACAAGGCAGGGATTTCGAATTCGAAGGCATCAAGGGCCGGCTCACCCATACCGACCCCGCGGATCGCGGCGGCGAGGATTTCCAGGGCCGTACCACCGTGTACAGCGGACCGGAACAGGCGTCCTATCTGACGCTGCCCATCATCCCCGCCAGCGACTGACAGGCTATCGTGCCGCTTCGGGGGCGAACACGCGCAACCGATGCCCGTCCGGATCCCGCGCGACGAAGGAGCGGCCGAACTCCAGGGTCGTGGGAGGCATGAGCAGCGAAATGCCGCGCGCCGTCCAGTCCGCGCAGCGCGCGTCGACCGCCTCGTAGCTGTCCATGCGCAAGACGAGTTCGCTGCCGCCGGCCGGCGCGCCGGCCGGCGGCTCGACGGTGTGCCGCGACCACAGGCCGAGCATCAGGCCGGTATCCAGCGCGAACAGCACGAAGGTGGGCGAGGATTCGATCGGGCGGGCGCCCAGCAGGTCCGCATAGAACCGGCCGCTGGCCTCGGGTTGGTCGACGTAGAGAATGACGAAGTTGGGATGGTCCATGAAGTCGCTCCTGGTTGGTAGACGTGTCCAGGATAGCGACCCATGCTGCCAATTTCTGGCAGCATCAAACTTCCTGTGGAGGAATGCCCTCTTTCTCGCGCCATGCCTTCAGCAAGGCCTGGCGCCGGCGCGGGTAGCGCTGGTCCGTGGCGGTCATGGCCTGGATGCGGTCGGTCCGGAAATGGCGGAAATCCTGGCGCAGTTCGCACCAGCCCAGCACCACGCGCGACTGCTCGAAGAACCCCAGGCCGAACGGCCAGATGAGGCGATGCGAGGCGGCGCCATCGCCGTCGCGGTAGACGATGTCGAGCTTGTGTTCGGCACGGATCGCACGGCGGATCTCGGACAGGTCCACCCGCTCCTGGGCGGACGCCGGCCCCACCAGCAGCGCGGACGTATCCAGGCCGTGGCGCAGCTCGTCGGGCAGGACGGCGGCGATCTTGGCCAGGGCATTGCGGGCCGCCCAGGCCAGCGGTCCGTCGGTGCGGCGGGCCACCCATCGCGACCCCAGCACCAGGGCCTCGATCTCTTCTTCCGAGAACATCATGGGAGGCAGCAGGAAACCCGGTTTCAGCACGTAGCCCAGGCCGGGCTCGCCCTCGATCTGGGCACCCTGGGCCTGCAGGCTGGCGATGTCGCGATAGAGCGTACGCAGGCTGACGCCCAGCTCCTCGGCCAGCAGCCGCCCGCTGACCGGCCGCCTGCGGCGCCGCAGGGCCTGGAGCAAGGCGAACAGGCGCTCGGACCGGGACACGGCGGCAGGCTCGCGGCCGCTATCCGGCCAGGGCCCGCAACGAAGCCGGCACGGGAAAATCCGCGGCCATGTCGCGGAAGGCCCGGTCGGCCCAGGCGGCCCCGACCTCGGTCCCATGGGTGGCCTTCCAGGCGGGACGGCGGTCCTTGTCGATCAGCAAGGCCCGGATGCCTTCCTGGAAGTCGCCGCGGGTACAGCACCACAGGGCGACCTGGTACTCCAGCTGGAAGACCTGGGCCAGCGACATATGGCGCGTGCGATGCTGCAGTTCCCAGGCCAGCCGCGCGGTGCTCGGCGCGCCCTTGGCCAGGGCATCGCGCGCCCCCTCCAGCCACGGGTCCCCGCCGTCGTATTGCAGGATGGCGCCGATGACGTCGTCCAGCGCCGGTGCCCGGCACAGCGCCGCCACGGCATCCAGATTGCGCCGCAACGGGCCTTCCGCCGGATCCGGGGCGGCGTGGCAGGCATCGAGCACGTCGTGCAGCAGGAGGTCGTCGGTGCGGCGATCGCCGGCCCAGGCCTGCCTGGCCAGCGCATCCAGCACCTGCTGCTTGCGGGCATGGGCGATGTGGTAGTCGGCCCAGCCGGCGAACAGCGCGTCGGCGGCTTGCAGCGTCGCGCCGGTCAGCCCCAGGAACAGGCCCGACTTGCCCGGCATGCGGTTCAGGGCCCAGGACATGCCCACGTCGGGAAACAGGCCGATGACGATCTCGGGCATGGCCAGGCGCGACGTTTCCGTGACGACGCGGTGGCTCGCGCCCATCAGCAGGCCCATGCCCCCGCCCATGACGATGCCGTTGCCCCAGCACAGCAGCGGCTTGGGATAGACATGGATCGCGTGGTTCAGGCCGTATTCGCGCTCGAAGAAACGGGCGATGCGGCGCGGCGGACCGTCGCCCCGGTGTTCGAGCATCTCGCGGTACACGCTTCGCAGGTCGCCGCCGGCGCATAGCGCGCGCCCTTCCCCTTCCAGCACCACGACCGCGATGGCCGGATCTGCGGCCCAGGCATCGAGCTGCGCCGCCAGGCTTTCGGCCATTTCCAGCGACAGGGCATTGAGCGTGGCCTGCGCATCGAGCGTGGCCACGCCCAGGCGCCGCCCTCCGCCGGCGGAGATTTCACGGAAGTGGACCGGAGGCGTGGCGCGGGCCTGCATGACGGACTCCTATTGGGCGCCGCCCGCGAACAGCGATCGCGGACGCCGGCGCAGCATCAGGGCGGCAATGCCTGCCACGGCCAGCACCGCGAACAGCAGCACGCTCCATATCTCGTATCGTACGCCCAGCAGGTCCACCGCCGCGTCGGCGCAGGTCGCATAGATGCCGAACACCGCGGGCAGCGCCCCATCCAGGCCCGAGCCCGTCATGAAGCGGTCGGCGAAGGTCTGGTCGCAGCTCATCAGCTGGGACGCCACGTTGTGCTGGTAGATGGCGGTGGCGACGCCGGCCAGCGCCAGCACCGCCACGATGCCGGCGCAGGCCTTCTGCGCCGCCGCCAGCCGGCGAAGAACCAGCCCCAGCACTGCGAATACCGCAATCGCGAGATAGATCAGGCGTTGCAGCACGCACCAGGCGCAGGGCTGCATGTCGAAGACGTGCTGCGACACCAGCGCGACCGCCACGGCTCCCAGGCTGGCGATGGCGGCGAATGCGAGCAGGCGATCAACGAGTACGGTTTTCATGGATAAAGGCCGCGAGGGCTCTCAGGTAGGTGGGTGCAGCGGGACCTGGCGCAGTACGCTCAGGAGCAGTTCGGAGGCCCCATCCCATACGATCTGGACCCCGAGGCAAAGCAGAATGAATGCTGACAAGCGCAGGAACACGACAGTTCCCGTATCGCCCAGCAGACGCAGCAACTGCTGGGCATAACGGAAACACAGCAGCACCGATGCCGCCACCAGCGACAGCCCCAGCACCGCGCCGGCGATGCGGGTGCCGCTGATGAACAGCGAGGCGTGATCGTGCAGGCTCGCCCCCACGGTGATGGCCGCGGCGATGGAGCCCGGACCGCAGGCGATGGGGAACGTCAGGGGATAGAAGGCCCGGCGGTTGGCCATTTCAACGGTGAAACCCTCGGCCAGGCGGGCCGAGCGCTCCGCGCCGCCATCGCTGGAGTTGAGCAGGCGCCAGGCGCTCGCGACCACCAGCAGCCCCCCGCCCACGCGGACGATGGCCAGCGAGATGCCGAAGAAATCGAGCACGATGGACCCGATCAGCATCGCCGCGAACAGCAGCAGGAGAACGTTGCGGGCGATGCGGGCCGCGAGCACCTCCCGCACGCCGGGGGAAGCGCCCTCGGTCAGGGACAGGAATATCGGTGCCGTCGCCGTGGGATTCAGGATGGGGAGCAGTGTCGCCAGGGAAAACAGGAAACTCTTGCCCAGCGCGAGTCCGTAGTCTTCGATCAACATGACCGAAGTGTAAGAGAAATGAAGTCAGGCCGCAGCCGTCCGCCTCGTTTCCGCTTCCAGGCGGCCCGCGGCCTGCTCGAGCAGTTCGGCGTAGATCTCGCCCACCATGATGAGCGCCGGACCCGTGCCCAGCTGCTGCGCGGCCTCGGGCAGGCGCCCCAGCGTGGTCGGCAGCACGCGCTGGGCCGGCAGGCTGGCATTCTCGACCAGCACCGCCGGACGTCCCGGCGGCATGCCGGTGGCCATCAGCCCCTGGGCGATCGCCTCGGCTTGGCGGCTGGCCATGTACAGCACCACGGTATCGGCGCCCCGGGCGGCGTCCGCCCAGGCGTGGGGACGCTCGCCGCTGCCCACGGCGGGCGTCAGGAACACGACGCTGCGGCTCAGGCCGCGGCGCGTCAGCGACAGGCCCAGCGCCGAACTGGCGCCGAAGGCCGCGCTGATGCCGGGCACCACCTCGACCTCGATGCCCGCCTTGGCCAGGGCGGCGATCTCCTCTTGCGCGCGCCCGAACAGCATGGGGTCGCCCCCCTTGAGCCGCACCACGCAGGCATGCCGGCGGGCGGCATCGACCAGTTGGCGGTTGATGAACTGCTGCACCGTGGACAACTGCCCGCAGCGCTTGCCCACGGCCACGAGTTGGGCCCGGGGGGCCAGCGCCAGCACCTCGCCGTCCACCAGCGCGTCATGGAAGACCACGTCGGCCTGCTGCAGCAACCGGGCCGCGCGCACGGTCAGCAAGTCCGCCGCGCCAGGGCCCGCGCCCACCAGATAGACTTTGCCCATGGATCAACCCTGCCGCGCGGCGGGAACCGGATAGCTTTGCTGGTAGGCGGCCGTGAAGGTGCCGAAAGCCCGCAGGGCCTGCTCGGGATCGTGGCCGGGCTTGATCGCGAAGCTGTCGAAACCTGAGCGGGCCTGGTAGTGGACGGTGTCTATCATCACGTCGCCCACGGCTCGCAGCTCCCCCTGCCAGCCCAGCCGCGTACGCAGCAGGTAGGCGATGGAATAGCCCCGGCCATCGGTGTAGATGGGAAAATCGACCGCGATCAGCGCCAGTCCGGTCGGGTCTATCCTGCCCTCCTCGGCCAGCTCGGCGGGATCGTCGGCGGGCCCCAGCAGCACCCCCACGGGCCGGCGGCGTCCGCGCAGCTCGGCGCGCGCCGACCGCCACACGGACAGCGGCACGAGCCAGTCCTCGTCATCGGCCGGCAGCGGCCGGGTCTCGGTGGGCTCGAAACGCTTCCAGGTGTCGACCTCCAGGTTGCGGTGCCGGATCAGCGTGGCGGCTTGCTGCGACTCAGACATGAGCGGCCTCCACCTGGGCCGCCTTGGCCTGCTGGCGCTCGGCGTAGACGCGGGTCTTGAAGGGATCGATGCCCACGCGCTCGACCACGTCGATGAAGCGCTCGGCGTCGCTGTCGCGCAGGTCGATGTAGGTCTCCACCAGCGTGGCGACCACGTCGGCCACTTCCTCGCGCGCGAACGACGGGCCGATGACGCGGCCGATCGCCGCGCCGGCGCCCCGCATGGATTCGATGTCCGGCAGCGGCTTGGCGGCCCCGCTCTGGCGGCCGCCCAGCGTGACCTGGTACCACTCCTCGCCGGCCTTGTCCACGCCCAGGATGCCGATGTGGCCCACGTGGTGATGCCCGCAGGAATTGATGCAGCCGGAGATGTTCAGGTCCAGTTCGCCGATCTCGTGCAGGTAGTCGAGGTCGTCGAAGCGGCGCTGGATCGCCTCGGCCACCGGTATCGACACCGCGTTGGCCAGCGCACAGAAGTCGCCGCCCGGGCAGGCGATGATGTTGGTCAGGAAACCGATGTTGGGCGTGGCCAGGCCCAGCTGGTCGAGCTCCTTCCACAGTTCGTAGAGCTGGCTTCGCGCCACGTCGGTGAACACCAGGTTCTGCTCGTGCGAGACGCGCATCTCGCCGAAGCTGTAGCGGTCGGCCAGGTCGGCCACCGCGTCCATCTGGTCGGCGGTGATGTCGCCCGGCGGCACGCCCGTGCGCTTGAGCGACAGCGTCACGGCGGCATAGCCGTGGACCTTGTGGTGATGGGTATTGCGCCGCAGCCAGCGCGCGAAGCGCGGGTCATTGCCGGCGTGCTGGGCCGACGTGTCCGGGCCCGGGTCGGCGGCATAAGGCGTCGCCGTGAAGCGCTCGGCGATGGCCTGGATCCGCTCGGCGGTGACCGTCTCCGGGCCGTCCTTCAGATGCTGCCATTCGCGTTCGACCTCTTCGGCGAACACCTGCGGCGTCAATTCCTTGACCAGGATCTTGATGCGCGCCTTGAACTTGTTGTCGCGCCGGCCATGCAGGTTGTAGACCCGCAGGATGGCCTGCAGATAGGTCAGAAGGTGCTGCCAGGGCACGTACGGGTTGATCAGTTGCCCCACCAGCGGCGTGCGCCCCAGGCCGCCGCCCGCCCAGACGCGAAAACCGATCTCGCCGTCCTGCTCGACCGCCTGCAGGCCGATGTCGTGCACGCCCACCGCGGCCCGGTCGGTGACCGCGCCGCTGACCGCGATCTTGAACTTGCGGGGCAGGAACGCGAACTCGGGATGGAAGGTGGACCACTGCCGAATCAGTTCGCACCAGACCAGGGGATTGACGATCTCGTCCGGCGCGACGCCGGCGAACTGGTCCGTGGTCGTGTTGCGGATGTCGTTGCCGCTGGTCTGGATCGAGTGCATCTGCACCTTGGCCAGTTCGGCCAGGATGTCGGGCACGTCTTCCAGCTTGGGCCAGTTGAACTGCATGTTCTGCCGGGTGCTGAAATGCCCGTAGCCGCGGTCCCACTTGCGCGCGATGTATGCCAGCGTGCGGAGCTGGCGCGAGGCCAGCATGCCGTAGGGCACGGCGATCCGCAGCATGGGCGCGTGGCGCTGGATATACAGGCCGTTCTGCAGGCGCAGCGTGCGAAAGTCGTCTTCGCTGAGTTGCCCGTTCAGGAAACGCCGCGTCTGGTCACGGAACTGGGCGACGCGTTGATCGACCAGCAACTGATCGACGGGTTGATACTGGTACATGCAGCAAGCCTCTAGATGTGGCCGATTGGCGATGGGCGGAGCGCGCCGACGCTTCGGGCCGGAGCGGGCATGCGTATCCCGCGCGGGCGCGCACCCAGGCTTGCAGCTTACAAAGACCGGCTTATGAATAAAACGACCGGTTCGTAATGTGCATATACAGAAAAAGATCTAAAAAAAAGCGGAGGCAAAAACCTCCGCTCATATCGGCCCAGGGCGCCGCGGATCCGGCTTTGCCGGTCCGCCAGCGCCGCCCCCTTCAGGGGGCGGGCGTAGGGGTGGGGTCACATTTCGTTCGCGGCGGAGCCCATGTTGACGCGCAGGCCGCCGGCCCCGCTTTCCTCGCCACGGCTCTTGCGCATGCGCTCGATGTGGTCCAGGTACTCCGGCGTCACGTCGCCCGTCACGTAATGCCCGTCGAAGCACGACGACTCGAACCGGGTCAGCGCCGGATTCATGTCGCTGACTGCCTGGCGCATGGCGGCCAGGTCCTGGTAGATCAGCGCGTCGGCGCCGATCACCCGGGCGATCTCCTCGTCGGAGCGGCCATGGGCGATCAGTTCGCTGCGGGTGGGCATGTCGATGCCGTACACGTTCGGGAAGCGCACCGGAGGCGCCGCCGACGCGAAGAACACCTTGTTGGCCCCCGCCGCGCGGGCCATCTCGACGATCTCGCCGCTGGTGGTGCCGCGGACGATGGAGTCGTCCACGATCAGCACGTTCTTGCCCTTGAACTCCTCGCTCATGGCGTTGAGCTTCTGGCGCACGGACTTCTTGCGCACCGCCTGGCCGGGCATGATGAAGGTACGGCCGACATAGCGGTTCTTGATGAACCCCTCGCGGTAGTCCAGGTTCAGCCGCGCGGCCAGCTGCATCGCCGCCGGCCGGGCCGAGTCGGGAATCGGCATCACCACGTCGACGTCGCCCAGGCGCAGGTTGCGGGCAACCTTGTCCGCCAGGTATTCGCCCATGCGCAGGCGCGCGCTGTACACCGACACGCCGTCCATCAGCGAATCGGGCCGCGCGAAATAGACGTATTCGAAGATGCAGGGGCTCAGTTGCGGGTTGTCCGCGCACTGGCGCGAGGTAAAGCGGCCGTTCAGGTCGATGAACACGGCTTCGCCGGGCGCCACGTCGCGCTCGAACTTGAAGCCCATGCCTTCGAGCGTGACCGACTCCGAGGCCACCATCCACTCGACGCCGCCCTCGGTCTCGACCTTGCCCAGGCACAGGGGCCGGATGCCGTAGGGGTCGCGGAAGGCCAGCATGCCGTAGCCGGCGATCTCGGCCACCACCGCATAGGCGCCGCGCACGCGCTTGTGCACCGCCGACACGGCCCGGAAGATGGCGTCCTCGTCCAGCGACACGCCGTTCGAGGCGCGCTGCAGCTCGTGCGCCAGCACATTGAGCAGCACTTCCGAATCGGAATTGGTGTTCATGTGGCGGCGGTCGACGCGGAACAGCTCCTCGCGCAGCGACTCCCAGTTGGTCAGGTTGCCGTTGTGGGCGAAGGTGATGCCGAACGGCGCGTTGACGTAGAACGGCTGGGCTTCTTCCGCGCTGGAGCTGGAACCGGCGGTCGGGTAGCGGACCTGGCCGATGCCCGAGTTTCCGGGCAGCGAACGCATGTTGCGCGTACGGAAGACGTCGCGGACCAGGCCATGCGCCTTGTACATATTGAAGGTATTGCCCTGGGACGTGGCGATGCCCGCCGCATCCTGACCGCGATGCTGCAGCAGCAGCAGACTGTCGTAGAGCAACTGATTAACCGGCGCGTGCGAGACGACACCGACGATTCCACACATGAGAGCCTCTTATCAGCAGCACAAACTTCTTAATAGCGGATCCAGTCCGCGAACTGTTCCGGCACATACGGCTTGACCGCCCGCACGCCCTCTTCCGCATAGGGAGACAGGACGGCTCCGGTCCACCACGGCTCCTTGGGCAAGGGCGTGAATCCCGCCGCCACCACCAGGACCATCACGATGACCACGCCGCGCACCAGGCCGAACACGGCACCCAGGCCGCGATCGGCCAGCGACAAGCCGGTGGCCTTGAGCAGCAGCCCCAGCGCCACGTTGACCAGGCCTACCGCCAGCAGCACGGCAATGAACACGCCCGCGTAGGCCACGATCGCGCGCAGGCCCGAATTCTCGATATACGCCGCCAGCCACTCGTAGGCCAGCGGTCCGTAGCGCACCGCCACCACGAATGCGGCGACATAGGCGATCAACGACAGGACTTCCTTCACCAGGCCGCGGAACAGGCCGATCACCACCGACGCGCCCAGGATCAGCAGGACGCCGTAGTCGAAACTGGTCACAGCGGCACGATGGAACTACTGAAACCGGCCGAGCTGACACGCGCCCGGGCGGCATCGGCCGCCTCGCGCGAGGCGAAGGGACCGACCCGGACGCGGAACACGTCGCCCTTGCCGGTCTTCACGCGCTCGGTGAAACTCTTGATGCCTGCGGCGCTGAGCCGGTCGCGCATGTCGTTGGCGCGCTCCTCGGTGGAAAACGCCGCGATCTGCACCGCGAAACTGCCCTTGCTGTCGGGCTTGGGCGCCGCCGGGGCGGACGTGCCGCCTTCCAGCAAGGCGCGGGCCCGGGCAGCCTCGGCGCGCGCGGCATCGGCGCGGGCCGTGTCGCTGGGCGCCGGCTTGGGCGGCGCGGGCTTGGGAGGTTCGGGCTGGGCCAGCGGCTTCGCCGGCTCGGGCTTGGGCGCCTCGGGCTTCGGAGGCTCCGGCTTGGGCGCGGGGGGCGCCGCGGGCTCCGGCTTGGGCTCCGGCTTGGGCTCCGGCTTGGGCTGCGGCGCGGGCGTCTCGGCCGGAGGCGGCGCGGCGGGCGCCTCGGGTGCCGGCGCCTTGGCCACCGGTTCGGGCGTGGCCAGGTTGCGGTCGGGAATCTGGATGGGGATGTCGTCCGGCAGCATGGGCGGCTCGGAATCGAGCACCATGGGCAGCACGACGACCGCCGCCAGGACCAGGGCGATGGCGCCTACCAGGCGGCGCCTGGCGCGGCGGCGCGCTTCCTGGGCGGGATCCTGCGAATCGGCCCCGGCTGCATAGCCGGCGCGGCTGGATTTGGCCGTGGTCGTGGCCGCCTTCTTCTTGCGCTCGAGCAATCCCATTGATACGTCCGGCTGAAACGGGCGGCAGGGTCTTGCGCCGCCCCCTGAGGGGGCTCCGGCTCAGACCGCGCGGGCGGGCCTGGCCGCACGCATCGACGCCAACACGCCTGCCACGGTAAGGAAAGATCCGAAGACCAGGATTCTATCACCCTCGCCCATCCTTTCCCGCGCCGCCGCATAGGCCGCGGCGGGGTCGGCGTAGGCCTGGATCGACGAGTCCTTGTCTTCCTTGACGCCTCGGGCCCGCAGGCGCGCGGCCAGTTCCTCGCCGCCCAGCCCGCGCGGCCCGGGCAGGCCGGCGCAATACCAATGGTCGACGCGGTCGCCCAGCTTGGCGATGACACCGTCGATGTCCTTGTCGCCCAGCATCCCGAACACCGCATAGGTGTACGGATAAAACCCCATGTTGTCGAGGTTGTCGGCCAGCACGGCGGCGGCGTGGGGGTTGTGCGCCACGTCCAGGATCACCGTGGGCTGCCCGGGCAGGATCTGGAAGCGGCCGGGCAATTGCACCTGCAACAGGCCCAGCCGCACCGCCTGCTGGGGCACCGGCAGCCGGTCGTGCAGGGCCTCGAGCGCGGCCAGCGCCGCCGAAGCGTTCAGCAACTGGTTGGCGCCGCGCAGCGCCGGATAGGCCAGCGCGTTGCGGCGCTGGTGGCGGCCGCCATAGTTCCATTGCTGCTTGTCGCCCGCGTAGTTGTAGTCGCGCCCGAAGCGCCAGAGGTCGGCGCCTATGCTCCCGGCGTAGTCCACCAGCGATTGCGGCGGCATGGGATCGGCGCAGATGGCGGGCTTGCCGGGGCGGTAGATGTGGGCTTTCTCCCAGCCGATCTTCTCGCGGTCGTCGCCCAGCCACTCGACATGGTCCAGGTCGACGCTCGTCACGATGGCGCAGTCCGCGTCGACGATGTTGACCGCGTCCAGGCGGCCGCCCAGCCCGACTTCCAGGATGACCGCGTCCAGCCCCGACTGCGCGAACAGACGCAGGATGGCGAGCGTGGTCAGTTCGAAATAAGTCAGCGACGTATCGCCACGGGCCGCGTCCACGGCGGCGAACTGCTCGGTCAGCGCGGCGTCGCTGGCGGGTTCGCCGTTCACGCGCGCCCGTTCGTTGAAATCCAGCAGGTGCGGCGAGGTGTAGAGCCCGACCTTGTACCCGGCGCTCAGCAGCATGGCCTCGAGCATGGCGCAGGTCGAGCCCTTGCCGTTGGTGCCCCCCACCACGATGGTGACCGCATCCAGGGCCAGCCCCAGGCGCCCGGCCACCTCGCGCACGCGGTCCAGGCCCATGTCTATCGGCCGGCTGTGGATGGATTCGAGATAGGCCAGCCACTGCGCCAGGGGGCTGTGGGCGTCGGGGCGTGAAGCGGAAGCGGAAGACGGCATGGATACGACCGGCAGGACAAGAGGATGACTGGGAAACACGCGCCGCGCCGATACGGACGCGGCGGCGGGAACGGCATGGCCCGGCGCTGCGGGCCACGGACAGAACGGAAATCTCAGCGGCGGTTCGGCCAGGCGGTCAGGATATCGTAGCCGTCGTCCGTCACGGCCACCATGTGCTCCCACTGCGCGGACCACGAACCGTCCACGGTCACCACGGTCCAGTCGTCGTCCAGCACCTGTACCTCGTGGCGCCCGGCGTTGAGCATGGGCTCGATGGTGAACACCATCCCCTTCTTCAGGCGCAGGCCGCTGTTCGGCCGGCCGTAGTGCAGTACCTGGGGCGCCTCGTGGTACTTGCGGCCGATGCCGTGCCCGCAGAAATCGCGCACCACCGAGAACCCGGCATCTTCGGCATAGGTCTGGATGGCCGCGCCCACGTCGCCCAGCGTCGCGCCCGGCCGCACCGCGGCGATGCCGCGCAGCATGCTTTCCAGCGTGACGTTGACCAGGCGCTCGGCCTCCGGCGACGGCGTGCCGGCGTAGAACATGCGGCTCGTGTCGCCGTGCCAGCCGTCCCGGATCACGGTGACGTCGATGTTGATGATGTCGCCGTCGCGCAGCACGTCCTCGGGCTTGGGTATGCCGTGGCAGACCACGCCGTTGATGGACGTGCACAGCGTCTTGGGAAAGCCGTGGTAGCCGACGTTGGCGGGAATGGCCTTCTGGACCTGGGTGATGTATTCGTAGCAGCGGCGGTCGAGTTCTTCGGTCGAGACGCCCGGCTGGACATACTCGCCTATCATCTCCAGGACCTCGGCCGCCATGCCGCCCGCCACGCGCATCGCTTCGATTTCCTGCGGGGACTTGAGGGTGATTGCCATGCGGGGAACTCCGTGTTTGCCCGATTTTACCGCCGGCCTTCGCCGGCCTCTTCCGCATCCCCGCCGCGCGCGGTGCGCGGGGCGCGAACCGGCGAGGCCTTGGCGGCCCAGCGGTCCAGCGTGCGCATCACCGCGCGCGGCCGGGCCAGCGGGTCGTGGAGGCCGCCATAGCGGGCCTGCATGTCCACCCGCGCGGCAGAGGCCGCGCTTCGCGCCTGCGCCGCATGCGCGGCCGCCCAGCGGCGATCCACGCCCAGGGCCAGCGCATGCGGCAGGTAACGTTCGTAGCGGGCGAGCGCGCTTTCCGCATCGGCCGGCGCAAGGACCGGCGGACGGGCGAGGAACCTGCGGAAGCCGTCTATCCGGGCCCGCAGGGCCCGCCCTTGCGCGGTATAGCCGCGCAGGCCGAGAAAGCCCGCGCACACCAGCACCAGCGAGGCCAGCGGCGCCAGCCCGATCAGCAGCAGCCTGGCCGACTCCACGTGCGTAGCCAGCACCGCGAGCCCGCCCGCCAGGCACAGCAGTCCCAGCACGCTCAGCACCGTGCGGCTCGCCAGGCTGGTCGCCCCGGCCCGCCACTGCGCATAGACCGCGAACCAGGCCGGCACCGCGGGCAGCGGCAGCAGGATGCCCCAGGCGGCCCACGACAGCGGATTGCCCTCGCGGACGATGGCGAGTCCGACCAGGGCCACCGTCATGGCGATCCAGAGATAGGCCCCCTTGCGCGCGCGATCGCCGTAGACCACGAACAGCGAGCGGGCATAGGCCTCGTCCAGCCATTCACGCTGGCCGCCTTGCGCTTCGTCGTAGCAGCGCCGGTACAGTCCGTCCAGGCGCAGCAGGGTGCGGCCGCCCGCGAAAAAACGGCCCAGCATGGCGTTGAGCAGCGGATCGTGGCGCGCATCGCTGCCGGTCTGGTTGGGAAGGCGCTCGAGATAGCGTCCGTCCGCCCGCTCCAGCACCTGCACCGAACGGCGGGCCAGCAATTCCATCATGCCGGACAGGAAGGCCCAGCGGTCATAGCCCTTGCGGTATACGTAGCGCAGCGCGGGCGCGGACAGGCCTTCCGGCGGATCGGCCTGCGGCGTCCTGTCATGCCGCCCCAGCCGCCACGCCTGCGTGGCGGCGGCCAGGTAATAAAGCAGCAGCAGCGCGAGCCCGACGCCGGCGACCCAGAACTCGGCGTGGTCCTGCACACCGTACCACCAGGCCTTGAGCGGCCCGGGCCGCCGCACCTCGCCCGCCGGCCAACCGAGTTCGACCGTCATGTTCTGGCCTGGCTCCAGCACGCGCGTGGAGACGAACACCACGCGTCCGGCCTCCTTTTCCTGCACCCGCCCCGGCGCGCCGGCGCCGCCGGCCACCGCGGCCTGCCGGACCGGTTCGTCCGACGGCAGCACGACCCGCACACGCACCCGGTCGATGGGCAGGGACCAATCCGTGCCCGTCACGTCCCAGGCCAGCCTGTCCTCGGCGCCGGCCGCCTGCAACTGCCGCGTGACGCGATACACCAGGGTGTACTGGTATTCGCCGGGACGGAACACCACGTCCGGACGGCCGGTGGAGATCCGCACGCCGTCCCGCAGGCGCGACGAAACGAACGGTTCGGCCCGGCCGTCGCGCCGCACCGAGACGACGTCCAGACCGGCGGCCGCGCGGCTGCCATCGGCGCGCCGGTACAAGCGCGCGAAATCCCGCTGCAATCCGTACTTGATCTGCTTGCCTTCGGAGCGTACGCGCAGGTTCTCGGTCACCAGGAGGTCACCGCTGCGCTCGACCTTGATGTCGCTGAAGAATTCGAGGATGCGTTCGTCCGCGCGCGCCGGCCCGGCCAGGACGAACAGCCAGCACAGGGCCAGCAGACAGGATCTCATGCCCGGCCTCGTCACCGGGCGGATCGAGGAAGCGGCCCTCGCGGCGCGGATCCGCGAGCCGGCCCGGCGGCGGCCATTACGGGGAAAGTGACGACGTGGGCCGCCTTGGCCCGGGGATGCGATCCGCTCTCAGACATGACACCAGCCTTGTTTTGGCAGGACTGTACCATCGACCGCGCGCCCGGGCGCTCGCGCCCGTCTCAAGTTGTTTCCTCGTCACAGCGGCGCCTGCGTGCGTGCCCTTTCCTGGCCAGGCGCAGGTGTTTTTCCCATTGACATCCGGTTGCCGCGTCTCTAGAATTTTTTGAACTTATCGTTCATTTTTGTACAACCCAGCACGGCACAGGAGAAGTTCCATGGCATCGCCCCTCATCGGTATCAGCGGCGCAGGCATAGGCGGGCTGGCAGCGGCGATCGCCCTGCGCAAGCTCGGCCTGGAATCGGTGGTTTTCGAGCAGGCCCCCAGGTTCGCGCGCGTCGGCGCCGACATCAACCTCACCCCGAACGCCGTGCTGGCGCTGGATGGCCTGGGCGTGGGCGACGAACTGCGCAAGACCGCGGCCCGCCCCACGCACCGCATCAGCCGCACCTGGGATACGGGCGAGGAAACCTCCCGCCTGGAAATGTCGCAGGCCGCCGAAACGTGCTATGGCGCGCCCCAGCTGACCATGCACCGGGCCGACCTGCTGGCCGCGCTGGAGCAGGCCGTGCCCGCCGCCACGATCCACCTCGGCAAGCGCACCGTGGGCATAGACGAAGGCGCGGACGGCATCACTGTGCGCTTCGAGGACGGCACGTCCCAGCGCGTGGACGTGCTGGTCGGCGCGGACGGCATCCACTCCACGGTCCGCAAGCACCTCCTGGGCGACGAGTATCCCGACTTCACCGGCGTGGTGGCCTATCGCGCCGTGGTGCCGGCCTCGCGCCTGGAAGGCGTGCCCAACCTGGGCGCCTTCACCAAGTGGTGGGGCCCCAATCCCGAGACCCAGATCGTCACCTTCCCGCTCAACCTGGGCCGCGATATCTTCATCTTCGCCACCACGCCCCAGGACAGCTGGCGCCATGAGTCGTGGACCATGCCGGGCAGCGTCGACGAACTGCGCGCCTCCTACGCCGATTTCCATCCCGAGGCGCGGGCGCTGCTCGCGGCCTGCGACGAAGTGCTGAAGTCCGCGCTGTACGTGCGCGACCCGCTGCCTTCCTGGTCGCGCGGAAACATCACCCTGCTGGGCGACGCCTGCCATCCCATGATGCCCTTCATGGCCCAGGGCGCCGGCATGGCGATCGAGGATGCCGTGGTGCTGGCCCGCTACCTGGCGGACACCCCCGATGCGCCCGCGCAAGCCCTCAAGCGCTACGAGGCCGCCCGCCACGACCGCACCGCGCGGGTCCAGATCGGCTCGCGCGGCAACAACTGGCTCAAGGAAGGCGGCAATGCCGACTGGGTGTACGAATACAATGCCTGGACCGTGCCCCTGGCCTGATCTTCCATGTCATTTTCCGCAGAACCCCTGGACAGCGACGAATCCGCCGGCAAGCCCGGCGCCCTGGTCTCGCCGGTGGTCAGGGCGTTCCGGCTGTTGCGCTACGTGGTCGACGGCGGCAGTACGTCCAACCTGAGCGAGGTCGGCCGCAGCATCGACGTCAACCGCGTCACGGTCATGCGGCTGATCGCCACGCTGGAACACGAAGGCGTGCTGGAAGCCCTGCCCCAGGGGGGGCACCGCATCGGCCTCCCGTTCCTGAAACTGGCCACCGCCGCCACCGCGGCCAACGACATGCTGGACCTGGGCCGCCGGGTGCTGGCCGACGTGCGGCGCCAGTTGAACGTCTCCGCCTACCTGGCCGCGCTCGATGGCGGCCACGTCGTCTACCTGCTGCGCGACATGCCCGAGGCCGGCCTAATCAGCAGCGTGCGCGTCGGCAGCCGCGTCGCGGCGCACCTGACCACGCCGGGCCGCATGCTGCTGGCCTGGCAACCGCCGGCCATCCTGGATGCGCTGCTGGCCGCGGATCCCGCGGCGGCGGCCCAGGCCGGCAAGCTGCGCGCCCAACTGGCGGCCGACCGCGAACGCGGCTGTGCCTGGAGCTTCTCGGGATTCGAGCAAGGCATCAACTCCTGCGCCGCGCCCGTGTTCGGCGCGCTGGGCGAGGCCGCCGCGGCCATCAGCGTGGCGGGCCCCGAGGCGGCATTCGGCGCCGATGCCGATTCCCGCACCCGCACCGAACAGGTCGTCCTGCAGGCCGCGCGCGACCTGTCGTCGCTGCTGGGCAGCCGGGGCTACCCGCCCGCCAACTGAGCGGTCAACGGCCGGCCGCGCCGGACTCCCCGTCCGGCAGCACGCTCAATAGATTCGTCCCCGTACGCGACAGGTGCTGCCGCAGGATGTCGCACGCCAGTTCGGCATTGCGGCCCAGGGCGGCCTGGTAGATGGCCTCGTGCTCCGCCGGCACGTTCCGGTCGGGCGAATTGCTGGCCAGGAACAGGCGGCGGTAGCGGTCGCTCAGGTCATGCAGCGTATTGCAAAAACGCAGCAGCAGCGGCATGCCGCAGGCCGAAAACAAGGTGATGTGGAAGGTGCGGTGCGCCTTCTCCCAGGCCGGCAGCTTGTCGCCGCTGCGGTCCGCGGCCTCGAGCCGGCTCAACCGGTGGTACGCGGCCACCAGCGCATCTTCCCAGTTTTCGTCGCCGCGCCGGATCGACTCGCCCAGGGCCATGACCTCCAGGTTCATCCGCAGGGCCGTGACCTCGCGGAAATCGTCGGCCGAGACCGGCGCCACCCGGTAGCCCTTCTTGTCGTTGGTCACGACCAGCCCGTCGGACACCAGGCGCGTCAGCGCTTCGCGCAGCGGGCTCAGGCTGACGTCGTACTGCTCGCGCAACTCGTCCAGCCTGAGCTTGCTGCCGGGCAGCAGCGTGCCGCCAAGAATCGAACCCCGCAGGGCCTCGACCAGGGTGGTGGACAGCGTGGGGGCGCTTGCGGAAGACGTATCGGTCAGTGTGGTCATGCTGGAACTCGGAATGAAAGCGCGTGGCGCAACGTGCATTCTAGCGGCTTCGATACGTCCTCGTAAGAATTATCGATGAAAACAAAAAATTGAAGAAACAAAAAATAATCGATTACTATATTTAAATCGATCAAGGAGATTTCATGCAGCGCTCGCGTCCCGATCCGGATTTCGTCCAGCAAACCTTCGGCTCCTATGCCGACCCCCTCGCCACCAAGGAAGAGCGCGCCGCCAGCTACCGCCAGATGGCCGGTTTCCTGCCCCCGCGGGTCGAGGCCCGGCTGGACGTGACCGGCGCGCTGGATCCGCTCATGGTGGAGTTGCAGGAGAAGGTCCGGGCGCACGCGCTGGAGACCGCCCATTTCGACGACAAGCAGGTGCAGTTGCTGATCTTCGCCATGCTGGTGGCCGAGCTGAGCGACGCCGCGGTCATCCATGGCGTGGCCGCCCGCCGCGCCGGCGCGAGCTGGCACGAGATGCAGGCCGTGGTGAACCTGGCCTTCGTATTCCGGGGTGTCTCGGCCGCCAACCGCGGTGCCGAGATGCTGATCCGCATCGCCGAACGCGAGCGCGAACTGGCCGCCCAGGCCTGAACAAGGAACCCGCCATGCAAGCCTGCCCCGGCCCGGACCGCGATACCCGCGCGCCCGCCTTCGCCGTGCCCCCCGGCTCCTGCGACTGCCACGCCCATATCTTCGGTCCCCGGGACCGCTTCCCGTTCTCGCCCGACCGCAGCTATACGCCGGAAGACTGCTCGGCCGACCAGTACCGCGACATGCTGGCCACGCTGGGATTCGACCGCGGCGTGCTGGTCCAGGGCGGCGCCCACGGCACGGACAACGCCGCGATGCTGGACGCCATGGAACGGCTCGGCCCCCGCATCAAGGGCATCGCTGTGCTGCCGCCCGGCACGCCGCTGCGCGAGCGCGAGGCGCTGCATGCGCGGGGCGTACGCGGCTTCCGGATGTCGACCGTGGTCTCCGGCGGCGTAGGCTTCGACCAGTTGGAAGCCCTGGCCGCCGAGGCCGACGAAATGGGCTGGCACCTGCTGCTGCACTTTCACCGTTCCGAGGAACTGGTGGCCGTCGCCGACCGGCTGCGCGGGCTGCGTTGCCACTACGTGCTGGATCACCTGGCGCGCATCCGCGCGGACGAGGGGCTGGATTCGGCGTCCTTCGCGACGGTGATGTCGCTGCTGGACACCGACCGCTGCTGGATCAAGCTGGCCAGCCTGTATCGATTGTCCAGCCAGCCCTACCCGCACGCCGACATGCTGCCGATGATCCACCGCGTGGTGGCCGCGCGCCCCGATCGCATGATCTGGGGCAGCAACTGGCCCCATCCCATCCATACCGGCCCGATGCCCAACGACGGCGACCTGGTCGACCTCATCCCGCTCTGGGTACCCGACGCGGCCGACCGCCACCGGATGCTCGTCGACAACCCGCAGGCGCTGTACGGCTTCGAGCCTGTGCCGCGGCAGGCGTGATCCGCGCCCCTTCCCCACCATAAATATCCAGGAGACCCCCCATGCCCTTGAACCCGCGCTTCCTGCTGGCCGCGGCCATGCTTGCCGCCGGCGCGTCCGCCCACGCCGCCTATCCCGAAAAACCCATCACCTTCGTCGTTCCCTTCCCGCCGGGCGGCACGACGGACATCATCGCCCGGTCGCTGGCGGCGCGCCTGGGAACGGAACTCAAGCAGACGGTGGTCGTCGAGAACCGTCCCGGCGCCGGCGGCAACATCGGCGCGCAGGCCGTCGCACGCGCCCAGCCCGACGGCTACACGCTGCTGCTGTCCACCGCCGGCCCGCTCAGCATCAACCAGCACCTGTACAAGAACCCCGGCTACGACCCGGCCACCAGCTTCGCGCCGGTCGCCCTGGTGGCCGCGGTGCCCATCATGCTGGTGGCCAATCCGTCCGCGCCGTTCAAGACGGTGGCCGAACTGGTGGACTACGCGCGCAAGCACCCGGGCAAGCTGTCGTACGGCTCGCAGGGCAACGGCACCACCAGCCATCTCACGATGGAACTCCTGAAGACCCAGGCGGGCATCGGCATCCAGCACATTCCCTATCGCGGCAGCGCGCCGGCGGCGACCGACCTCATGGGGGGCGTGGTGCAGGTGATGTTCGACAATTCCCCCAGCACGCTGCCCTTCGTCAAGGGCGGCAAGATGCGGGCGCTGGGTGTCGCTTCGCCCAGGCGCGTGAAGGGCATGGAGGACATCCCCACCGTGGCCGAGACGCTGCCGGGCTTTGCCTCCGAAGCGTGGTTCGGCCTGGTCGCCCCGGCCTCGACGCCGGCCGCCACGGTGGACACGCTGAACAAGGCCGTCAACAAGATCCTGTCCAGCGCCGACTACAAGCAGGAACTGGCGGCCTCGGGCACCGAGCCGCTAGGCGGCACGCCGGCGGACTTCGCCAAGTACCGCAGTGCCGAAGCGGCCAAGTGGGGAGAAATCGTGCGGGCCGCGGACATCCGCCTGGATTGATCCGGCGGATGCGGCGGGCGCGAGCCTAGCGCTCGTCGCCCAGGAACAGCGCGCGCACCTGGTCCGCGGTCGCCATCCTGCGCCCCAGCGCACCGGCGACCTCGGCCACCTGCCGCACCAGCGCGGCGTTGTCGCCGGCGACGGATCCATCGCGCAAGTACAGGTTGTTCTCGAACCCCACGCGCGCATGCCCGCCCAGCGCGGCCGCCGCCGCCGCGCAGGCGTGCTCGTGGCGGCCGAACGCGCACATGGCCCATGGATGGGCATGGTCGTAGGCGGCCAGGAAAGGCAGCAGGTCGGACGGCGACGAGGTCTGGCCGGCGCTGTAGCGCCCCAGCACGAACAGCACGAACCACGGCGCGTCGGGCACCACGCCCTGGCGGCGGTAGTCCATCCAGCGTTCGACGTCGCCAGTGTCGTACAGGATGACCTGGGTCATGACCCTTTCCCGGGCCAGCCAGGAAAACAGCGAGGCGACGCGGGCATCGGCCTGCGGGCCCAGCGCGATCTCGCGCAGCCCCACGGACACGGCCTCGGGCTTGACGGCCATCACCGAGGCGACCTGTTCGTCGGGAGCGTACACGCCCGCGGCTTCCGTGGTGATCTGCACCACCAGTTCGTTGCCCACGGCCTGGCGCACGGCGCGCGTGGCGGCCAGGTAGGCCTCGGGCTCCAGGCTGTGCGACTGGTCGGCCTTGCGCACGTGCATGTGCAGCATGGCCGCGCCGGCGTCCAGGCAGCGCTTGGCGGTCTCGGCCAGTTGGCCGGGGGTGACCGGCACCGCGGCGTGGTCGGCGGTCTTCTTGTAGGCCCCGTTGGGCGCCACGGTGACGATCAGCGGGGCATCCAGGCTGGACGGGGCGGAAGCGGGCATGTTCATTTTTCCTTCTCTCAGGCGCCGACCGGCTCGCGCATGGTGACGAACTCCTCGGCCGCCGTCGGGTGCAGGCCTATGGTCTGGTCGAACTGCCGCTTGGTCGCGCCGCATTTCATCGCGATGGCCAGGCCCTGGATGATTTCGGGGCCATCGGGGCCGACCATATGGCAGCCCACCACCCGGTCGCTGGCGTCGTCCACGACCAGCTTCATCATGGTCTGTTCGTCGCGGCCCGACAGCGTGTTCTTCATCGGCCGGAAGCGCGAACGATAGACGCGGACCTTGCCGTAGCGCTTGCGGGCATCTTCTTCGGACAGGCCGACCGTGGCCACCGGCGGCTGGCTGAATACGGCCGCGGGCACGTTCTCGGCATCGGCCTGCATGGGATTGTCGTTGTACAGCGTCTCGGCCAGGGCCCGCCCTTCGGCGATGGCCCAGGGCGTCAGGTTCAGGCGGTCGGTAACGTCGCCGACGGCGTAGATGCTGGGCACGCTGGTGCGCGACTGGCCGTCCACCTTGATCTCGCCGCGCTCGCCCAGCGCCACGCCGCAGGCCTCCAGCCCCAGGCCGCGGGTATTGGGCGCGCGGCCCGTGGCCATCATCGCCTGGTCGACCATCAAGATCTCGCCATCGTCGATCTGCACGGCGATGCGGCCGTCGCGCCGCGCCATTCCCACCACGCGGGTGTGCGGCCGGATGACGACGCCGCGCCGCTGCAGCCCTTCGGCCACGGTCTGGCGGATGTCCTGGTCGAATCCGCCCAGCACCTGGTCGCGCCGGATGGCCAGGGTCACGCGCGCGCCGGCGCCGCGGAAGATGCCCGCGAATTCCAGCGCGATATAGCCGCCGCCCACGATCAGCACGTCATCCGGAAGCTTGTCCAGCGACAGCGCCTCGTTCGAGGTGATCGCCAGTTCGATGCCGGGGATGTCGGGCAGCACGGGATGGCCGCCGGTGGCGATCATGATGCGCTCGGCCGTATGGCGCTTGCCGGCGACCTCGACCGTATGCGGGTCCACCACTACGGCCCGGCCTTCGATCAGCGTCACGCCGGCCTGGTCCAGCATCCGGCGGTAGATGCCTTCCAGGCGATCGATCTCGCGGTTCTTGGCGGCCACCAGGGCGCCCCAGTCCAGGCTCGCGTCCGGGACGCTCCAGCCGTAGCCGGCCGCGTCCTGGAAGGCATCGGCGAACTGCGAGCCGTACATCAGCAGTTTCTTGGGCACGCAGCCGCGGATGACGCAGGTCCCGCCCACCCGGCCGTCCTCGCAGATCGCCACGCGGGCGCCGTACGACGCGGCCCGGCGCGAACCGGCCACGCCGCCCGAACCGGCGCCAATGGTGATAAGGTCGTAGTCGAACGCAGGCATCAGGCAGGTCTCCGCGACAAGATCGTATACGTAGGCCCTGGATCATAACCCGCACGGCCCACGCCGCCGAACCCCATGACCGACCCCCACCGAGACATTTCCGCCCCCACGCTGGACTACTACGAACGGAACGCCGCCGCCTTCTGGGAGGGCACGCGCGACCACGACGTCGGGCAGAACATCGACGCGCTGCTGCGGCACCTCGCCGCGCCCCCGCCCCTGGCCATCCTGGACTTCGGGTGCGGGCCGGGCCGCGACCTGAAAACCTTCCGCGAGCGCGGCCACGAGGCCGTGGGCCTGGACGGCTCGCCGTCCTTCGCCGCCATGGCGCGCTCGCACAGCGGCTGCGAGGTATGGTGCCAGGACTTCCTGGCGCTGGACCTGCCCGCCGGCCGCTTCGACGGCATCTTCGCCAACGCCTCGATGTTCCACATCCCCAGCCAGGACCTGCCGCGCGTGCTGGCGGCGCTGCGCGGCACGCTCAAGCCCGGCGGCGTGCTGTTCTGCTCCAACCCGCGCGGCAACAACGAGGAAGGCTGGAACCGGGGCCGCTACGGCGTCTACCACGACCTGGAGCAATGGCGCCGCTACCTGGACGCCGCCGGCTTCGACGAACTCGAACATTATTACCGGCCCGCCGGCCTGCCCCGCGCCCAGCAACCCTGGCTCGCCACGGTCTGGCGGCGCCGGGCCGCGCCGATGGAGTAGACTCGGCCCCCTTCGCCCTTGCCTTTTCCCGCCGTGACGACTGCCGACGACATCCTGCACTGGAACGATCCCGAACCCCGCGAGGCGGCATGGCTGTCGGCCGGGGGGCATCCTCCTCCCCGGCGCGTCGCGGCCGCCGACGACCGCATGCCGGCCGACCAGGCATACCGCCTGGCCTGCGAAGGCACGGCGCTGTTGTGGCGCGGCGACTTCCAGAACGCCCGCCTGTTGCTGCAGGCCATGGCACGGCGAGCGGACCGCCGGCCGTTCAAGCCGGGCGCGACCATCACCCAGACCTTCCATCTGTACCGGCAGGCCCAGTTGCAACGGGCACGTGCGCTGGGCATGCTGCTGGTACCCCTGGACGCGGATTTCGGCATTCCGCTGCGGCGGGCGCCCGACGTGCGGCAGGCCTGCCGGGAAGCCTACGGCGAGATCGGCCGCGACGCCGTGGTCTCGCTGCGTGAATTGCAGGGCGTGGTCGGCGCCCACGAATGGCGCAAGAAAGGCGTGCCCGTGGCGGCGCTCGGCGCCCGCATCCATCCGCATCACGGAGTCTTCTCGCCGATACGCGGCGAATACGTGGATCTGGTGGCCCAGGCGCCGCTGCCCGGCCAGGACACCGCCTTCGACATCGGCACCGGCACCGGCGTCCTGGCCGCCGTGCTGGCCCGGCGCGGCGTGCGCCGCATCGTGGCGACCGACACCGATCCCCGCGCGCTGGCCTGCGCGCACGAGAACATCGACCGGCTCGGCGTGGCGGACCGTGTCCGCGTCGAAGCGGCCGATCTCTTTCCCCCGGGCCGCGCGCAACTCATCGTCTGCAACCCTCCCTGGGTGCCCGGCCCCGCGCACGCAGGCCTGGACCGCGCGGTCTTCGACCCCGACAGCCGCATGCTGCGCGGCTTCCTGGCCGGGCTGGCCGCACATCTGGCACCGCAAGGCGAAGGCTGGCTGATCCTGTCGGACCTGGCCGAACACCTGGGCCTGCGCTCCCGGGACGAACTGCTGTCCCTGGTGGAGAACGCCGGCCTGCGGGTGATCGACCGGATCGAGACCCGCCCCCGCCATCCCAAGGTCCGGGACGGGAACGACCCGCTGCACGCGGCCCGGGCCGCCGAAACCACGGCGCTGTGGCGGCTCGCGGCGCGCTAGACGAACCACTTCCACGCACGCACCAAGGAGCTTCCATGATCAAGCACATCGCCATGTGGCGCTTGAAACTCGAGGAAGGCGAGACCCGCGAATCGGTCTTCGCCATCATCCGCGAAACCATCGCGGCACAGCGCGGACGCATCCCGGGCCTGCTGGAATCCGAGGCGGGCCTGAACTTCAGCACGTCCAGCAAGGCGCTGGACGTCGTGGTCTACACGGTATTCACCGACCGCGACGCGCTGCAGGCCTATCACGCCCATCCGGTCCACATGGAAACGCGCGCCAGGATGGATCGCTATCTCAGCTCCGGCTGCATGGTCGACTACGAAATCGCCTGATTCCCTCGCCGCGCCCACGCCCGAGGCGCGGCTCCCCTCCCCCTTTCGGCCTAGTTCCGGCCCGCCGTTTGCCATATTCAGCGGCCTGCGGTTCCTCCCTACCATCCCCTGCACGAACCCCTGATCCGATTCGGACCGCGGTTCAACACCAGTCCGCGTCGCACGGCCCACCCTCTTTCACCAGGATGGTCCGCGCGCCGCGCATTCATGGCATGCGCCCCCAGGGGGGGGGACGTCAGGGAGCACGATGATGAAACTGTTTTCCAGGAATGGATTGATGGCGCTGCTGGTCGCGGGATTCCTCGCGGGCTGCGGCGGGGACGGGGCGGTCACCTCGAGCGGCGGAGGCGACCCGGGCACCCCGCCGCCGCCCGACCCCTACGCCGACAGCACCGCCAAGCCGCCCGCGCCGATCACCGATCCCACCATCACGGCGGCCGGGTCCGTCGCCGCTAGGACCGATGGCAGCGGCCTGTTCGACATCAACATCGCGGGTTTCGCCGCGCCGACCGCCACGACCTTGTCGGCCCGGCAGTTGTCCATGCGCTCCGGTCCCAACAAGTTTGCGGCCACCCGCGCGAACCTGACGCGCGCGGGCGTTCCCGACCTGGAAGCGGATGACTTCGTCGTGGTGGAGAACGGCATCGTCAAGGGCCACACCGTGCGCCGCATCGGCGAGGATTCGACGCGAGCCAAGGCGGACGTGGTGTTCGTGTTCGACACGACGGGCAGCATGAGCGGCGCCCTCAAGAGCGTGCAGACGTCCATCATCGAGTTCGCCGACTTTCTCGGCAAGAGCGGCCTGGACGTCCAGCTGGGCGCGGTCACCTTCGGCGATGCGTTCGACACCAAGACCACCGGCTCCCCGCGCCTCGGCACGGGCAGCACCCAGCCGCCGGCCTTCGACCCGAGCGAACGCCAGGTCTTCGCGCCCACCACCGATTTCGCCAAGTTCAAGCAGTTCATCACCGAGGAAACCGCGACGGGGGGCGGCGACGGCCCCGAGAACGGAGTCGGCGCACTGCAGTTCGCCTACGACAAGACGCCCTGGCGTACCGGCGCACAACGCGTGCTGATCGTGGTCACCGATGTGGTATCGCACAACGGATCGACCTATTCCGAGGCCAGCATCAGCGGTCGCTGGATCCCTCCTCTGGCGGCCGATCTCATCACCAAGCTCAAGGGCAAGGCTGTCGTGCACGTGGTATCGCCGGCGATCGACAATCCGCGGCAGCACACCGACATGAAGGTTTTCGCGGGCGCCGCGGGCACCGGCGGAGCCTACTTCGAATGGGACGAAAAGGAATTCAGCCTGATCGACCTGCCCATCGCCGAAGTCGCGGCCGGCGGCTACATCGTCACCTATCGCGGCAAGGCGGACGGCAAGCCCAAGACCGTACGCGTGGTCATCAACAACGGCACGGACATCCGCGGGGAGATCACGCTTACGGCGGAGTATTGAGCCTCGGGGGGTCTTGAAGAGCGGAAATATTCGCAGATTCAGATTGATCACGAACCCGCGATATTGGGGATGGTACGGAGTTCGCGCCATCCTTCGCCAGGGTCATACTGGTGTTGGGTGCAGTCATTTGCCGCTCTGTCGAGCGGCTTTTTCTTATGAGGACCTGGCGGCGCCCGGGTAACCCAGGCGATGGGACAGGGTTGCGGCGGCCTGGCGGACCGCGGTGGCTATGGGGCCGGCGGGGTCGGAATCGAAGCGGGCGCTGTTGCCCAGGGCGGTGATGGCCAGCACCATGCGCGAGTCGTAGTCGAAGACGGGGGAGCTGACCGAGTCCACGCCGGGCAGGACGTCGCCGGTGACTCGGCCCAGGTGCAGCGCGCGCACGCCGTCCAGCAGTTCCGCGACTTCCCGGTCGTCCGAGGGGTATGCGCCCTCGGCCGCCCGCTCCTTCAGCTCTTCCTCGACCAGCGACGCTGTCAGCGGCGGCTCCATGAAGGCGGCGAACACCCGCCCGGTGGCCGACGACAGCAACGGCAGGACCGACCCGGGGCGCACGTTCACCATGACCGGCCGGGGCGAGTCGCGCCACTGCACCACGGTGGGCCCGCGGTTGCCCCAGACCGCCGCCAGCACGGTCTCGCCCAGCGCGTTGCTGAGCTCGTCCAGCAGCGGCGTGACCAGCCGGACGGCGTCCAGGGAGGCCAGGCTGGCCAGGCCGATGCGCAGCGCGCCGCGCCCCAGGCTGTAGCGCCCCTGCGGATCCTGCTCCACGTAGCCGCGCTTGACGAAGCTGGCCAGGTAGCGATGCACCTTGGCCGGATGCATGCCGGCCGCCAGGGCGACTTCCTTGAGCATCATGGGGCGAACGACGTCGGCGAAGGCGTCGAGCACCGTCAGGCCGGTTTCCAGCGCCTGCACTCCGCTGCCCGCGCGCGCGGGCGCCTCGTCCTCGCCCGCGTCCGTTCTTTCCTTGGTGGCCACGCCGCCCTCGCACGATTACGTTTAACGTAATCCTAGCACGCATGACGTAATTACTTGACGCCGCAGCCAACAAAAATTACGCTTAACGTAAACGTATTACTTTCAACGTAAATCCCGCTCCCCTACCGAAGACGACCATGACCACGCCTGCCCACCCCGCCGAAACCGCCGCCAGCACCGGCTACATGTCGGGCTTCGGCAATGAGTTCGCCACCGAAGCCCTGCCAGGCGCCCTGCCCGTGGGACGCAACTCCCCGCAACGCGCCCCTTACGGACTGTATGCCGAGCAATTGTCCGGCACGGCCTTCACCGCGCCGCGCAGCCACAATCGCCGGTCGTGGCTGTACCGGATACGTCCCGCCGCGGTGCACCTGCCCTTCGAACCCATGGAAAGCCCGCGCCTGGTGAGCGATTTCAGCCAGGTACCGCCGACTTCGCCCAACCAGTTGCGTTGGGATCCTCTGCCCATGCCGCAGGCGCCGACCGATTTCGTCGACGGCTGGATCACCATGGCGGGCAACGGTTCGGCCGACGCCATGCAGGGCTGCGCCATCCACCTTTACGCCGCCAACCGCTCCATGCGGGACCGCTATTTCTACAGCGCCGACGGCGAACTGCTGATCGTGCCGCAGCAAGGCCGCCTGCGCATCGCCACCGAGCTGGGCGTGATCGACCTCGAACCGCAGGAGATCGCGGTCGTGCCGCGCGGCTGCCGCTTCCAGGTGTCGCTGCCCGACGGCGAGGCACGCGGCTACATCTGCGAAAACTTCGGCGCACTGCTGCGCCTGCCGGACCTGGGGGTGATCGGCTCCAACGGCCTCGCCAACCCGCGCGACTTCCTGACGCCCCGCGCCGGCTATGAAGACCGCGAAGGCCGCTTCGAGCTGGTGGCCAAGTTCGGCGGCCGCCTCTGGCGCGCCGACATCGGCCATTCGCCGCTGGACGTCGTGGCCTGGCACGGCAACTACGCCCCCTACAAGTACGACCTGCGGCGCTTCAACACCATAGGCTCGATCAGCTACGACCATCCCGATCCGTCCATCTTCCTGGTGCTGCACGCCCCCAGCGACACCCCGGGCGTGGACTCGCTGGATTTCGTCATCTTCCCGCCGCGCTGGCTGGCGGCCGAGGACACCTTCCGCCCGCCCTGGTTCCACCGCAACGTGGCCAGCGAATTCATGGGCCTGGTGCACGGCGCCTACGATGCCAAGGCCGAGGGCTTCGTGCCGGGCGGCGCCAGCCTGCACAACTGCATGACGGGCCACGGCCCCGACGGCGACACCTTCGAGAAAGCCTCGCGCGCGGACACCTCCCGGCCGCACAAGGTCGGCGATACGATGGCGTTCATGTTCGAGACCCGCCACGTCATCAAGCCCACCCGCTACGCGCTGGACACGGCCCAATTGCAAAGCCAGTACTTCCAGTGCTGGCAGAACCTGACCAAGCATTTTTCCCCGGAGACCCGATGAACCCCGCCGATCCCACGATCGCCCCCGGCCTGAAAAGCTGGGTCGAGTCGGCCAATGCCGCCGACAGCCACTTCCCCATCCAGAACCTGCCCTACGGCGTATTCAAGCCGTCCGCGGACGCCGACGCCCGGGTGGGCGTGGCCATCGGCGACCAGATCCTGGACCTGGCCCGCCTCGAACAGACCGGCCTGCTGCGCACGCCCCGCCCCCTGTTCGCCGCGGGCAGCCTGAACGCCTTCATGGCCGCCGGCCGGGACACCTGGCGCAGCGTGCGCGGCCAGGTCAGCACGCTGCTGGCCGCCGATACCGCCACCCTGCGCGACGACGCCGCGGCGCGCGCCCGGGCGCTGGTGCCGCAGGCAGGCGCCACGTTGCTGCTGCCGGTCGAGATCCCCGGCTATACCGACTTCTATTCCTCGAAGGAACACGCGACCAACGTCGGCGCCCTGTTCCGCGATCCCAAGAACGCGCTGCTGCCGAACTGGCTGGAGATCCCCATCGGCTACAACGGCCGCGCCTCGTCGGTGGTCGTCAGCGGCACGCCCGTGCGGCGTCCCAACGGGCAGATCAAGCTTCCCGACCAGGAAAGGCCGGTGTTTTCGCCCTGCCTGAAGCTGGACTTCGAACTGGAGACCGGCTTCTTCGTCGGCGTGCCCAACGGCATGGCCGAACCGGTGTCCAGCGACGAGGCCGAATCGCGCATCTTCGGCATGGTCCTGCTGAACGACTGGAGCGCCCGCGACATCCAGGCCTGGGAATACGTGCCGCTGGGCCCCTTCAACGCCAAGGGCTTCGCCACCACCATCTCGCCCTGGGTAGTCACGATGGACGCCCTGGCCCCCTTCCGCACCCGGCAGCCCCGCCAGGAACCCGAACCCCTGCCCTACCTGCGCCACGACGGCCAGCACGCCTTCGACATCCACCTGGAAGTCTCGCTGCGCCCGCAAGGCCGGGAACAGGCCGCCACCCTCGCCGCCACCAACTTCAAGTACATGTACTGGACGATGGCTCAGCAACTGGCGCACCATACGGTGTCCGGCTGCAACACCCGGGTGGGGGACCTGATGGGATCCGGCACGATCAGCGGGCCCGACGCCGGCTCGTACGGGTCGCTGCTGGAACTTACCGTCAACGGCAAGCATCCGGTGGACATCGGCGGGGCGACCCGCGCCTTCATCGAGGACGGCGATGAAGTCATCCTGACCGGCTGGTGCCAGGGCGACGGCTACCGCGTAGGCTTCGGCTCGTGCGCCGGCACCATCCTGCCCGCTTTGCCCTAAGCATGACAATTCCAAGGAGACAAGCATGAAAAATACGTGGACGACGGCACTGGCGGCTTCGACGCTGGTCCTCTGGACCGGCGCGGCCGCGGCGGCCGACGCCTATCCCTCCAAGCCCGTCCGTTGGATCGTTCCCTACGCGGTGGGCGGCGGCTCCGACTTCCTGGCCCGCACCATCGGCGCCCAGTTGTCCGAGATCATCAAGCAGCCCGTCGTGGTCGACAACAAGCCCGGCGGCAACACGGCCATCGGCGCGGTCGAGACGGCGCGCGCCGCGCCCGACGGCTACACGGTGCTGTCGGCCGACAACGGCACGCTGGTGTTCAACCCCGCCCTGTACAAGAACCTGAGCTACAACCCCACGCGCGACCTGGCGCCCGTCACGCTCATGGGCAAGTTCCCCATGATCCTGATCGTGGGGCCGAGCACCGAGTTCAAGGACGCCAAGGATTTCATCGCCAAGGTCAAGAGCCAGCCTGGCAAGTACAGCTACGCCTCGGCCGGCGCGGGCAGCCCGCACCACCTGGCCATGGAGCTCTTGAAGGAACGCACCGGCATGCGCATGCTGCACATCGCCTATCGCGGCGCCGCGCCCGCGCTGGTCGACGTGGCGGGCGGCCAGTTGCCGGCCATGATGACCGACCTCGCCGCCGGCAACGCCTTCATCAAGGGCCACAAGGTCCGTCCGCTGGCCGTGGCCAACCCCACGCGCCTGCCGCAGTTGCCCGACGTGCCCACCTTCGCGGAACTGGGCATCCAGGGCGTGGAAGCCTCGGCCCAGGTCGGCATGGTCGCCCCCGCGAACACACCGCCCGAGGTCATCGCCACGCTGCAGAAACAAGTCACCGCCGCCATCAAGACCCCGGCCGTGAACAAGAAGCTGGTCGAGTTCGGCATCGAGCCCGTCGGCAGCACGCCCCAGGAATACGCCGCCCTGGTCAAGAGCGAAAGCGACCTCTGGCAAAAACTGATCCGCGACCTCAAGATTACCCTGGACTGATTCGCTACCACCCAGGATGCGGCGGATCTGGCTTTGCCAGTCCGCTCGCATCGCCCCCTGGGGGGCGCGCGTCAGCGCGTAGGGGGGGTCATGCCAATGCGTCGGGATAGGGACTGGTGTCGATGTGATGGAGCATGTCGCGCGCCAGGGCCTGCATCATGTCGGCCTTGACCCCCGCATACCCGGCATCGTCCCACAGGTTTCTGGCCTCGATGGGATCCCGTTCCAGGTCGTACAGCTCGCCCCACTCGGCGCCGTCGTAGATCGTCAGGCGATAGCGGTCCGAACGCAGGGTACGGCAGCGGATGCGAGCGTCGAAGCCCAGGATGACGCGCTGGCCCTCTTCCTCGATCATCAGGTGTTCGCGCACGCGCTCGGCCTTGCCGGCCATGACGTCCAGCAGGCTCTTGCCCTGGATGCCATTGAAGCCGGCCACGCCCGCGCGCGCCAGGATCGTGGGCGCGACGTCGATGGTGCTGGCCAGTGCGCTGCCGGCGCCCCGCACCGGCTGCCGCGGGTCATGCCAGATGAACGGCACCCGCACCAGGCCGCGATAGTGGATGGGGCCCTTCAGCATCAACTGGTGGTCGCCCAGATAGTCGCCGTGGTCGCTGGTGAAGATCACCACCGTGTCGTTCTCCAGCCCCAGCCGCTTCAGCGCCGCCAGTACCCGGCCGATCTGGTGGTCGATGTTGGTGATCGACCCGTAGTTCAGCGCCAGCGCCTCCTTGGCCTCGCGTTCGGTGCAGGCGAAGATGGCGGGCGTGTGCTTGACCGCCTTGCCGCTGTCGCGCTGCCGGTACAGCCATTCGACATGGGGCAGCGGCGCCTCGCCGGTGTGGAAGGACGGCGGCAGCTCCATTTCGTCGGGGTCGTACATGTCCCAGTACTTGCCCGGCGGCGTGAAGGGATGGTGGGGATCGGGGAACGAGCACTGGATGAAGAACGGCTGGCCGCCGGCGCGCTCCAGGCGCTCGATGGTGCGGTCGGCGATGTAGGCGCTGGGATAGAGCTCCTCGGGCACCGCCGTGCGCCAGGCCTGGCCGAACGAGGTCAGCACGTAGTCCGGCGCGGGCGTGGCGGCCTTCGGCCCGATCAGGGCCTCCACCTCGGGATGGTGCCGGCGCAGCCATTGGCGGTAGTGGCCGTGGACGGAGTCGCTGTGATCGTCCACCAGGTCCACGTCCTCGAAGCCGTAGAACGGATAGTCGAGGTCGTAGCCCTCCTGGGTCAGCCACTTGTTGCGGTTCTCCTGGTCGTAGCGCCCGGGCCCGCGCACCTTCGCCTCGCGCGCCAGCCGGTCGGCGGGATTGGGCGGCCACGGCGGCGGATTGTCCGTCATGTTCTGGAAATGCGCCTTGCCCACCAGCGAGGTGCGGTAGCCGGCCTGGCGCAGCACGTCCACGAAGGTGGCCGATTGCAGGTCGAGCGGAATGCCGTTGTGGCGCGCGCCATGGGCCGAGGGGTAGCGCCCGGTCAGCAGGCTGGCGCGGTTGGGCATGCAGATGGGCGTGGCGACGTGCATCTCGTCGCCGCGCCAGCCGGCGGCGGCCAGCGCGTCCAGGTTGGGCGTGGCGACGACACGGTTGCCATAGGCGCCCAAATGGTCGGCGCGATGCTGGTCGGTGATGAACAACAGGAAATTGACGGGGCGTTGCGATTGCGGCATCGGGGATTCCATCGAAGCGTAGTCGGCCGGGCTCATTCGGCGGTGGCGCCGGAAATCTGCACCGCCCGCTTCCACTTGGGCATGTCGGCGGCGATCTGGCGGCCCATGTCGGCCGGGCTCATCGGGCGGGGCACCATGCCCAGCTCGGCCATGGTCTGCGCGAAACCCGGCTTGTCCAGCGCCTTGCGCACGTCGGCATTGATCCGGTCGACCACGGCGGCGGGCGTGCCGGCCGGCGCCGTCAAGCCCATCCACGAGGTCACGGACACCTCCGGCGCCACGTCCTTGAACAGCGGCACGCCGGGCAGCGTGGGGAACGGCTCGGGGTTGGCCACGGCCAGCACGCGCACCGCGCCCGACTTGATGAACGGCGCCGCGGGCGCGATGCCGCCCATCATCAGCGGCACGTGTCCGGCCGCCAGGTCGGCCATGGCGGGACCGGCACCCTTGTAGCCCACGTGCACCACGTCCAGGTGGGCGGCCGCCTTCAGCAGTTCCATGCCCATGTGATGGACCGTGCCCGACCCGGGCGAGGCATAGCTGTACTTGCCGGGCGTCTTGCGGATCAGCGCCACCGCTTCCTGGAACGTCGTCGCCGGGAACGACCGGTGCGCCAGCAGCACCACGACGTTGTCGGCCACCATCGCCACCGGCGCGAAGTCCTTGACCGGGTCGTAGGGCAGTTGCTTGAACAGAAAGCTGTTCACGCCATGCGTGTTCGAGGTCGCCATCAGCAGCGTGTAGCCGTCGGGCGCGGATTTGGCCACCGCCTCGGAGGCGATCAGGCCGGAGGCGCCGGGCTTGTTCTCGACGATGACGGTATAGCCCTGCTGCTCGGACATCACGCGCGCCAGTTGCCGCGTCATCACATCCACGGCACCGCCCGGGGCGAAAGGCACGACGATGCGCACGGGACGGGACGGAAAGGCCGCCGGCTGCGCGGCGGCGGTCGCGGCCACGGCGAATGTGGCACAGGCCGCGACGAGGATACGGGTCGCACCCATGTTGTCTCCTTGCATGATGGATTTGTGCCCGGAGTATGGATGCAAGGGCCCGGACTGGATAATGACTAATGGGCCCGCTGCCATGAATTCTGGTTATTCCGGCCGCCGGCCGACCGCCTGGGCCGCATGCCTGAGGCAGGACAGGAAATCCTCCAGCACGGGCGTCGGCATCGTGCCCGCCCGCCGCAGCACGCCCACCGTGGCCCGGCGTCCCAGCGCCAGAGGCAGGACCTTCAGCCGCTCCAGCCGGGACAGCGCCTGCACCACGGCGTCCGACATCACCGCCAGCATCTCGTCGTCCTGCAGCAGCGAGGCGATCAGCACCACCGACGAGGCCTCGATGGCGGCGCGCGGCGGCGGCTCGCCCACCGCGGCCAGGGCCAGTTCCATCTCGCGCCGCAGGGGCGTGCCCGACTGGGGCATCGCCCAGGGATAGTCGCGGGCCTGGGCCCAGCTCACCTTGCGCAGCCGCGCCAGCGGGTGGCCCCGGCTGGCCACCACGCATATGCCTTCATCCAGCAGCGGCTCGGCCACGACCGCCGGATCGACCGGCGCCTCGATGCGGGACACGATGCAATCGAGCCTGCCCTCCTTGAGCTGGGGCAGCAGCTTCTCCAGCGAATTCTCGTGGACGACGGTGCAGATGCCCGGCCGCAGGCGGCGGTAGTTGCCCAGGCAGGCGGGCAGCAGTCCGCTGGTCCCGATGGGCGTGGTGCCGACCAGCAACTGCCCGTCCGAGCCGTCGCTCATCGCGCGCAGCGTCTCGCCGGTGCGTTCCAGCTCCCCCAGCACCACCCGCGCGTGCTCGACCAGCGTATCGCAGAAACGCGTGGGCACCAGCCCGCGCGAGTGCCGCTCGAACAGCTCCACGCCCAGGTCGGTTTCCAGCTCGCGCAGCCATTTGGACAGCGCGGGCTGGGTCATGTGCATCCGCGCCGCGGTCAGGCTGAGGTTGGCCGTATCGTGAAGAGAGACCAACACATACAGTTGCCTGACACGCAGGCGTTGAATCCAGTCCATGAAACCTCCGCACCCCGACGACGCCTCATTCTGGCACAGCCGGGGGGCGGAGGCCCCGAGGGATGCGGCGGCTACGCCGCCTGCGGCGCCATGGGCACGAATGCGTCGCAATGGAAGCGGTCGGTGGCCAATCCCCGCTCGTGCACGAAGCCCTGGCGCGCCGCGCTTATCATCGCGGGCGAGCCACAGGCATAGACCTCGTGATCCGCCAGCGAGGCGAAGTCGTCCATCACCGCCTGGTGGACGAACCCGCGGCGGCCCTGCCAGCCTTCGTCCGGCGGGCTGTCGGACAGCACGGGCACGAAGCGGAACCAGCCGTGCTTGTCGGCCCATTTGCGCGGCAGGTCCGCCAGGTACAAGTCCTCTTCCCGGCGCGCGCCCCAGTAAAGCGTCATCGGCCGCTCGAGCTTGCGCTTGATGGCGTCCTCCACCATGGACTTGATGGGGGCGAAACCCGTGCCGCTGGCCACCAGCACCGCCGGCCGGCCGGTCTCGCGCAGGTAGAAATCGCCGAAGGGCAGCGACACGTCCAGCAACTGGCCGGCCTGCACCGACTCCGCCAGGTAGCCCGAGAACTTCCCGCCTGGAACGTGGCGGATGTGCAGCTCCACGCCGTCGCTCTGCTGCGGCGGATTGGCCATCGAGAAATGGCGTATGGTGCCGTCCGCCATCCGCACGTGCAGGTACTGCCCCGCCTTGAAGCGCACCCGCGTGCCGGCGGGAAAACGCAGATGCAGCACCGTCACGTCGTGGGCGGCGCGCGCCAGCCGGTAGACCTTGGCGGCCACGGTCTTGCTGGCGGCGGGATCGCGGCGCTCGATGTCGCGCACCGCCACGTCCAGGTCGGAACAGGGCCGGGCCTGGCACAGCAGCGTCCCGCCCTCGCGCCGCTCGTCGTCGTCCAGCACGCCCTCGCCGGCGCCGCCGCGGACGTCCCCGCGCACGATGCGGCCCCGGCAACTGCCGCAGATGCCGGTGCGGCAGGAATACGGGATCTCGTAGCCGGCGGCCAGCGCGCCGTCCAGGACGGTCTGGCCGTCCTCGCAGGGAAATTCGATGTCTCGTTGATCGATGCGTATGGTGTATTGCATGGATTCCATCCCGGTCCGGCGGACCTAGTGATCGGCCAGCCCGGCCAACAGGCGCACGGTACGCAATACCGCGGCCGGGTCGGCCGTGCCCTGTCCGGCGATGTCGAAGGCGCAGCCGTGCCCGACGCTGCTGAAACGCACGCCGCCGCCCAGGGAAAGCGCGCTGGCCTGGCGGGGGCTCAGCAGCTTGACGGGAATGTGCCCCTGGTCGTGGAACATGGCCAGGTACACGTCATGCCCGCGTTGCGCCAGCATCAGGTCTGCTCCTTGGGGACCGTCCACCTCCAGGCCCATGGCGCGCAGGCGCGCCACCGCGGGCTCGGTGATGGCCTGGTCCTCGTCGCCGAACAGACCGCCCTCGCCCGCGTGCGGATTGATGCCGAAAATGCCCAGGCGCGGCCGCTCGATGCCGATCGCCCGCGCGCCGTCGATGACGGCCAGCGCCGCGTCCACGACCAGTTGCGTGTCCAGCCGGGCCAGTGCCTGCCGCACCGGTTCGTGCAGCGTCACGTGGCCGATCCTGAGGTCGGGCGTGACCAGCATCAGGAACACCCGGTCGGCCGGCGTCCCCGTCAGTTGCGCGATCAGCCCCGGATAGCCCGAGAACGCAATGCCGGCCCGCGCCACGGATGTCTCCGAATGCGGACAGCCGACCACGGCATCGACCAGGCCGGCGCGGGCCAGCCGCACCGCCTCGCGCACGTAGGCCACCATGGCCGCGCCCGCGGCGGCGCGCACCTCGCCCGGCCGATACTCCGACGGCGGCAGCGCCGCCACCTCGGCCCACGACACCTGGTCCGGCAGGCGCGCCGCGCCCGGGTCGAAGGCCGCCAGCGCCATGCCGGGAGCGTGGCGCGCCACCTGCTCGCGCAACACGAAGCCATCGCCCACCAGCACGCAATCGACCGGGGCGCCGCGCAGCGCGTGGACGGCCTTGACGGCGATCTCCGGGCCGATGCCGTTGGCATCGCCCAGCGCGATGGCAATGCGCTTGCGCACGGTTCCGGCGGATGGTCGGGCGTCGGCGCTCATAGCGGTATCGCCAGCAGGGTATCGAAGTTCCGGCTGTCGCAGATGACCAGCCGCTCGGCGAAGCTCAACTGCCCGTCCGCGCCCTCGACCACGCGATCCTGGTAGCGGCCCGAGGCGAACACCTCGGTGGCGCCGTCGCGCATGATGCGCACCACGAGGAACGGCGTCTCGACGCTGGCCACCCCGTCCTGCACGCCCAGCATGAACGGCAGTCCGACGATGTGGCGATAACGGTGGCGCTCGTAGACGTTGGCCTCGCGCAGCGCCGATACGCGGTCCCGCAGCATGGCGCGCGTGTCGGCATAGATCACGCCCGCCTGCATGCCCGCCGCGTGGTTCTCGGCGGTATTGATGACGTACAGGCAGCGCTCCTGGAAGAACGCCGGCCAGGCCTCGACCTCGTCGTTGTCGATGCAGCGCGCGTAGGCGGCGTTCAGCGCGCCCAGCCGCTCTTGCGTAAATTCGGCCATGCTCTTCAGATCTCCATATAGCCGCGATAGGCGTTCCAGAAACCGCGCACCGACGCTTCGGTGGTGCGGTTCTCCTGCGTCTCGATGCCGCTGCCTCCCATTTCCAGCACGGCCGCCTGGCCATCGCTGCCCGCGATGCCGCGCTGCACGAAGCCACCCACCGCGCCATCCTCCATGGAAACGAATCCGGCCGGCCCGGTCAGGTTGGACTGCTTCAACCGCATGCGCCGCAGCTCCGGCGTGTCGTCCTGGAACCCCAGGTAGGTCCAGTTCAACACCGTCCGGTCCAGCCCGTCCGGCAGGATCTGGCGAATCGCCAGGGTGTTCTGGATCTGCGCCAGCACGAAGCCGGGGAACACCGACAGGATCTGCAAGGTCACGCCGTCGCCGAACTCGTCGCAGCCGTCCAGCATGCTCGGGTCGGCCAGCGCATAGCCCTCCTTGTCCGAGCGCAGTTTTTCGGCGCTGTATTCGGCATTGGGCTGCGGCTGGTGCGAGACCTTGGAATAGCTGACGTGGTGGGCGCCGGTCTCGCTCACGATCACCCCGCCCTTCTGCGACAGGCGGTTGATGTTGAAGGTGGTGAAGAACACGTGCAGCAGGCTGGCGTGGTAGGAGTCCTTGACGTTCTCCATGTACAGCTTCCAGTTGTTCGGAATGGTCTGCTTGAAGCGGCCGATCACCTCCACCGGCTTGCACAGCACGCGCTCGATACGCTCCAGGATCTCGTCGCCCAGGTACTCCTCGATCGGCGGCACGTCCTCGTCCAGGCTGCCGAACACCATGCCCGCCACGCTGGCGGTGCGCAGCTTGCGCGGGTGATGGTCTTCCATGCGGAACTCCGGCGGCATGCCGCCCTTGCCGTTCACGCCCTGCTGGAACGCGACGCCGCGCAGGTTGCCCTGCAGGTCATAGCGCCAGGCGTGGTAGACACAGGCGAAATCGCGCGTCTTGCCTTCGTCCTCCAACGCGATCAGCGCGCCGCGGTGGGCGCAGCGGTTTTCGAAAGCCTGCAGTTCGCCGTCCTCGTCGCGGGCCACGATGACCGGCATGGCGCCCACGAAGGTGGTGCGATAGGAGCCGGGCTCGGGAATCTCGGCCTCCAGGCACAGGTAGTTCCAGGTCGGCCCCTGGAAGACGCGCCGTTGCTCGGCCTCGTGGATTTCCTGGTCGCGGTAGAGCCAGTAAGGCACGCGGGTCAGGCCCGGCTCCCAGGTCCGCCGGGATTCTTGGGTTTCGCTGTGGGACATGGACTTCCTCGTTGCTGCAAGCATCAGTTGATGGTGACGTCGGCCGTGTCGATGGCCTGCTTCCACTTGGCGCGCTCGGCGCGCATGAATTCGGCCATCTGGGCCGGCGTGTCGCCGACGACTTCGGCGCCTTGCTCGATGAACTTCTGCCTGACGTCGGGCATCTTCAGTACCTCGACGATGGCGGCGTTGAGCTTGCGTACCACCTCGGGTGGCGTGCCGGCCGGCGCGACCACGCCGAACCAGGTGCTGACGTCGAAGCCGGGCAGCCCCGACTCGGCCAGCGTCGGCGTCTTCGGCAGCAAGGGGCTGCGCTGCGCGCTGGTCACGGCCAGGATGCGCACCTTGCCCGACTCATGCTGGCGAAAGGTCGAACTGATGTTGTCGAAGAAGGCGTCCACCTGTCCGCCCATCAGGTCGGCCAGCGCCGGCGCCGTGCCCTTGTACGGCACGAACACGAAATCCAGGCCGGCCTGGGCCGCGACCAGGGCACCCGTCAGGTGCGAGGTCGTGCCGTTGCCCTGCGTCGCCACGGTCACCTGCCCGCCGTTCTTGCGGGCATAGCCGATGAAATCCTGCGCCGACTTCACCGGCAGGCCGGTCTTGACGGCCAGCACGTTGGGCACGCGCGCCAGCACGGTCACCGGCGCGAAGCGCTCGGGATCGAACGGCAGGTTCTTGTACAGATACTGGTTGATGGTCAGCGGCGCCGGCGGCGTGGCCATCAGCGTGTAGCCGTCGGGCGCCGCCTTGGCCACCATGTCGGCGCCGATATTGCCGCCCGCGCCCGGCCGGTTGTCGATGATGACGGGCTGGCCCCATGCCGCGTTGAGCTTCTCGCCGATGATGCGGGGCAGCACATCGGCCGTGCCCCCGGCCGAGAAAGGCACGACGATGCGTACCGGGCGATTGGGGAAAGCGCCGTCGTCGGCCTGCGCCGGGCTGGCGATCGCCGCCCATACCGCGACGGCACAGGCTGTCCATGCAGTTTGTCTCATCCTTGACCTCGTTTGGATAAATCGAACAGAAAGTCGCAAAGCGAACGTTAGTTCGCAGATATCCCACGATCAAGAAAAGTGGTTAGAATGTTCGCAAAACGAACACCTCGCGACCATGAGCACCGTGCCCGAACCCCGCAGCAAAGAAGACAAGGAATACGTCGCCGGCCTGGAGAAAGGCCTGGCGATCATCGAGGCCTTCGGCCTGCGCAGCGGCCCGCTCACCCTGAGCGAGGCGGCCGAGATCACCGGGCATCCGCGCGCCACGGCGCGCCGTTCACTGCTGACGCTGCAACGGCTGGGCTATGTGGAAAGCGACGGCAGGTACTTCCGGCTAGCGCCCCGCGCGCTGCGCCTGGGGCACGCCTATGTCAGCTCCAGCCCCCTGCCCAAGCTGGTCCAGCCGGTGCTGGAAACCATCAGCGAGCGCACCAAGGAATCCAGTTCCCTGGCCGTGCTGGACGGCGGCGAAGTCGTCTTCGTGGCGCGCGCCGCGACCCGGCGCAGCCTGTCGGACGGCCTGGGCATGGGCTCGCGCCTGCCCGCCCATTGCGCGGCCACCGGACGCGTGCTGATGGCCGCCCTGCCGGACGAGGAAATCGCGCGCCTGCTGGGCCGCATGCCGCGGCGCGCGCTCACGCCCCGCACCCGCACGGGGATCCCCGAACTGACGGCGGTGCTGGAGGAAACGCGGCGCCTGGGTTATGCCACCAGCGACGAGGAACTCGAACTGGGCCTGCGCTCCATCGCTGTTCCCATCCACGATCAGGCCGGACGCACCGTCGCGGCGATGAGCCTGGTAGCGGGCACCGGCCGCTATACGCTGGACAGGATGGTGGAGGTCCTGCTGCCCGAACTGCTGGGTGGCCGCCGGATGCTCAGCGCCATGCTCTAGCGCAGTGCCTAGGCCACCGCCTGCTTCACGCGGTCCCGCCCGGCCAGCTTGGCCAGATAAAGCGCCCGGTCGGCCCGGCGGAACACGTCGTCGAAATCCCGGTCGCGCGGCTCGCAGCTGGCCACGCCTGCCGAAATCGTGATGGGCACCGGCGCGCCGTCGATGCTGAAGCGGCTGTCCGCCACGGCGACGCGGATACGCTCGAGCGCCGCGACTGCCGCCGGCAGGTCCAGGTCGTCCATCAGCACCACGAACTCCTCGCCGCCCGTGCGCGCGACCAGGTCGCCCTTGCGCGCCGCCTGTTTCAGGCAATCCGCGGTGAAGGCCAGCACCTCGTCGCCCACGCCGTGGCCGTGGGTGTCGTTGATCCTCTTGAAATGGTCGATGTCGATCACCCCGACCGCCAGGCCGGCGCCGGTCGCCCGCGTCCGGCGGAACGCCATGTTCCCGTCCTCGACCAGCGTGCGCCGGTTCGGCAGGCCGGTCAGGTAGTCGGTGGCCGCCGCGATCTCCAGTTGACGCTTCACCCGTTCGGCGCAAAGCAGGACGAACGCCGTGGTGCCGATCACCGGCAGCAGGGCCACGAACATGGGCGAGACCAGATTGATGCCGTAGTCGTTGGTCGCGATCGTGGCCTCGCGCGGCACGTCCAGATGCAGGTAGACGGCCACCCGGCCGATGACGTAGACGACGACCAGGCCATAGATCACGATCAGCATGCGCCGGCTGCGGGACTCGTCCTCGGTGCGCATCTCGTGCAGCAGCCACATCGACCGGAGCAGCAGCAGCGACCAGGCGGCCGACGTCAGCCCGATGCGGCAGATGAAGCACGGCTCGATGGCCGACAGCCAGAACGTGCCGGCCACCGCGGCCGTGGCGATCACGATGTCCACCGGCGACGAACGGCGGCCGTAGAAACGCTCGAACGCCCGGTGGTAGGAACCCAGGCCGAACAGCAGCGTGCCGTTCGCCAGGGTCACCATGACCGGCATGGGCATGCCGCTGCCGAACGCGAAGAAGCCGCTGCCCAGGGCGACCAGGGCCGTTCCGGTCAGGGCCTGTGCGCGGGAGCGCCGATCGGCGGCATCATGTCGAGCACGTCGGACAGGCCGCCGGCATCGCAGGCCTTGCCGAAATACCATCCCTGCAGCAGGTCGCACCCCATGCGGGACAGGAGCCTGGCCTGTTCCGCGGTTTCCACGCCCTCGGCGGTCACCGTCTTGCCCAGGCTGTGCGCGATGTCGATGATGCCCCGCACGATGGCCCGGTCCTCGGCCGACGCCACCAGGTTGGCGACGAAGCTGCGGTCTATCTTCAGCCGGTCGATGGGCAGCAGGCGCAGGTGCGTCAACGAGGCATGGCCCGTACCGAAATCGTCCAGGGCGATCTCCACGCCGGCCTCGTGCAGCCGGCGCAGGCCGTCCTCCACCCGCTTCTGGTTCAGGCCCAGGAACATGCTTTCCGTCACCTCGACACAGAACCGGTCCGGCCCGATCCCGCTGTCGCGGACCAGCGCGAAGAAGCGGTCGAGAAAGGCCTCGGAACGAAAATCGGAGTTCGTCAGGTTGATCGCCACGCGCCCGAGCCGGATGTTCCTCGCGTACAGCGCGTCCACGTCGCGAAACACTCGCTCGAGCATGAACATCCCCAGCGCCGCGCGGACCGCGGGATCGGCGAAGCCTTCCTGGAACGCGGCCGGCGGCAGGAGGCCGCGCTGCGGATGCCGCCACCGCATCAGCGCCTCCAGCGCGACCTTGCCGCCCGGCGCGACGGGAACGATGGGCTGGTAATGCAATTCGAACGCGTCGCGCCGCAGCCCCGTCTCGATCTCGGCCAGGAGCTCCGACTTGCGCTCCGCCACTTCCCTGAGCTTGGGCTGGAAGCATTCCAGGCGGTCGCGGCCCAGCGACTTGGCATGGTAGAGCGCCAGATCGGCGGCCCGGAACATGCTTTCGCTGTCCTCGCCATGCCCGGGAAACGCGGACACGCCCAGGCTGGCCGAACAGCGCCGCGACGTCTCGGCGATGCGCAAGGGATCGCGCACGCTTTCCAGCGCCCGCTCGAATACCTCGGTGGCCTCGTCGTCCGTCGCGCCGGCCAGGACCAGTCCGAACTCGTCACCCCCCATCCGGGAAACCGACAGGCGCGGGTCGTCCACCGCCCTCAGCCGCCGGGCCACCTCGCGCAGCAATTCGTCCCCGGCCAGGTGGCCGAAGAAATCGTTGATTTCCTTGAAGGCGTCGACGTCCATCAATCCCAGGTGAAAGCCCGTTCCTGTCCGCCGGCACTCGCCGACCAGCGACGCCACGTGCTGGTGGAACCAGCTGCGATTGGGCAGCCCCGTCACCGGATCGACATAGGCGATGCGACGCAGGCTCTCCTTGCTGGTCCTCAAGGCGTCCTCGAGCAGCTTGCGCTCGGTGATGTCCAGGCAGATCGAGGTGTAGCTGTCCACCGTGCCGTCCGGCAGGACGCGGGGCACGATGGTCGTTTCCATCCAGTAGAGCGAGCCGTCCTTGCGCTGGTTGCAGATCTCGCCATGCCAGACGCGGCCTTGGGCGATCTCGCGGTACATGGCGCGGAAGAACGCCGTGCCATGCAGGCCGGACTTCAGCATCCGGTGGTTGGAGGCGAGCAATTCCTGCCGGGTATAGCCGCTGATCTCGCAGAACCGCGCGTTGACATAGGTAATCGTGCCCCGGGCATCGGTACTGGCCACGATGGCGGCGCAGTCCAGCGCGTAGCGTATGAAATCCGTCTCCGGCTCCAGGCCGCCCGGGAACCTCGCGTCGTTGGCGGGTTCCCTCGTGCCGACTTTCCGCCGGCTGTTGTTGTACTGCGGGGGCACGCGCTCCCTCCTCCACGGCTGGGCCGGTCTTCCCCCGAAAGGCGCGAAGCCGATCCGGCGCGCAGGGGGAAGGACGGTCCGCCCGATATTCTATTGATTGGAATTCCCCCATGATCCAGGAAATAACGCTTGTTTTCCATCACCCCGTGCGGAATCTTCCGCCACGGCCACCCGGCCGGACCGGAGACCGCGGCCGTTTCCGGTATGCTTGACGCCCCCAGAACAAGGAGACATCCCATGTTCCGCAAATGCCTTGCCATCGCCGCGCTGGCGCTGGCCGCCACCGGCGCCCATGCCCAGGCCTATCCCGCCAAGCCCATCCGCCTGCTGATTCCGTTCCCGCCGGGTGGCGGCACCGACATCCTCTCGCGCCTCGTCGCCACCAGGCTGGGCGAGTCCGAGAAATGGACCATCGTGGCCGAGAACCGCGCGGGCGCGGGCGGCACCATAGGCATCGCCGCCGCCGTGCGCGCCGCGCCCACCGGCTACGAGATGGTGATGGGCCAGAAGGACAACCTGGTGGTCGCGCCCTGGCTGTACAAGAGCGTGGCCTACGATCCGACCAAGGACCTGGTCGCGGTGGCGCACGTCGGCTATACGCCCATCGTCATCGTCACGCAGGCGAATTCCCGCTTCAAGACCCTGGCCGACGTGGTCGCCGCGGCCAAGGCCGCGCCGGGCTCCATCACGTACGGATCCCCCGGCAGCGGCACCACCATCCACCTGGCCGGCGAGATCTTCAAGGACGCCGCGAAGATCGACATCCGGCACATCCCCTACAAGGGCTCGAACGCCGCCATGATGGACGTGCTGGCCGGCAACGTCGATCTGCTGGTGTCCTCGGTGCCGTCGGCCATGGCGCAGATCCAGACCGGCAAGCTGCGCGCGCTGGCCGTCACCAGCGCCAAGCGCAGCACCTCGCTGCCCGACGTGCCCACCGTCGCCGAACTGGGCTACAAGGGCTTCGACGTCAGTACCTGGTACGGCCTGTTCATGCCCGCCGGCACGCCCAGGGAGATCGTCGCCACCATGAACACCGCGGTCAACAAGTTGCTGGCCCAGCCCGAGACCCGCGAAGCCATCCACGCCCAGGGCGCCGAGGCGCAAGCCATGTCGACCGAGGAGTTCGCCCAGTTGCTCAAGACCGACTATCTGAAATGGAAGGACATCGTGCGCGCCGCCAACGTCACGGTGGAATGAGGCCGGTCCGCTGAAACACGCTGCAATACCTGCATGGCCCGGCGGGGCTGGCGCGGCCATGCGCGAGGCATAGAATCGACGCAACGCCTGTGTTCCGGGCGTCGCACTGCCTCAAGGAGATCATCATGGCATCCAAGCGTCTGCTGGCGCATCTGCTGACCGGTATCCTGCTCGCGGCCTCGACCGCGTCCTACGCGCAGGGCGGCCCTCCCGGCGGACGGCCCGGCGGCGGCCCTGGCCATGGCGGACCGGGACATCCCGGCATGGGCCATCCGGGGCCCGGCCCCCGCCACGACATGGGGCGCGGCCCGGGCGGCGCGCCTGGCCACGACCACCGGGGCCCGCCGGGACGCGGGCCCGGGGATCCCGCCTATCGGCACTGGTCCAAGGGCGACCGCGTCCCCTACCCCTATCGCGGGCCGCAGTACGTGGTGGATAACTGGCGCGTGCATCGCCTGTCCCCGCCTCCCCGCGGCTACCACTGGATCAACGTCGGCGCCGACTACTTCCTGATCGGTGTGGCCACCGGCGTCGTGCTCCAGGCCATTCTGAACCCGTAGTCCCGCACCGCAGGCCTCCCGTCCCGCCGGAACGGGGGGCCTGCGCGCCCTAGTCCACCCGCACGCCCGCCGCCTTCACCAGCTTGCCGAACCGCTCCGTGTCGGCGCGCACCAGCGCCGCGAACTCCTCCGGCGTCCTGGTCTCGGTCCCGTCCACGCCCATCTTCACCAATTGCTCGCGCACGTCGGGCGCCGCCATGGCCTTGGCAATGCCGTCGTGCAGGCGATTGACGATGGCGGCCGGCGTGCCCCTGGGCGCGAACACACCGTACCAGGTGGCGAAACGGTAGTCGGGCAGGCCCGACTCGGCCACCGTGGGCAGGTCGGGGAACTCCGCCAGCCGGCGCGCGCCGGTCACGGCAAGCGCGCGCAGCTTGCCCGTCTTCACATAGGGTGCCGTGGTCGGATAGGTATCGAACCCGACCTGCAGGCGCCCCGCCAGCAGGTCCGGCATCGATTGCCCGGTGCTTTTGTACGGCACGTGCAGCAACTGCACCCCCGCCATGCTCTTGAACATCTCGCCCGCGATGTGCGGCGTGGTGCCGCTGCCGGCGGACGGGAAACTGAGCTCGCCGGGATGCGCCTTCGCGTAGGCGATCAGCTCGGGCACGCTGTGCACCGGCACCGATGGATGCACGGCGATGAAATGCGGCACCGAGGCCGTCAGCGTCACGGGCGCGAAATCCGTGGCGGTGTCGTACGGAATGTTGTTGAACAGATGCGGCAGGATGGTGTTGACCGACACCACCCCCATCATCAAGGTATAGCCGTCGGCCGGCGCCTTGGCCACCATCCCGCCGGCCACGATGCCGCTCGCCCCCGGCTTGTTCTCGACCACGACCGACTGGCCTAGGATCTCGGACAGCCGGGGCGCGATGACCCGCGCCACCACGTCGGTCCCGCCTCCCGGCGCGAACCCCACCAGCAGCCGGATCGGCCGGCTCGGAAACGTCTCGTCCTGCGCCCGGGCGTACGAGGCCACGCCCAGTACCGCCACCACTCCCACCCCCAACGCACACCGCAGCATTCGGTTCATGGCCCAGCTCCTCAATCGACGAATCAGCCTATCGTTTCACGCAACAGCCTCATCCAGTTGCCCCCCATGATCTTGTCGATGTCGGCCCGGCCGAAGCCTCGCCGGTCCAGTTCGACAATGATGTTCTGCACGCCGGCGGGCGTGCGCATCCACTCCGACCAGCCTTCGTGCGGCGCGATCTCCATCTCCTTGGCCGGCGCGCTCTGGCGCGACCACTTCGCGTAGCGCCACCAGGTCCGTACCGAACGCGGATGACCGGGGCAGTAATCGGTGCCGATGGCCACCGCGTCGATCCCCAGCAGGTCCACCGTCCACGCCACCATGTCGCCGAACTGCTCCAGCGTCGTCGCCGCGCCATGCCGGGTCATGTTGCGATTGGGCGTCAGGCCGATCACGCCGCCGCGCCGGGCGAGCTCGCGCAAGGCCTCGGTCTGCTTGAGCCGGCCCGCGCCATATACCGGCGTGCCCACGTATTCACGCGGGTTGGCATGCGTGATGGCCACCGGCTTGGCCGACATCTGGATGGCCTCCAGCGTCGTGCGCTCGCCGCAATGGGACAGGTCGATCAGGATGCCGAGCTGGTTCATTTCCTCCAGTGCCAGCTTGCCGAACCGCGACGAGATACCGGTGTCCTTTTCTTCCCAGTAGCCGCAGCCGATGTAGTTCTGCAAGTTATAGGTCAGCTGCATCACGCACACTCCCAGCTGGCGGAACATGGCGAAGAGGTCCAGGTTGTGCTCCACCGGCGCGGTATTCTGGAACCCGAACATCACGGCCGTGCGGCCCGAGGCGGCCACGGCCTCGATCTCGGCCACGCTGGCGGCGGGCGCGACGATGTCCTGGTTCTGCTCCAGCACCACGCGCCACTTGCCCAGCAGGCCCAGGGTCTCGGCGGCGTTCTCCCACACCGCCACCGTGGTGTTGACGCAGCCGATGCCGGCTTCGCGCCATTCCTCGAACCAGCGCCGCTCCGGCACCGGCATCGACAATCCGTCGACGATGATGCCGGCCTGTCCATTGACGTTGTTCATCTGCATCGTCCTTCGCGCGTCACGCGCATCCTTGGCTGGAGGGGACATGGCGGAGCATGTTCAGGTCCATGTCGTCGTCGGCCGGCGGGCGGCCTTGCAGCGTGCCGTCGTCGCGCAGGATGACCGGCCCGGCATGGCGGCGCGAGACCACCGAGTCCGGAGCCAGGGCCTCGTTCGACAAGGCGTGGATGGCCCGCCACAAGCCGCCGTCGACCGGATAGCCGTGGCGGATGGCCTGGGCCAGCAGCGGATCCCATTCGTCGATGCCCAGGGGCCGCGCGGTGTTGAACAGCGTCACCACCGCCTTCGGCCCCTGGCCCGTGGCCTCGTCGGGCTGCGAGACTTCGGCGCCTATGCCGTAGCGGCGGCCCAGCCCGGCCATGACGTGCAACTCGTGCAGGTCCTGCACGCCGGACACGCGCAGCGTGGCCCGCCCCGCCGACCGGGCGCGCTCCACGCCCAGGTCCATCAGGGTGGGCAGCAGCACCCAGGCGTGGATGCCGCCGCCGTCCACGACCAGCGCGCCGTCATCGGCATCCACCACCGACACCCGGTCCAGCCAGCCTTCGCGCAGCCGTTCATGGCCTTCATACAGGGCGCGGAACCCGCCCAGCCCCATGGACTGGGAAAGCAGCACCACTTCCCTCACGCCGTGCACGTAGCCGGGCGGCAGGCGGCACACCAGCAGGATGCGGTCTATGCACATGCGCGCCTCGCGCACGGACACATCGAACACGCGGGCAGAATCGGCGGCTTGCCTGTTCATAGGACGGGCTCCTGGGGATAGAACCAATGGGGATCGGCGCCGGCTGCGATGTCGGCGGCGGTGGGCGCGCCCTGGTAGATGACGCCGCGCAGGTTGCGCTGCAGGTAATCGCGCGTCTTGTCGATGCCGTGTATGCCGATGTTGATGAAACGCGTGATCTCGCACGGCACGAAGTGCTCGCCCATGATGTTGGCGCGGGGCGAGTGGAAGGCCATGCCGCTGAGCGTCTGCACGCGGCTCACGATGAAACGGTATTCAGGCTTGTCCAGCAGGAAGCGCGCGACGCTGGTGGCCGGCGGACGCTGGGCGATCTCGCGGTCCAGCCCCACCACCAGGCGCGGCAGGTCCAGCCCGAGGTTGAAGACCTCGCCGGCTTCGGCGCGCGGACCCCGCCGGGGTTCTTCGGCCGTGGCCGACTTGTACCAGACGAATTTCGACGCCCCCTCGGACTCCAGGTCGATGTCGAAGGCCCACCCGTACTCGGCATGCAGCAGGTCGCGCAGATGGCCGATGGACATCGACGGATCGGTCGCGTATTCCTCGTCCACCGCCAGGCCCTCGGCCAGGCGGTCGCACAGCTCGGGCACCAATTCGGTCAGCAGGCCCAGGAAGGTTTCGTAGGCTTCCTCGTGCACCGTGCCGTCCAGCGCGTCGCACAGCGCGGACAAGGGATAGCGTTCGACGCTGCCCCGCACCGTGCCGGTGTCGTGCAGCGCCTGCACCTGTGCCCGGATGGCCGCCAGGTCGGCGGCGATGTCCGCGCTGGCCGTGAACTGTTCGTAATCCATGCGGTCCTCGCGCCGGAACGCGATGGCCTTGTCCAGCAGCTTCAACAGCAGCGCCAGCTTCGCATCGCCGGCCGCCACGCGCAGCCGCTTGGCGCCCACGATGGCCTGTTCCCGCGCCAGCACCCAGTGGTGCACCAGCTTGGGATGGTTGTTCACGTACAGGATAAGTCCCAGTGCCGACGCGTTGCCCACGCCCAGGAAACGTTCGATCTCCGGCGCCAGGCGCACCGCCGCGGGCGAGGCGCAACGCGCCAGGTGATTGACCAGGTCCACCGAGAACACCCGCATCATGTAGGCGCACAACATCTGCGCGTCCAGCGGACGCCGCAGCGGGTGCGTGCTTTCCAGCGCGCGGAACGAACGGGTGCCGAACGTGCCGTTGCCATCCAGGCCGGTGTTGCGCATCAGGTAGCAGACGTCGGCCAGCGTGGGCACGTCGGGTTGGCGCCCCTGCGCCAGCGACTCCACCGTGTGGTTGAACACGCGTGCGCTACGGTTCGAGCGGGCCCAGATCAAGGTGCCCGGCGTGGCGCGGCCGGCGTAGAGCTTGGGAATTTCCTCGCCCGTGATGCGGATGTCGCGTTCGGACACCGGCCCTTCGACCAGCGCCGCCATCATGTCCCAGGCGCGGCCGATGATGCGGCCCGCCCGCCCTTCCATCCTGGGCTCGAACGAATGGACGATGAAATCGAAAGGCATCGCCCCCGTGTCGATGCGGTACAGCGCCGTCCCGCGCGCCCGGTCGTCGATCTGCCAGCGCACCCGTTCGATCGTCCACCGCTCGCGTATGGCCTTGGCCATCAGCAACCGGGACACGCTCAGGCGGCTGGCCTGCATCACGCCCATGCGGGCGGGCGTCATCAACAGATCCGCGCTGCGGATGCGCGGCTCGCGCCCGGCCGGGGCGCCGGCTTGCGCCTGGGCCACGGCGGCCTCTTCCACGTCGGCAAAGTCCATGCATGCTCCTGTCGTCATCGCGCCTGCCATGCGGCGCATCGGAAACACCCGGCCGTTCCGGCCTTTTTGTATTCTATTAGAATACATATAATTCTATTTAAATCATTCTATACTTCCCATCCGCGAATGCAAGAATTTTTCTGACGAGGAAGCTGCGCCATGCTCGAAGCGCGCGAGACCGGCGGCGTCCGGCCGCTCAGTTCGGTACTGAAGACGCTGCAATTGCTGGATCTGCTGGGCAAGTCCGACCGGCCCATGAAACTGATGGAGCTCGCGGCCGCCTCGGGCAGCAGCCGCGCCACGACCTACCAGAAGCTCCTGACGCTGATGGAGGCGGGCTGGCTGGAACAGACGGAACAGGGCAGCTACCGCCTGTCGCTGCACGCCGCGCTGGTGGGCGAGACCGCGCTGGTACAGGCCAACCTGGGGGAACGGTTCGCGCACGTGATGCAAGAACTGGTTCTGCAGGTGGGGGAAACGGCTTCGCTGGCCGTCCTGAATGGCAATTGCGTGCGGCTGGTGCGCCGCGTGGAAGCGCAGCAGGTGGCGGTGCGCGCCGACGTCAAGGTCGGCACCCTGCTATCCCTGAACGACAGCTCGTCCGGCCGGGTGCTGACCGCCTTCTCCAGCCCCGCCTACCGCGAGATGCTCCAGCGCCAGGGCGCTGTGCTGGCCAGGCCGGCGCTGCTCAAGGAGATCGCGGCGCGGGGCTACGCCGTCTCCGAAGGCACCGACACGCCGGGGGTGCAGTCGGTGGCCATGCCGGTGTTCGATGCCAAGGGCGCGTGCATCGCCGCGCTGTCCCTGGTCACGCCGGCCTCGCGCTTCGATCCCGACAAGCTGATCGGACCGCTGCGCGAGGCCGTGCAAACGCTCAGCCAGTTGAAGTAGCGCCGGCGGCTAAAGCTGGATGTTCAGCTTCTCCACCAGCCCTCCCCACTTGCGTTCGCCCTCGGCGATGGAGCGCCGCGCGTCGTCCACCGAACCGCCCGCCGGCTCGGCGCCTTCGCTGGCCAGGTTCTCCCGGATGGCGGGCGACTTCAGCACTTGGTTCACGTCGCGGTTGATCCGGTCCAGCACAGCCCTGGGCGTGCCCGCGGGGGCCATCAGCCCGAACCATCCCACCGCCTCGTAACCCGGCAGGCCGGCCTCGGCCACCGTGGGCACGTCGGGCAGCACCGGCGAGCGCTTCGCGCTCGTCACCGCCAGCGCCTTGAGCTTGCCACCCTTGATGTGCTCGCGCACCAGCGGAAACGGCGCGAAGTTCAACTGGATCTGTCCGGAGATCGTGTCCGAAACGGATGGCCCGCTGCCCTTGTAGGGAACGTGGGTAAGCTTGACGCCCGCCATGGACGCGAACAATTCGCCGAACAGGTGATTGGACGAGCCGTTGCCGGACGAACCGTAGTTGAGCTTGCCCGGATTGCGCCGCGCATACTCGATCAAGCCCTTCACGTCATCGAACGGCATCTTCTCGTTGGCGACCAGCACCACCGGCGGCGTGGCCAGCAGCACCACCGGCTCCAGGTCCTTGGCCGGATCGTAGCTCAGGCTCTTGTACAAACTGCGTGCGACCAGGATGTTGCCGAACGAGCCGAGCACGGTGGTGTAGCCGTCCGGCCTGGACTTGGCCACCATCTCCACGCCTATCGTGCCGGCCGCGCCCGGCTTGTTCTCGACCACGACCGACTGCCCCCAGAGCTGGGACAGCCCCTGCGCCACCACCCGCCCCAGCAGATCGGTATTGCCGCCGGGCGTATAGGGCACGATCAGCCTGCTGGGCCGCGACGGAAAGGCGTCGTCCGCCCGCGCCGCCGGAGCGGCCAGCAGCATGCCGCCCAGCGCGGCGGCCAACAGATGCTTGGTGATCATCGCCCTCTCCTCACGAAGCCGACACGGCGGCCTGCCCATGTCGGCGCTCGTACGACGTGGCGAACTCGCGCGTCTGGCCGAACACCGCCGGCAGCGGCCGGCCGTTGGGCAGGGTCAGCCAGGCGCGCAGCAAGTGCCGCCGGCGAGCCGGGTCGTCATGGTCCTGGTACTTGGTGCGGGCATGCAGCACCGAATAGTTGTTGCCGATCTGGATGTCGCCCGGCTCCATGCTGAAGCTCAGCTGCACCGCGGGGTCGTTGCAGATTTCCTCGACCAGGTCGATGGCCTGCGCCTGGGCATCGGTCCAGCGCGGCACGCCGGGCAGGTCCTGCGCCAGCTTCAGGTAGCGGCGCTTGTACAGGGCGCTGAGCCGGCCCTCGAAAAAGTTCAGGATGGGCACGGTCTGGATGCGCAAGCCGCCGCGATGCTGGCCCCGCGTGTCGAAATGGAACGGCTCCTGCAGCACGCCGACCAGGTCCGGCCGGCGCCGCAGCACCTCGTTGTACAGCGTCGCGACGCTGACCAGCTTGCTGACGCCGCCCGACCGCGCGGTGCGCAGGCACAACAGCATGAACGCGTCGCCGCCGTCGTTGTGGAAGGTCAGTTCGTCGTCGGTCTGGTAGCTGCGCACCGAATTGTCGTTCGACACTTTCATCCCGGTATTGGTGACGCTGTGCATGCGATTGCCGGCGCCATCCTGCTCCTGCGGCTCGCCCAGGTGCACGGACAGGCCCCAGAACAGCAGCCGCGCCTCGTCGTCCGTGTAGTCGGCGATGGGCAGGCCGCGCAACAGGGCGAAACCGCGTCCGCCCTCGAGTTCCCCGCGGACTTTTTCCAGGCGCGCGGCCATGCGCGGAATGGGAAAGTCGGCGGCCTCGAACCGGGTCGGCTCCAATCCCTTGGCTCGCGCCGTGGCGGTGGCCTCGGCCAGCTCGCGGATCTCCTCCGGCGCCAGGCGCCAGATCCAGTCGCTGGTGCCGGCCAGGCTGTCGCCGCTCCACACCTCGGGACCGGCGATGGGTTGCAATGGTCGGGTCGTCATGTCGTCTCCTTCGTGGCATTAATTTTGAGCATCTTAACATTGTCGACAATTTAAGGACTTGGTTGAATACGCCTGCCACCCACCTGGGCATAGGCATGATTCCAATTACAAGAGGAACGAAGATGCATCAGACTTCCCGAAAACATGAATTAAATTTCATCAACAACCCATGGAAAGCCGTCCATGGGCCATGACATCCAGGCAAGGAGGAGACATGCACACAACGACAGCCCCCCGTACGCCCACCCGGCACGGCCGGCTCCGCCCCGGACTCCTGTTCGGCGCCAGCTTCGCGTTGGCCGTCGCGGCCTGCGGCGGTGACGGTGGCGGCGACACGTCCGGCACGGCGCCGCCGCCCGACCAGGCGGCGCTGAGAACGGCCTGCCCCGCGCTGGCCGGCACCAAGGTGGAAGGCCGCCTGCTCGGCCTGCCCAGCGGCGATGCGACACTGGCATCGGCCCAACTGGTGGCGGCCGGCGATGCCACGGGCCTGCCGGAATACTGCCAGGTGCGGGGAGCCATCGCGGCGCGCAGCGCCGGCGCCGATCCCATCCGCTTCCAGATCAACCTGCCGCTGTCGTGGAACGAGAAAGCGCTGATGGTCGGGGGCGGCGGCTTCAACGGCACCCTCGTCACCGGGCTCGACCCCCTGCGCGACGCCCCCGCCGGCCAGCCGCTGCCCTTGGCCCAGGGCTACGCCACGTTCGGCACGGACTCGGGGCACGATGCCGCCGCCTACCTTGCCACGGACCCCGCGAAGTTCGCGCTCAATGACGAGATGTTCGCCAACTTCGCCCACGAGTCCTACAAGAAGGTCAAGGACGTCGCGCACGAAGTCTTCAGGCGCTTCTACCAGCGCGCTCCCAGGAAGCAGTACTTCTTCGGCGGATCGGAAGGCGGACGCGAGGGGTTGACGATGGCCCAGCGCTACCCGCAGGACTTCGACGGCATCGTGTCGGTCGTCCCCGTCATCCAATGGACCGGGCTCTTCAACGGCTTCCTGGCCTTCACCCAGCCGCAGTTCCACGGCGGAACGCTGGATACGGCCAGCATCAAGCTGGTGGCCGACGCCGTCAATGGCGCCTGCGACGCGCTGGACGGCATCGCCGATGGCGTGGTCAGCGACTACCTGGGCTGCCAGGCCAGGTTCGACCTCCAGGCGCTGCGCTGTCCCGACGGCGGCGACGGTGCCACCTGCCTGTCGGATGCGCAGCTCGCCACGCTGAAGGCGGCCTATGAACCCGTGCGCATGCCCTTCCCGCTCGCCAACGGCATTACCACCTATCCGGGCCGGATGTTCGGCGGCGAGATACAGCCGGGGGGCGAAGGCATCGGCCGCTGGATCAGCACCGGGCAGGTCCCTTCCGTGCCCACGCCGGCAGCCACCGACGCACGAGGCGTCATCTATGGCAGCAGCTACGCCCGCTACGTCATCGCCCGCGACCCCGCCTTCGACGTGCGCGGCTACGATCTCCTCGCCTACGCCGACCGCATCCGGCAAGTCTCGGAATGGATGGACTCCACCAACCCCGACCTGTCGGCCTTCTTCAAGCGGGGCGGCAAACTGATCATCCGCGAGAACACCGGGGACTTCGCGCAAAGCCCTGCGGCCGGCATCCAGTACTACGAGAGCGTCGTCGCGCGCATGGGGCAGTCCGACGCCGACAAGTTCCTGCGGCTGTATGTCTCGCCCGCCTCGTCGCACGGCGGCCGCGCGGCCAGCCGCACCACCGGCCAGGAAGTCCCCACCACGCACGATACGCTGGACACCCTGGACCGCTGGGCCGACGCGGGCGTCGCGCCGGCCGATGCCCTGGTGCAGGTCCGGCGCGACACGGCGGCGCCGCACAAGGTCCTGGCCTCGCGGCCCATGTGCCGCTATCCGGCCTTCCCGCTCTATGGCGGTGGCGACCCGCTGTCGGCCGACAGCTACCGCTGCTCCAGCCTGGGGGCGCGCTAGGCGGCCGGCGCGCGCCGCGTCCCGGGCCGATCCAGGCCCGGCGCTACGCGGCGCCGCTGTCCTTGAGCAGGCGGCGGATCTCCGCGCTGTTCTCGTCCAGCCGGGCGGCCCACAGCCGCTCGGCCTCGTCGGCATCACCCTTGCGGATGGCCTGCAGCGACTTGCGCCACAGCGCCAGCGAACGCTTGCGGCGCTCGACCGAGCGCAGGCCCAGTCGCGTATAGCGCGACATCTGCAGCGACAGCGACGTGATCAGCGTGAACAGGCGGTCGTTGCCGCTGTGGGCGGCACAGCACAGCGTCAGGCGCGACAGCGTCTCGCCGAAAGCATCGCCACCCGCCGGATCCTCGGCCAGCGGCGCGAGCTGGGCCACGCCCGCCTCCAGGATCGCCACCAGTTCGGGGGACGACCGGGCGGCCACGCGCCGCGCCACCACGCGGACCAGGGCCTGGCGCACTTCCTGCAGGTCCTCGATTTCCTTCAGCGACAACTGCGTGGCCTGCGCGCCCCGGCGCGGATGGATACGCACGATGCCTTCCTTCTCCAGCAGCCGCATCGCCTCGCGCACCGGGCTGCGGCTGACCGCGAACTCGTCGGCCAGGTCCTGTTCGCGTATCCACTCGCCCGGCTCGATGGCGGAATTCAGGATGCGGTCGCCCACGTGGGCGGCGATCTGTTCCGGCAGCGTCAAGGTCTTGGACTGCCCCAGCAGCCAGCGGAAGCTGGTCGCGCTGCCTTCGTCGTTGGCTTGCAGGAATGCGGAAGATCGGGTGATAGCGGACGGCTCCATCGAATGCCCTGGTTGGTTGTCTGCGTCTGGCAAGCGGGCAGTATACGGCGCAGGCGCGGCCCGGACCGGCGGCCCCCGAAGCGCGCCATCTATTGCTGCTATCAATAGTTGCGCCATCGCGAGAATGCCCAGGCGTCCTCGTCCCGGCACGTCCATGCGGACGGCCCCTTCATTAATGCTGCTAATACCAAGCCTTCTCTTTCAACGATAGTTCCCCGGGCCGACCGTCATTAGACTGGCGTCGAACACGATGACTGCGCCGCGGCGACGTACCGGGCGCAGGTGGAGAGACATGGACTACACCATCACCCTGCATCCCAGCGGCCACACCTACGCCTGCCCGCCCGGCACCCCGGTGCTGAAGGCCGGCCTCGACAACGGGCTGTTCATGCCCTACAGCTGCCGCTCCGGCATCTGCCGGACCTGCCGCGCCACCATCGTCGAAGGCCGCGTCGACTACGGCGACGTGCATCCCAGTTGCCTGGACGAGGACGACAAGCGCCAGGGCTACGCGCTGCTGTGCAAGGCCACGCCGCTCACCGACCTGGTAGTCCAGGTGAACGAACTGGATCCGGCCGATGCCATCCGCTCGAAATACATGCCGGCCCGCGTGCTGAAGATGGAACGGGCCGCCGACGACGTGATGATCGTCACGCTGGGCCTGCCCATGAACGAGCCCACGCTGTTCCGCGCGGGCCAGTACCTGGACATCCTGCTGCAGGACGGTACCCGCCGCAGCTATTCCATCGCCAGCGTGCCGAACAACGAGGGCGTCCGGCAGGTCGAACTGCACATGCGCCACCTGCCGGGCGGACGCTTCACCGACCACGTGTTCGGCGCGATGAAGCTGCGCGAGATCCACAAGCTGGAAATCCCGCTCGGCTCGTTCTTCCTGCGCGAGCACAGCGACAAGCCCATGATCATGCTGGCCTCGGGCACGGGCTTCGCCCCCATCAAGTCCCTGATCGAACATGCGCTGGAGCGCGGCATCCGCCGCCCCATCACGCTGTACTGGGGCGGCCGCAGGCGCGGCGACCTCTACTTGCACGATCTGGCGCAATCGTGGGCCGACCGGCACGAGCACGTGCGTTTCGTGCCGGTGCTGAGCGAGCCCACGCCCGGCTGCGCATGGACCGGGCGCACGGGCTACGTGCACCTGGCCGCGATGGAGGATTTTCCCGACATGTCCGGCCACCAGGTCTACGCCTGCGGCGCGCCGGTCGTGGTCGACGCGGCCCGCCGCGACTACGTGGCGCGCTGCGGCCTGCCCCAGGACGAATTCTTCGCCGACGCGTTCCTGACCGCCGCCGACAAGCGCTGACATCCGTACCCACGCCTTGGAACAAGGAGACATCATGCTGCCCGAAAATTGCAGGGTCGATACGCCGGCCCACGACTCCGTGGTCAAGCCCTTCTGTCTGGGCCACGGCACGCTGGAGTGCTACAGCCTGAAGGCCTCGCGCCGGTTCTACGAAGAATTCCTGGGACTGGAATGCGTGCGCCACGGCAAGCCGGCCATGGCGGTGCGCCTGGCCATGCGCTTCCACATCATCTGCGTGGAGGTCGGCGACCAGGTCCATCCCGCCAACCTGCTCAACCACTGGGGCCTGGACCTGCCCAGCCGCGAGGCCGTGGACCAGGCCCACGCGGACGCCGTGCGCCTGCAGGACAAGTACGGCATCCGCCAGGTATTGCCGGTGCAGGACATGCACGGCGTGTACTCCTTCTACCTCGAGGACCTGGATCACAACTGGTGGGAGCTGCAGTGCTACGACAACGGCTTCCAGCACGACGACCTGTTCGACTTCGGCGACCGCTTCTCGATGGACGACGCCGCCGACATCGGTTCGCTGGAAGAACTCAAGATCCGCAACCAGGGGGACGCATGATCCAGCTCGTGACCTTCCTGCACGACGGCCAGAGCAGGACCGGCCTGCTCCACGAGGGCAACATCTACGCCTCGCCGCGCTATGCCCGCGTGCAGGACGTGCTGGACGACTGGCCCCGCGCCGACGGCAAGCTGGCCATGCTGGCCGGCGACCTGCCCGCCCGCGATCCGGTCCGCGGCGCCACCCTGCTCGCGCCGCACCCCCATCCGCCCACCATCTACTTCGCCGGCGCCAATTACCGCGACCACGTCGAGGAAATGCAGCGCGAGCTGTCCATGCCGCTGGAGATCGACCCCAAGGGCGCGGGCCAGATGCCCTGGCATGCCATCAAGGCCTCGGGCACCACGGTGGTCGGGCCCGAGGCCCGGGTGCGCGTGCCCGGCGGCGCTCCCCTGCTGGACTGGGAGCTGGAACTGGGCGTGATCATCGGCAAGACCGCCAAGGACGTCGACGTCGACGAGGCGATGGACTACGTGGCGGGCTACGTGGTGGCCAACGACCTGTCGGCGCGCGGCCATTTCGGCCGGCCCGGCGTGGCCGAGGGCTCGCCCTTCAAGTGGGACTGGATAGGCCAGAAATCCTTCGACGGCGCCTGCCCGATCGGCCCCGCCATCACGCCCGCGCGCTTCGTGCCCGACCCCATGAACCTGGCCATGAAGCTGTGGGTGAACGACGAACTGATGCAGGATTCGAACACGTCGCGCATGCTGTTCAGCATCGCCGATCAGATCGCCCACCTGAGCTCGCGCCTGACGCTGCTGCCGGGCGACCTGATCCTGACCGGCACGCCGGCCGGCGTGGGCGCCGCGCGCAAGCGCTTCCTGAAACCGGGCGACGTCGTGCGGCAATGGATCGAGCACATCGGCGAATTCCGCTTCACCATCGCGCAATGAACCCGCGCGCGCACGCCCTGCGCTCAGGGCCGGAAGCCGATGCCGTCGATGCAGTCGACCACCTGCGCCCGGAACCACTGGCTGGCCGGATCCTTGTGGAAACGGTCATGCCAGTACAGCGCCACCTCGAAATGGCCCAGCGGCAGCGGCACCGGCTTCACCGCCAGCGGGAAATACTTGCACAGTTCCACCACCAGCGACTCCGGGCAGGTCCAGATCAGGTCCGAGTTCAGCACCAGGTGCGGGGCCGCCAGGTATTGCTGCATGCGCACCTGGATCCGGTCGCGGGCGCCCACCTCGTTCAGCGCCCGCTCCAGCAGGATGTGGCCGCTGCCGGCGTACTCCACCAGCAGGTGCTGCTGGGCCACGAAGCGCTTCTGCGTCAGTTCCTGCCTGGCGATGGGATGGTCCCGCCGCATCAGGCACAGGTATCGCTGCTTGAACAGCACCTTCCGGTGGATGTTGCGCTCGAGCGCCGGCAGGTAGCCCAGCGCGACGTCGATGCGGCCGGTCGACAGGCCCTGCACGGTCTCGTCGATGGGCGCGAACACGACGTTGAGCTTGACGTCTGGCGCGGCCCGGGCGATGCGGGTGAACAGGCTGGGCAGCACCACCACCTCGCCCACGTCGCGCGTGCGTATGGTGAAGGCCCGCCGCGACTGCGCCGCGTCGAACGACGACAACATGCCCGACGTCTTGCGTATCGCGTTCAGCGATTCGAGCAGCGCGGGCGCGATCTCGGCCGCCAGCGCCGTGGGCTCCATGCGGCGGCCGGCCAGCACGAACAGCTTGTCCCGGTACTCCTCGCGCATGCGCTTGAGCGCGCTGCTGACCGCCCCCTGCGTCACGCCCAGGTTCTCGGCGGCCAGGGTCACCGAGCGATCGCGCCACAGCGCCTCGAACACATACAGCAGATTCAGGTCTTTCACGTCGCGGCTCCGGTCGCAACCCAGGAAAAACTATCAATTCCGCTAATAGCCTGGAATCACCGCCGGCCCATGGATGGCGGGCCGGCAGGCGCGGATACTGGCCAACCAACGGCACAACTATAAAGCACGGTGATGCCCGGTCCGCAGGCATGCGGGCATGCCCCAACAGGGGCTGCGGGCAGGACATTCAACAAGGGAGACACACATGCGACGCACTCTGGCATTGACCCTCGGCCTGGCCGCCGCGGCCGCCTGCGGCACGGCGGCGGCCGAACTCAGGATAGGATTCCTGGCCACCCTGTCAGGCCCGTCGGCCGACGTGGGACAGGACCAGTACGACGGCTTCATGCTGGCCATCGAGCAGATGCAGGGAAAACTGGGCGGCGTCGCCACCCGGGTCGTCCGGGAAGACGACCAGATGAAGCCCGAGATCGCGGTCCAGGCGCTGACCAAGCTCCTGGACCGCGACAAGGTGGACGTGGTCACCGGGCTGACCTACGCCAACGTCCTGATAGCCCTGCAGGGGAAGATCGCCGGCACGGACATCCCCTTCATCGGCTCGGTGGCCGGCCCTTCGCCCACGGCCGGTGCGCAGTGCAAGCCCAATCTCTTCATCACCTCGTGGCAGAGCGACGCCACCGCCGAGGCCATGGGCAAGTATCTCCAGGACAAGGGCATCGATCCGATCGCGATCCTCGCGCCGAACTTCCTGGGCTCCAAGGACAAGGTCACCGGGCTGAAGCGTTTCTATCGCGGCAAGATCGCGCAGGAAACCTATACCCCGCTCACCCAGCTCGACTTCTCGGCCGAGCTGTCCGCCACCGGCAACTCGGGCGCCAAGGGGCTGTTCGCCTTCTTCCCGGGCAGCCAGGGCGTCAGCTTCGTGCGCCAGTACCAGCAGTTCGGCATGCTGCAGAAGCTGCCCATGTATTCGGTGCATACCGTCGAGCCCGGCAGCGTGAACGCCATGGGCAAGGCCGGCGTCGGCGCCATCGTGGCCGAATCCTGGCAGCCCGGCGCCGACAACGACGAGTCGCGCCGCTTCGTCGCCGCTTTCGAGAAAAAGTACAAGCGCACGCCGACATCCTATGCGGCGTTCAGCTATGACGCCGCCATGCTGATCGACGCCGCCGTCCGCGCCCGCTCGGGCGACGTGTCCGACCGCCGCGCGCTGGCCGCCGCGCTGCGCGGCGCGCCGTTCAAGTCGGTGCGCGGCCCCTTCCGGTTCAACCGCAACAACTACCCTGTCCAGAACTACCACATCTACCAGGTGGTGGAAGGCACGGGCGGCAAGCCCGCCTTCAAGGTGCTGGTGCCCAACGTGCTGGCCGACCACGAGGACGCCTACGCGCGCGACTGCGCGCTCAAGGCCGAGGGCGCGTGACCATCACGCCGCCGCGCGCGGCACCCCCTAGTGGTGCCGCCAGTACCCTTGCAGGTCCTCGGCCACCGGCATCGCCGCCAGCAGGCCCAGCAGCACCGCCAGCGGCACGGTGGACACGAAGCCGAAATAGGCGAACGACAGCGCGCCGCCCACGCCGCCGGCGAAGAACAGTCCCACCAGCATGCTCAGCACGCGCAGTTTGGCGCGGTCGGCCCGCACGAAATGCCCCGGATCGGCCTCGCGCGAGACGTTCCAGTAGAACAGCTTGCCCAGCTCGATGCCGATGTCGGTCACCATGCCCGTGACGTGGGTGGTGCGGATCTCGGCGCGCGAGATCTTGGTGATGATGGCGTTCTGCAAGCCCATGATGAAGCACAGCAGCATGACGGTCGCGGGCACCGCCAGCCAGCGGAACTGCTCGATGTTGCCGCCCAGCAGGCCGAAGCACAGCAGGAGCCCGGCCTCCAGCAGCAGCGGCAGCGCATACTCGCTGGCCAGGCGCGAGCGGCGGCCGAAGTTGATCAGCACCGCCGAGGTCGCGGCCCCCAGCACGAAGAAAAGCAGCGCGGCCAGCCCCTGCAGGAAGAAGGCGATGCCGCCCAGGGCCAGGTGATCGGCCATGGACGACAGGATGCCGGACATGTGGGAGGTGTACTGCTGCACCGCCAGGAAACCGCCCGCGTTCACCGCGCCGGCGACGAAGGCCAGGAAATAGGCGAGATGGCGGTTGGCCTGGGGCGTGCGTTCGACGGCGGTCAGTCTGCGTAGGTAGAACAGGGGCATGGCGCGGGCATTCCGGGAACGGCGGCGGCGCATGGGCCAGCAGAGGCCGCGCCGGGCGACCCGCCAAGCATAGACGTTTTCCCGCGCCCTGCGGAAGCCGGCTTCAGTCCGGCTTGCCCTTGCCGCCCTTCTTCGGCGCCTCGGCGCGCGCAGCGGCTCCCAGCAACAGGTCGGCGCCGCTCATGCGCTCCATCCACGACAGGGTATCGGCATACGACAGGAAATGCCGCAGGTATCCCGGCGCCAGGTCGTGCATCAGCATCAGCGATTGGTGGACGAGATGCAGCGAATTCAGCGGCCCGGCGTTCTCGGGCACGTTCTCCAGGGCCTGCCGCAATTCCCGGCCCACGCGCAGCTCGGCCCACAGGCCACGGAAGTAGTCCAGCACCGCCATGTCGCCGGCGGCATCCTGAAGCGCGGCGCCGTTCGCGGACAGGAGATCCACCAGCGTGGTCAGGCCGTCGGCGGCCACGGGCGCCGCCACGGCCTCGCTCGCATCCGCGGCCTGCGCCACGTCGCGGGCATAGTCCTCCAGTGCGGCGGCCAGCTTCTCGTCCAGGACGCGGCGCGCCTCGCCCTCGTGGCCGGATGCCCGCCGCGCCAGCGCCTCGATGAAATGGAAACGCAGCGGGTCGACGCGATCGGCTCCCTGCCCCCGCCAGGCATCGAGCAGCGCCGCCGCCTCGGTAACGACGTCCTTACTCACGGCGCTGGGAAGACCGGGGCATGGGCGCGATCTCCACGCGCCGGTTGCGCGAACGGCCGTCCTCGTCGGCGTTGGGCGCCACCGGCTGCTCGGCGCCGAAGGCCGCGGCAAATACCGAAGACGAAGGGATGCCCTCGTCGATCAGGGCGCGCGTGACCGTCAGCGCCCGCTGCGCCGACAGTTCCCAGTTGTCGGCGAAGCGGCGGTTGCCCTCGCGGATCTGCCTGTCGTCGGTGAACCCGCTCACCATGATGATCTCGTCGCGGGCCTTCAGGTAGGCGCCCAGCGGCCCCACCAGGCTCTTGAGCAACTGCTGGCCCTCGGGCTGCAGGGCGTCGGAGTTCAACGCGAACAGCACGTTGCCGCTGATGCCGATGCGACCATCGACCAGCGTCACCCGTCCCGCGGCCAGCGGTCCGGCCAGCGCCTGCTCCAGGGCCTGCCGCCGCTGCGCCTCGCCCTGCCTGCGCTGCACCTCTTCCTCGAGCTTGGTGGACAGCTCCAGTTGCGTGCCGATCACGCCCACCAGGAGCAGCACGAAGGCCCCCAGCATGACCGACATCAGGTCGCCGAACACCGCCCAGACGGGCGATGCCGGCTCGACGTTGGATTCGATATCGTCGGCCATCAGGTCGCGTCGCCCACCGGCGCCCGTTGCGTGTCGAGCTGCCGCAGCTCCTCGACGATCTGTTTCTGCGACATCATGCTCAGGTCGATCACGTCCTTGGCCTGCGCCACGTAGTAGGCAAGCTGCTCGTCGCTACGGGCGATGGCCTTGTCCAGCGCGCCCTCGATGCCGCGCAGCTGCTCCATCAGCTTGTCGCTGGACTCGCCGAACAGCTTGACCGCCTGGCCCAGCGCCTCGCCCAGGCTGGCCACCTCGACGGCGCTGCCGGTGACCTGCGCGGCCACGGACTCCAGCTTGTCGGTCTCGGCGCCGACCTGCTCGGTGAAGCGCGTCCCCACCCGTTCCAGCATCTCGGCCGACGCCGCCACCAGCGCATCGACCGCCTCCCGCTGTTCGGTGCTGGCGTGGTTGACGGTGTCCAGCAGGCTGCCCACCGTCTGCAGCAGGCGCTCGCGCTCTTCCAGCATCGCGTTGTCGCGGGTCATGCCGTCGGACAATTGCTGCCGCAGTTCGCCGATGATCCGGGCCGCCGCCAGCGGGGCTTCCGAGGCTGCCTGCACCAGCCGCTCGATCTCGGCGATGGTGGCGCGCGCATGGGCCTGGGACTCGGCCGTCATCTCGCCCGCCGTCCGCGCCAGCGTCTCGCAGACTTCCTGTTGCCGGCCCGCGATCCGCTCGCCGGCCTCGCGCCATTCCTGGCTGAGCGACCCGGCCAGGGCCTCCAGGGCGCCGGTCCATGCCGCCTGCCGCGCCTCGTCGCGCGCGGCCAGCTCGGACCTCAGCTCGCCATGGGCCTGTCCCACCGTGTCCAGCAGCGAAACCGCGTGGCGCTCGAAGGTGGCCGCGGCCTCGGCCAGCGCCTGGCGCGTGTCGCCGGACAACTGCTCGCTGACCTGTCCATGCCGCGCGAGCGCCTCGTTCCAGGCGCCCGATACGTTCTGGACCGTGGCCTCGAGCTGGCCGGCCACGCGCTCCACCAGGCTGGCCGCCCCTTGCTCGAAAGTGGCCGCGAAACGCTCGAAGGACGCACGCATGTCGCCGGCCAGGGCCTCGCCCGTGCGCCGGTGCTCGTCCAGCGCCATGCTCCAGGCACCGGACACCGTCCCGGCCGTGGCATCCAGCCGGGCGGCGATCCCGTCCACCAGCCCCGCCGAACGCTGCTCGAAATCCCCCGCCAGCCGCTCGAAGGACGCACGGACGTCGCCGGCCAGCGCCTCGCTGGTACGCTGGTGCCCCGCCAGCGCCGCATTCCAAGCCTGCGACACCTGGCCGGCCACGCCCTCCAGCCGCGCGGCCACGGTTTCCACCATCTCGGTCGAACGCCGGGCGAAGGCCTGCGCGACGCCGTCGAAGGTGGCGCGCAGTTCGCCCGACAGGGTCTCGCTGGTCTGCTGGTGTGCCGCCAGCGCCGTCCCCCAGGTCGACGACACCTTGTCCACCGACGCTTCCAGGCGGGTGGACATGCCGTCGACCAGGCTGGCCGAGCGCTGCTCGAAAGTCCGGGCGAATCCGTCCAGCGCCGCGCGCAGGTCGCCGGCCAGCGCGTCGCTGGTCCGCCGGTGCTCGCCCAGCGCGGTGCTCCAGGTATCGGCCACCGTGGCGGTGCTGGCTTCGAAGCGGCTGGACAGCGTGTCCAGCTGCCGCTGCACCGCCTGCGTGACCGTCTGGTGCAGGCTGGCCGTCTCGCGCGCCAGGCCGGCCATCGCGGACTCGACCACCGGCTGGATCGTGGCGCCGGCCACCCGCGCGCTGTCGGCCAGGCTTTCCTTCAGACTTTGCTCCACCGAACCGGCCAGGCGCCGGTACTCGGCCTCCACCCGGCCGTGGAAGCTTTCCTGCCCGGCGGCCAGGCGCTCGCCCAGGGCCTCGTTGTGTTTGGCCACGGACTCCGCCAGTGCCTGCAGCCGGTCGACCAGCGCCGGCATCAGCTCCGCCTGCCGCTGCAACAGCTTGAACGACTCCTCGCGCTGGTGGGCCAGCGAATACGGCCGCAGCACCGTCGCGATGCGCGTATCCAGCGCCTGCGCCGCCTGCAGGCGCTCGCGCCGGCACAACGAGGCCAGCAGCCCCAGCATGGCCGATGCCGCCACGCCGGCCACCGACGTCCCGAACGCGAAGCCCAGTCCCTTGACCGGCGCCGCCAGCGACGCCCGGATCGCCTGCAGGTCGGTCGCGCTCTCCAGCGCCACCCCCGTGCCACGCAGCGTCGCCACCATGCCCAGGAACGTACCCAGCATGCCCAGCAGCACCAGCAGTCCGGCCAGGTACGGTGTCAGCGCCGGGCCCGGCAGCCCCACCCTTTCGCCCTCGACGCGCAGCCGGACGGCGTTGCGCAGCGAGGGGTGCACTTGCTCCAGCCACGTCCCCAGGCTGGATGGCGGGGACGACAGGTCGGCCGTGGCCCGCGCCAGCGAGGACGTCGCCTCGTGGAAGCGCCGCAGTTCCAGCCCGCCCAGCACGTAGAACGCGGCGATCAGCAGGATCACCGCCAGCGCCAGCAGGTTCGAGCCGACATAGCCCACGCCCACCCAGCCCACGACGGCCAGAGCCACGAAGAAAACCACGAAAGGAAGATATCTGCTCATCTAGGACGAATCAGCTTGCGCGAAGGGCCGCCAGCAGCCCCTCGACCGGTTGAAATCGGAAATCCAGTTCGGCCAGCAGGACGCCCCGCATGTCCGCGCGGAAGGTGTCCAGCCAGGGGCCGGGATCGTTGCTGGCCGGCGCGCCGGCCTCCTGCGTCTTCTCGGCGGGATCCCGGCCCGCCTTGCGCAGGCGCAGGAAATGGCCTTCCAGCAGGCCGGGCACCGAGGCCAACAGGTTGCGCTCCTGCGTGCCCAGCACCCGCTCCATGACGGCGTCCACGGCCGCCAGCCGCGCCATGTCGGGCGACCCGGCGGCCAGCATGGCGCGCAACCGGCCGCGCAGGGCCGCGATGCCGGTCTCCATCTGCTGCTGCTTGGCCAGGTAGCGCTGGCGGTAGCGGGAAAAATCGGTGTCGTCGTCCGGATCGACCAGAAGCGCCGGATCGCGACGATGGCGGCTGCGCACCGGGCGCAGCACCCTGTCCTGCTCGATGGCCTGGGCCAGTTCGTCCCGCACCCGCACGCAGTCCTCCCGCGCGGCCGTATCGCAGGCAGGCGTGCTGGCGGACGCCGCTTTCGCGTTGCCGCTCAGCACCGCGGACAGCGCGATGGCATCGGTCCAGCCGAGCCACAGGCTCAGCCGGTCGGCAAGCGGCTGCCGGGGGGTGGGAACGTGGGCGTGCGCCAGGCGGGCAAGCAGGCGGACGAAAGCCGGACCGCTGGCGCCTGTGCGCCCGGACATGTGCGCCATGGGACCGGACGGGCAAAAGCCGGAAGTTTACACGGCCGGCCGCCCGGCAAACCGCCTGGGGCAACGGGAACAGAAGTGGTTACATCTGCATTGACAGAGCGGGAACAGGCCCTAGTCGGCCACTTCGATCTTCCGGTAGACCTTGAACCCCTGGCTGCGCACCGTCGACACCGGCAATTCCAGCCCGCACGCCTGTTCCACCTTGCGCCGCAGACGGCGCATCTGCGTATCCAGGCGGCGCTGGTCGTAGTCCAGGAAGTTCTCGTCCAGCGCCTGCACGATGGCCTTGCGCGTCACGCACTCGCCGGTGCCGTTGGCCAGGGCGCGCAGCACCTTGTAGTCCTGCGCCGATAGCGGGATCGGCCCGAATCCGGGCGGGGTAAGGCTGGGCGGCGCCGAGGAAAGCCGCCATGTCTCCCCTGCCGCCGCCGGCTTCAGGCGCTCGTCCGGCAGTACCTCGTCGCGGGCGGAAATGTCGCGCGCCACCGCCACGCGATGCGTCTTGTCGTCCGACAGCCGCGCCGACCACATGATGTGGGCCACGCTGCCGTCCTTGCGGACATAGCGGTTTTCGAAATAGCGCTGGAGATAGCCGGCCTCGATGCGCTGGACCGCCTGCAGCGTGCGGGCGCGGTCATCGGGATGGACGAACTCGATCATGCGGCGGCCCAGCATTTCCTCGGGCTTGTAGCCGAAGATGCTCTCGCCCGCCCCCGTGATCGACAGGAAACGGCCGTCATGGTCCACGACGCAGATGGCATCGAGCAGCAGGTCCAGGACTTCGGCGGGCGGCAGCTTGGCCATGGGTCATTCGGGCAATGGTTCGTCAAAGCAGCTTTGCAGAATACCCCTGCTTTGTTAGCAGAGACACCGCCTTCTTGTCGAACGACACAAAGGTTTCCGCGCCGAGCCACGTTCCGTCATAGGCAATTACCCCATCGGCAAAATCGCCGCCGGCCTCCAGCAACGCCAGGCCGGCCTCGGCCGCAGGACGATTGACAACGACGTTGTTCGTGCTCAAAAGCGCGCGGATCGCCACGGCGATATCCGCGCGGTCCACCTCATACCGACCGCGCAACACCCAAACGACTTCGCACAGCGTCTGGAGGCTCACCGCCACCATGTCAGCGGTTTCCAGTAGCTCGATGGCCCGGGTCGTTTGGGCTTCGTCATCGTCAACGATGCTGCGAAGGATGATGTTCGTGTCGGCGGTAACTTTCATTGCCCATCGGCCTTCATGGCACCTTCCGCTATCGCATCGTTGATGTCCTCGATGCTTAGCTTGGCGCCGTTGGTCTTGCCTTTCAGGATGCCGCGCAATTCCCGGAAGGATCCTTTCCGCTCCGCGGCTTTCAAGGAGGCCCGATTATCCGGCAGCAGATCCAGTTCGATCTTGTCGCCCGGCTTGATCCCAAGGTGTTGCAAGACTTCCTTCCGGAAGGTGACTTGGCCCCGGGCGGTCACGGTCAATATGCTCATGGCTTACCTCCATTACCCGGTCATTGTAATGCAATTTTGCATTACATGAAAGATAAATGGAAGGTAGTCGGAGAACTCAACCCAGGTACTTCTGCCGGATCGACCCCACGTGCGCTTCCATCGTCCGCACGGCCCCGTCGCGGTCGCCGCGCCGGATGCAGTCCAGCAGATCCTCCAGCTCCGCCACGTTCGCGCGCTCGCCCGCATCCACCTTGGGGCGGAACCACAGCAGCATGGAACGATCGAGCAACAGCGCCGCGAAATCCGACAAGGTGCGGTTGTCCGCCGTGTCGTACAACAAATGATGGAAACGCCGGTCGACCTCCATGCCGCCCGCGTGGTCCTTCTGGCGGTAGCGTTCCCAGCCGGCGTCCACCAGTTCCTGCAACTGCTCCACGATCTCCGGACGCATGCGATCCACCGCCAGCCCCGTCAGGAAAGGCTCGATCAACTGCCGCGCCGCGATCAGTTCCAGGAAACCGTCCAGGGTCTCGGCCTTCACCAGCAGCCCCTTGCGCGGAAGGATCTCCACCAGCCCCTCGCGCGCCAGCCGGTGCGTGGCCAGGTGGATGGGACTGCGGCCCAGGCCCAGCCGCTGGCACAACTGCGCGACATTGACGTGCTCGCCCGGCCGCAGCTCGTGCGACAGGATCATCCGCTTGACCGCCACGTAGGCCTGCTCGCCCAGCGAGGGCGAGCCACCGGCATGTTCATCGCCGTCGCGGGCGGCGGCAATACGCGAGGTCTTCGAAGGTCTGGGCATGCGGATGGATGAAGCGTGGCAAGTGCGCCCGCGATTGTAGCCTCGCGGGCGCCCCGCCTCGGCTCATTCCGGCTTGAGTCCCGCCTTCTCCACCGCCACGCGGTACTGGTCCGACTGCTGCTGCAGGAAACGCGCGAACTCGGCCGGGGCCGAGGGCTTGGCCTCCATGCCTTGCTGCTGCAGCGTCTTCTGCACCTCCGGGTCCTTCAAGGCCTGGGCGAACAGGTCATGCAGACGTTCCACCCGGTCCTGCGCCACGCCGGCGCGGGTCAGCAGGCCCATCCAGGTTTCCGACGAGAACCCCTCCAATCCGGCCTGGGCGAAAGTCGGCACCCCGGGCAGCGCGGCCGAGCGGCTCGCCCCCGACACCGCCAGCGCCTTCAGCTTGCCCGCCGCGATGTGCGGCGCCACCACGCCCACGTCGCCCAGCGTCGCGTCCACCTCGCCCGACAGCACCGCCATCGTGGCCGGCGCCGAGCCCTTGTAAGGCACGTGCAGCATCTCCACGCCCGCGCGCTGCTTGAACAGCTCGAAGCCCAGGTGGCCCGACGAGCCATTGCCGAAGGACGAAAAACTCGCCTTGCCCTGCTGCGCCTTCGTCCAGTCGATGAACCCCTTCAGGTCCTGGGCGGGCACCTTGGACGAGACCACCAACACATGCGGATTCGAGGCCAGCGCCGTCACCGGCTGGAAATCCTTGCGCGTATCGAACGGCAGGTTCTTGATCAGATAGGGATTGATGACGAAGCTCGCCGCCATCATCAGCACAGTCTGCCCATCCGCCGGCTTGGCCAGCAGCGCCTGCGTGCCGATGACGGTGCCGCCGCCGGGACGATTCTCCACCACCACCGACACTCCCGCCGCTTTGCCCACCACCTGGGCCAGCGCGCGTGCCAGGGCATCGGACGATCCGCCCGCGGCATAGGGCACGATCAGCGTCAGCGGCTGCGAGGGAAACGACTGCGCCATCGGGGCAGTGGATGCCAACGACAACGCCAGACCCAACACGAGTTTCTTCATGATCAGCCCCCCGCGCCCAGTCTGGCCTGGCCCTGGATCTCGACCAGGATTTCCGGCTTGGCCAGCCCCTTCACCTCGACCAGCGCGCAGGCCGGAAAATCGCCCGTGAAAAACTCGCGGCGCGCCTTCCACACCCCCTGGTTGCCCGACATGCGCGTCACGAACACCGTCAGCGTGACCACGTCGTCGATCTTGCCGCCCGCCGCTTCCACCAGATGCTTGATCTTGGCGAAGATGAACTGCGATTGCTCGTACTCGTCGCTGCCCTGGATGGTTTCGCCGTCGTTGGCGCGAGAGGTCAGGCCCGACAGGTAGAGAGTGTCGCCCACTTGCAGGCAGTTGGACCAAAGGCCGGGGGCGGCTTCGGCGACGTGGGGGGTGGTGATGCGCTGCTTGCGTGGCATGAAGGGCACTCCTTGTGAAATATTTGTGATATTTCACAATCATTCCACAAAAACCCAGCCACCGCTACCCGGTCATGCATATGTCGCAGCGGCATGCCTGGCCGCCTGGCCGATCACTCCCCGGAACCACTGGTGGAAGGCGCTGCGCTGGGTACGCTCGTGCCAGTACAAGGCATTGCTGACACGCGGCAAACGGCCCGGGAAATCAACCATCCGCACCGGAAATGCCTCCTGTATCTTCAGCGCCATGCGACGCGGCACCGTGGCGACGGCATCGGACACCATCAGCGTGCCGAGCAGTGCCATCAACCCTTGGGCATGGATGCAGACCGCCAGACTCTGGCCATGCTGCTTGATGAACTCGTCGATCACCCGGCCCGAGGTGGTACGGCCGCTTCCCAGCAGCCGCACGTGCGGCAAGGCCACGTAGGCCGGCAGTGCCAACGGCGCGGCCAGCGCCCGGTTGCTGGGCCCGCCGATCACCACCACGTCGTCATCGAACAACGGCATCGCCCGCACCGAGGGCTGGGGATCGCGCACCCACCCCAGCCGGAAGTCCACGTCGCCCGCGGCCAGCAGCGCATCGATGCGCCGCTGGTCGGGCGAACGTATGCTCAACGCGACGCTCGGCGCATCGCGCCGCAGCACCGTGGCGATGGTCGGCAGCAGCAACTGCTCCAGGTACTCCGGGGCGGTCAGCACCACCTCGCGCTGCTCGCGCGAAGGGTCGAAATCCTGCTGCGAGGCCTGGATATGCGCGACCTCCTCCAGGAAACGCCTGATCTCGCGCTCCAGGGCCAACGCCTTTTCCGTCGGCTGCATGCCTTGCGGACTGCGCACCAGCAGCGGATCGCCGAAGGTCTTGCGCAGCTTGTTCAGCGCCTGCGTGATGGCCGGCTGCGAGACGCCCACCACCAGCGATGTGGCCGTCACGCCGCGTTCGGCCATCAACGTCAGGAAAATCTGCAAGCTGCGGAAATCGACATTGGCCAACGGATGCATACGAACTCCCCGTAATGAACAAGCTCCGTCCCGGGCTTGCGCCCATTAGGCACGGCTTATTTTCTTCATAAGCGCCGCCCCGCCGACACCCCGTCCGACGGCGCGTAGCATCCCTGCCCAACACCAGAACAGGAGACAGCGATGAAATCGATATGGATGCTGGGCGCCCTGTTGACGGCCTGTTCCACGCTTGCGGCCGCCAGAGATACCAACAGCTACCCGGCCAAGTCCGTCAAGCTGATCTTGCCCTTCCCCACCGGCGCCACCTTCGTCGTCGGCCAGATGCTGGCCGAGCGGCTGACACAGGAACTGGGCCAGCCCGTCGTGGTGGAAAACAAGTCCGGCGCCGGCGGACGCATCGCCATGGAACACGTCGCCAAGTCCCAGCCCGACGGTTATACCCTGCTGCTGACCTCGCCCACACTGACGATTACCCCCGCCATCAACCAGAGCCTGCGCTTCGACCCCTTGGCCGATCTGGCACCCGTGGCCATGGTCGCCGAGGTGCCCAACGTATTCGTGGTCAATCCACAGAAATTCGGCCAGGACGACTTTTCCGCCCTGCGCGCACGGCTAACCGCCCATCCGGGCCGGTTCAGCTACGGCTCCGGCGGCGCCGGATCATCCAACCACCTTGCCTTCGAGAAATTCAAGGCATTGACCGGCACCGACATCCTGCACGTCCCCTACCAGGGCGCCTCGCAGGCGGTGACCTCGGCGGTGGGCGGACAGATCGACATGGTGATCAACGGCCTGCCCAGCTCCGTGCCGCTCATCAAGGGCCAGCAACTCAAAGCCATGTTCGTGCTGACCCGGGAACGCCAGCCCCTGCTGCCCGACACCCCGTCGGCGGTCGAAGTCGGCCTGCCCGACATGGTCGTGACCACCTGGTACGGCGTGCTCGCGCCACGAGACACGCCATCGCCCATCGTCGACAAGATCTCCGCCGCCATCAAACGCGGATTCTCGGCCGCCGGGGTCCGCAAGCGCCTGGCGGACAACGGCATCGAAGTCGTCTATGTCAATCCGCGCGACTTCTCCGCCTTCATCAAACAGG
>NZ_JAOCLR010000023.1:0-94660 GCF_029845405.1 Pigmentiphaga sp. GD03639
GGGCCGCGTGCGGATGCGGATGGGGTTCCACTGGAAACCTGTCTTCGTTCGGCGGCGCGCGCCTCACGGCGACGTGGCAGCGTGCCCGGATTGCGGCCACATCATCACCGACCTCGACGGCGAGCCGATCAACCCGGTCGAGCTGGAAGCCGAGGAGTCCCGCCGCAAGTGCAGCCACTGCCGTGCACCGCTGTGGACGCTGATCCGTCCCAGAGGTCTGTCCGCCAGCGACCAGTCCTCGACCGTGCTCAAGGCACTGAAGCGTATTCCAACCATCGGCGAAGTCACCGCGCAGAAGCTGATGCAGAAGTTCGGTGACGCCTTCCTCGCGTCGATGCTCGGGGACAACATCCACGAGTTCATCAACCTGATGGACGACCGCGGCGAACTGGTCTTCTCGGATCGGCAAGCCCACCGGATGGAACGCGCGATGGCCAACATGGAGTTCGGCTTCGGCGAGGGCGGCTACCAGCCGTCCGAGTTCATCAAGAGGCAGCTTCCCCAGGGCACGTTCGACCTGCTCATCGCCGACGAGGCACACGAGTACAAGAACGGCGGCTCCGCACAGGGCCAGGCCATGGGGGTGTTGGCGGCCAAGGCGCGCAAGACGCTGCTGCTCACCGGCACGCTGATGGGCGGCTACGGCGACGACCTGTTCCACCTGCTGTTCCGAGCCCTGCCGGGGCGGATGATCGAAGACGGCTACCGGCCGACGAAGAGCGGCAGCATGACGTCGGCCGCGATGGCGTTCATGCGCGATCACGGTGTCTTGAAGGACATCTACTCCGAGAGCACCGGCACGGCGCACAAGACGGCCAAGGGCACCAAGGTATCGGTACGCACGGTCAAGGCGCCGGGTTTCGGTCCCAAGGGCGTGCTGCGTTGCGTTCTGCCGTTCACGGTCTTCCTCAAGTTGAAGGACATCGGCGGCAATGTGCTGCCGCCCTACGACGAGGAGTTCCGCGAAGTCGCGATGGACACGGCGCAAGCCGCGGCCTACCGCGATCTGGCGGGTCGGCTGACCCAGGAGCTGAAGCAGGCCCTGGCGAAGCGCGACACGACACTGCTCGGCGTGGTCCTCAACGTGCTGCTGGCCTGGCCGGACTGCTGCTTCCGGTCGGAGACGGTGGTGCACCCACGCACGCGCAACACCTTGGCGTTCGTACCGGCTCAGTTCAACGAACTGGAGGTGATGCCCAAGGAACGCGAGCTGATCGAGATCTGCAAGCAGGAGAAGGCAGAGGGTCGCAAGACCCTGGTCTATTCGGTCTACACCGGCACGCGCGACACCACGTCGCGCCTGAAGGTGCTGCTGGAGCAGGAAGGCTTCAAGGTGGCGGTACTGCGCGCGAGCGTGGATGCCTCCCGCCGCGAGGACTGGATCGCCGAGCAGTTGGACCGTGGCATCGACGTGCTCATCACCAATCCCGAGCTGGTGAAAACCGGCCTGGACCTGCTGGAGTTCCCGACCATCGTGTTCCTCCAGAGCGGGTACAACGTGTATTCGCTGCAGCAGGCCGCCCGGCGCTCCTGGCGCATCGGCCAGAAGCAGCCGGTGCGCGTGATCTACCTCGGCTACGCCAACTCCTCGCAGATGACCTGCCTGGGGTTGATGGCCCGGAAGATCATGGTGTCGCAAAGCACGTCGGGCGACGTGCCGGAGTCCGGGCTCGATGTCCTGAACCAGGACGGTGATTCCGTCGAGGTGGCATTGGCACGACAGCTCGTGGCGGCATGATCCATGCCTTGCATGCCGGCGGCCCTATGGTCGCCGGCATTTTTCCTGGCAAATCGGGAGCCGACGGATTCGCTTTGTTTGCTGCGGCAGAGGGCCGGCGCGGCGATGGTGATGGCTCGTTGTTCAGGACACCGATCCATGCGCCCATCCCGCCAGCCCTTCCGTATCGCCGGACGCAGCCATCTGATCCGTTTGCCCGGCTTGCTCCTGGCCGCCATGGCCAGCGGCTGCGCGACGACGAACGCCGTGCCTCCGGCACCCGCATCCGAAGCCATCGACATCGCGCCCGAAGCCGTGACGGAGTTCGTGCCGGTGACGCGGTATGGCCGCTACACCCTGGTTGAACTCGCGCCGACGGCGGCCCAGCACGACCTGTTGCTGCAAGTGGTGGATGTGGATATCCCCGGCACGCTGGGCGCCACCGTCGGGGATGCCCTCCGGCACCTCGTCCTGCGTTCCGGCTACCGACTGTGCGACGAACAGTCCGCCGATCTGCTGGCCTTGCCGTTGCCGGCGGCTCACTACCGGCTCGGCCCGCTCCTGCTGCGCGACGCGCTCTTGACCCTGGCCGGTCCCGCCTGGGATCTGCAGGTCGACGACGGTGAGCGGAAGGTGTGCTTCATCCGCAGACTCAGGGAGGCTCGTACGCAGCACGAGCCCAAGCCACCGGAAATCAACCGTTCGGCTGAGCCCGCTCCGCTGATCCAGGAGGTTGCGCCATGACCATCCGGGACTCGGCGACGGGCCAGCGCACGACGCTACTGCGGGTCGCGGCCGCAACCTGGTTGTTGCTCGTCAGCGCGGTGGTGCTGGTGGATCACATGGCCTTGTCCGGGCTGGCTGAACAGACCCAGGCCTTCGCGCCCACCGCGCAGGTGTCCCTGCTCGAATCCCGAGTGGATGGCCTCTCGCATCGGATCGAACAACGCCATACTGAGCCCGCCGCCTTGCCGCAGGCGCGCTACGAGCAGGACACCGCGGCGTTGGACCAACGGCTGGCGGCGATCGAGCTGGCGCAGGCCCACTACGCCGCCACCGATGCGCTGCACGCATTGGAAAACCGCGTCACGCGACTGGAAGCCCGCCCGGTCTCGCGCCAGCCCAAACTGCCCGCACCACGGCCGTCCCAACCTGTGACGGCCCAACCCAAGCCTGTTGAGCCTTCATTCCGCCTGATCGGAGTGGAACTGCGTGCGGGAGAGCATTTCGTGTCGGTGATGCCTGTCGGTGGCACCGGGCTGGCCGATGTCCGCCTGCTGCGCGCCGGCGAATCGGAGGGTGGCTGGCGGCTGGACGGCATCGAGCGCGATGGCGCCGTCTTCCGGCAGGGTGACGAGATCCGCCGGCTGCCCATCCCGCCCCGATAGGGAGGCCCATGCCGATGGTCCCGCGCTACTTGATCCCGCCATTGATGGCCGTGTTGCTGGCCGCTCCCGCCATGCAGGTGGCACTTGCCCAGCCCACCGGTGCAACCACCGCGGCCAGGACGGCGCCGAGCCGTGAAGCGCCTGCGGCCATCGCTCGCAGCGACGAACAGCGGGCGCAGGACTGGGGGCTGCGCACGGACGAATGGACGCGCTACCGCGAGTTGATGCAGGGGCCGCTGGGCGTCTACTCGCCCAGCCTCGACCCGCTCACGGCCCTCGGCATCGAAGCACGTTCCGACGAGGAGCGCCGCCGCTACGCGGAACTGCAGGTTCGGGCCGAAGCCCGGCGGGTCGAGAAGACGCTGGCCTACCAGCGTGCCTACGACGCCGCCTGGCAACGGATCGCGCCGGGCATGGCGCGGGTCAACCTGCCCGGTGCCAAGCCGACCGGCGCGGGCACCGCCATCGCATCAGGCGCCGACCGAATCGCCGTCTTCGTGAAGGACGGCTGTACCGCCTGCGACCAGGCCGTGCAGCGGCTGCAGGCGTCGGGCGTCGAGTTCGATGTCTATGTCGTCGGCAGTCGCGCCGACGACGCGCGCATCCGTGAATGGGCACGCCGGGCCCGTATCGACCCGGCGAAGGTGCGCGCCCGGCACATCACCCTCAACCACGACGGTGGCCGCTGGCTGTCCCTCGGCCTGCAGGGCGAACTGCCCGCCGTCGTGCGCCAGGTCGGCGGCCAATGGCAGCGACAGTAGGCCTCGCGCGTCTCGCGCTCGCGCTGCTGGCCTGCTGGTCACTCGGCCAGGCGAAGGCGCAGGAGGTCCCGCCGCCGGCCTACCAGTTCGCGGCACAGCGTGCGGGCATTCCGGCGGCGGTGTTGTACGCGGTGGCCTTGCAGGAAAGTGGCACCCGGTACCACGGCCGCCTCGTGCCCTGGCCCTGGACGCTCAACGTGGCCGGGGCATCGCATCGGTTCGCCACCCGCACCGAGGCCTGCGCCGGTTTGCACCTGGCATTGCGCGACGTGCCGCGCACCCGCATCGACGCCGGCCTGGGCCAGATCAACCTGGGCTACCAGCGTCACCGCTACGACCACCCCTGCGAACTGCTCGATCCCTATCGGAACCTGGCGCTGGCCGCGCAGATCCTGCGCGAGCAGCACGCGCCTGGCCAGGACTGGCTGATCACGATCGGCCGCTACCACCGTCCCGCTGGTGGCGCACCCGCTGCGCGCTACCGCCAAAGCGTTGGACGCCACCTGGCCCGCGTACTGGGCGAGCCAGCGCGGGGCTCGGATAACCGGAGAACCCTGCCATGAAGCCTCGAATCTTCCGTCCGGCTGTGCCGTGGCTGATCGGCTTGCTGCCGCTCGTGTCCGTGCCAGCCGCTTTCGCACAATCGCCGCCCTTGATCGTCGTCGAGGATCGCGGCGGTGCCTCCGCGCTGCCTTACTACCAGGCCCTGGACCTGCAACCGCGCACCGGAAGCAGGCCATCTCCCAGGATCGAGATGCCACGCCTGCCCGAAGGGCCTTCTGGCGAGGCGGCCATGCTGCCGGTGCGTTCTGCCCATTTGACCCCTGGCGATGTGGCTCCCCGGGCAATCCAGGCGCCGGGGCTCACGCCGATGTTCCTGGTTGGTGATGACCAGCGCTCCCGTGCCTGGCTGCGCCAGCGTGCCCCGGCGCTGCGCGAGCTCGGGGCCGTGGGGTTGGTGGTCCAGGTCGAGTCACCGCAGGCACTGGCGTCACTGCGTGCCCTGGCGCCCGGGCTGATGCTGGCACCGGCGTCCGGGGACGAACTGGCCGGGCGCCTGGGGCTGCGCCACTACCCGGTGCTGGTGACCGCCACCGGCATCGAACAGTGAGAACTGCCCGATGGCCCAGCCGCACGCCGTCGAAGTCCTGCTGCGGCCAGCGGTGGAGCTATACACCGTTGCCGTATGCGCAGGCGCCGCGGTGGTGTGCGTGGCGGCACCGTGGTCGCTCGCGTTGAATCCGGTACTCGGCCTCGGCAGCGCGCTGGCCTTCCTGGCCTTCGGCGCGGTCCGCCTGCGCGACGCCTGGGCCATCCTGCGCTACCGCCGCCACATCCGTCGTCTGCCACGCTACGTGATGACGAGCCGTGACGTGCCAGTGAGCCAGTACCGCCTGTTCGTTGGGCGTGGCTTCCGCTGGGAGCAACGACACACCCATCGGCTGACGCAGACCTACAAGCCCGAGTTCCGGCGCTACGCCGAACCGACGACGTTCTACCGCCTGGCGCGCCGCCTGGAGGAGCGGCTGGAGTTCGCGCCGCCGCCGCTGCCCAGGCTGGCGCGGGCATTGGCCTGGGACAGCCCGCTCAACCCGGTCCGGCCGTTGCCGGCAGTGGGTGGCATGCCGCGCCTGCATGGCATCGAGCCGCACGAAACCGACGTCACCCTGCCGCTGGGCGAGCGTGTGGGCCACACCCTGGTGCTCGGCACCACGCGCGTGGGCAAGACGCGCCTGGCCGAACTGTTCATCACCCAGGACATCCGCCGCAAGGTCCATGGCGAGCACGAGGTGGTGATCGTCTTCGACCCCAAGGGCGATGCCGACCTGCTCAAGCGCATGTATGTCGAGGCCAGGCGCGCCGGACGCGAAGGCGAGATGTACGTCTTCCACCTGGGCTGGCCCGACATCTCGGCACGCTACAACGCCGTGGGCCGGTTCGGGCGCATCTCGGAAGTCGCCACCCGCATTGCGGGGCAGCTTTCCGGCGAGGGCAACAGCGCCGCGTTTCGCGAGTTCGCCTGGCGCTTCGTCAACATCATCGCGCGCGCCCTGGTGGAACTGGGGCAGCGGCCAGACTACCTGCTGATCCAGCGCCACGTCGTCAACATCGACGCGCTGTTCATCGAGTACGCCCAGCACTTCTTCGCCCGAACCGAGCCCAAGGCCTGGGAGGTGATCGTCCAGCTCGAAGGACGCCTCAACGACAAGACCATCCCGCGCCACATGGTCGGGCGAGAGAAGCGGGTGGTGGCACTGGAGCAGTACCTGTCGCAGACACGAACCTACGACGCGGTGCTCGACGGCCTGCGCTCCGCGGTGCGCTACGACCGCACCTACTTCGACAAGATCGTCGCTTCGCTGTTGCCGCTGCTGGAGAAGCTCACCACCGGCAAGATCGCGCAACTGCTCGCGCCGAACTATTCCGACCTGTCCGACCCGCGCCCGATCTTCGACTGGATGCAGATCATCAGGAAGCGGGCCGTGGTCTATGTGGGACTGGATGCGCTGTCCGACGCCGAAGTGGCGGCGGCCGTCGGCAACAGCATGTTCAGCGACCTGGTGTCGGTGGCGGGACACATCTACAAGCACGGCATCGACGATGGACTGCCGGGGGCATCGGGCAATGCCAAGGTCGCCATCAATGTCCATGCGGACGAGTTCAACGAACTGATGGGCGATGAGTTCATCCCGCTCATCAACAAGGGTGGCGGTGCAGGCATGCAGGTCACGGCCTATACGCAGACGCTCTCGGACATCGAGGCGCGCATCGGCAATCGCGCCAAGGCCGGCCAGGTCATCGGCAACTTCAACAACCTATTCATGCTGCGGGTGCGGGAGACCGCCACCGCAGAACTGCTGACACGACAACTGCCGAAGGTGGAGGTCTACACCACCACCCTGGTCAGCGGCGCCACCGACAGTTCCGACATCCACGGCCCGACCGACTTCACCAGCAACGCGCAGGACCGCATCAGCACGTCGAGCGTGCCGCTCATCGAGCCCGCGCACGTGGTCGGCCTGCCCAAGGGGCAGTGCTTCGCCCTCATCGAAGGCGGTAACCTGTGGAAGATTCGCATGCCTTTGCCGGCGCCCGATCCGGACGAAGCCATGCCCCGGGACCTGCAACAACTGGCCGGCTACATGCGCCTGCACTACGCCGAGGCGGGCGAATGGTGGGAGGGCAACCGGCAGCCCCCGTTGCACGACGACGACGCGCTGCCAGCGGATCTGGCCGAGGAAGTGCAAGAAGGCACGCCGGATAAAGAGGCCCCATCGTGAAAGAGCCCGCCGCGACCGCCGAGCGACAGCAGGCACGCCAACGCGGCCTGGTCGCCAGCGTGGTCACGCTGCCGTGGCGCCTGTTCGGCGTACTGGTCGCCTCGCTGCTGCTGTCCATCGTCATCGAATGCGTCGGCATGCACCTGTTCTGGCCCGACCAGGGCTGGCGCCACGCGCAAGGCATGCTCGACTACGAACTGAACCAGCTCTCCACCCATTTCACCCGGAGCGCCGTCGTGCAGGAGCCGGGACGCACCGCGCGCTGGCTGGTGGAGGGCACCTACGAGTGGGTTTTCGTGAAGACGGGCTTGTTGGACTGGATGCGCGACGCCTCGGCGCAGACTAGCGCCGGCAGCCATCGCCCGACCAAGGATTTCCGCTATTACATCGGCTTGGTCTACGTGAGCGTGGAGAGCTACCTGATCGCGGCGGCCTACACGACGCTGGTCTTCCTCGTGCGGCTGCTGGTGCTGTGCCTGACCCTGCCGCTGTTCCTGATGGCCGCCTTCGTCGGCCTCGTGGACGGCCTGGTGCGCCGGGACATCCGCCGCTTCGGCGCGGGACGCGAATCGGGGTTCATCTATCACCGTGCCAGAGCCAGCCTGATCCCGCTGGCCGTGCTGCCGTGGGTGACTTACCTGGCGCTGCCGGTCAGCGTGAACCCGCTGCTGATCCTGCTGCCCAGCGCCGCGTTGCTCGGCGTGGCGGTGTGCATTGCGGCGGCGACGTTCAAGAAGTACCTGTAAGAACGCGCGAATGGCGTATAGGAGTAACCTCCTTGCGGTCGTGGCCGTGATCGCTTTTCAGCGGCGCCTGCTTCGCCCCGGCCATGGCAGTTCTCCCGTCAGTTCAGCCAAGCCTCCATCGTCTTCGACACGTGCGCCGAAGCGGTTCACCTCAACCTCCGGCAAATCGTCGCTGTCGAACCATAGCAAGGAGATGGTGGTATCGGTGCGCTGGTAATGTCTTGAAAGTTCCCAGAGGTCAAGGCCCTTTTCCCAGTTGTCGAACCAGACGTCCTGTGAAACTTCCCCCGTATCAGTGGAGCTATTCCCTGAAGAGCGGATTCGGTGAGCCACGGAGCCTGCTGGAATGACCGACCTGGGAGGTATCCAGGCCCCAGCTTGCCGCAAGGCCGTTGAGCGTGCGGCATACCGCACCGCACCGCGCTCCATGGTGACGAATGCGCACGGCATGTCACTAAGACTGGCAAACCTTGACGCCGCTGCAGGGAATGATGTGCCGAACAAGTCGGCCATGTGTTGGATGAGATCCAGGGAGGGCTCTTCCTTGGGAACAGCGGAGAGCCATTGCTGATAGGGCATCAGCAGTTCAGCGGCAAACGTGTCGCAGGCGATCTCGTTCGGATGTCGCTTTGCATAGGACCATGACGGCACCTCGTCGTGACTTGATTCCAAGCCGAGCACGATATGAGCTATTTCGTGGCAGACAGTGAAGCGCTGGCGCTCTTCGGTTTCCAGCGAATTCACCGTGATGATGTGCTTCCCGTTCGGCTTGGTAACGGTATAGCCGGACTCCCCATCGCTAAGCTCATCCTTCTTGACCTTGGCGTTAGCCGCGGTCACATACGGGGACAGGTCTTCTCGGATGTTCGAAACATCGACTCTCGCGACAAACGCGCGCGCTCTCTGCCTGACATCCGCCTCGTCCATGTTCAGTCGTCCTCGTCGTCGTCGAAGGCCTTCTTGATTCGGGCGATGAGCGTCGCGGGATCAGGCCTTGCATTTCCCCGATGCCTGACTCCAGCCGCGGCCGAAAAAACATCGATGCTGATCGAGGGATCTTGTAGCACGAATTCAACAAGGCTTGGATCAGCATCTGCGTGGTCAACCAGCCACATCACGAGTGCGGCATCTCTTTCCCCCGGCTTGAGAACCTTCAATAGCTTCTCAACCAAGTCTTGGGATGGGTTTGTCTTCTCGCCTGTTTCGAGACGGTGGACATAAGCATGATCAACTGACGATAGCTGGCCGATCTCACGCAGGGAAAGGGTTCTGCGTTCGCGTAGCGTCTTGAGGGCGACGCCTAGGCCTGTTTGCGGCATGAGTTCTGATCCTTGCGGTTGCGGGAAGAAGGGCCAAGCCCTCTGTTGCCCCTCCACATCCGGTTGATGTTCAAAGGCGCACACCGCACGCCCAGTTGCACCGGCGCACGCGCTCTGATACATTGTTGTCCAGCCAGACAACAGATGTAGGCTTTACGCCTGCTCCAGGTTGGATTGGCTCGGCCTTCCTGTTGTCTGCGTGAGCAACGAATTGTGCTACAGCGGGCGGCCGTTGACAACCTAGCCGAGCGGCTGGGACTTCGATAGTTCCACTGTAGGAGAGTCATCATGGCAGGCAAGAATCAGCATGTTGTTCCTCATCAGGACGGTTGGGCCGTGAAGGGAGCCGGCAATCAGCGGGCGACCTCCGTGCACGACACGCAGCAACAGGCCATTGACGCAGCGAGGGATATCGCACGCAACCAGCAATCCGAACTCGTCATCCATCGTCCGGATGGCCGTATCCGTGACAAGGACAGCCACGGCAACGACTCCTTCCCGCCGAAGGGCTGAAGTGCCATGACGGGCATCCCTACCTACCATGTGCTCGCCCTGTCAGGGGGCGGTTATCGCGGCCTGTACACCGCCACGGTTCTCGCCGAACTCGAAACCGTGCTGGGCCGTCCGATCGCTTCGCACTTTGATCTGATTTGCGGCACATCGGCAGGAGGGATGCTGGCTTTGGGGCTGGCTGCGGAAATTCCGGCCTACGAACTCAAGGCACTGTTTGAAGAACAGGGCAGCCGCATCTTTGGCTGCCGCAGCCTGCCGCGGCGGCTTCTGGGATTCTGGCTGACTGCAAAGCATGACTCAGCGGGATTGAAAGAGGTACTGACCGAGCGCTTCCAAGGGACCACGATAGGTGACCTGAAGCATCGTGTTCTTGTGCCGGCAGTCAACTACTCGACGGGACGCGGGCAGTTCTTCAAGACACCGCACCATCCGTCCTTTGAGCTGGATCACCGCATGAAGGTCGTTGATGTGGCGTTGGCGACAGCCGCCGCGCCCGTCTACTTTCCTCTGGCGCGCAACGACCGCGGTGTCTTCGCGGATGGGGGGCTGGTGGGCAACGCCCCGGGCCTGTTCGGGTTGCACGAAGTCAAGACGTTCCTGGCGCCGAAGCAGGATGCGCTGGTTCGGGTCCTCGCCATCGGCACGATGACCATCGGTGCGACCGTTCGTGGCGGCGCCAGCCTCGACCGCGGATTCGGCAAGTGGCGCGGGGGACTCTTCGATCTCGTGATCTCCGCCCAGGAGTCGTCGGTGGACTACATGCTGCGGCAGGCGTTGGGCAACAACTACTTCCAGATCGACGACAAGGCGACGCCGGATCAAAGCAAGGACGTGAAGGCGCTGGATCGGGTTTCCATTGGCGCCACGAATACGCTCAAGGATCGCGGCAACCACGCGGCGCAGCGTGCGCTCGGCGATCCTCTTTTCCAACCATTTCGAGCGCACCAGGCCGGCGCTCCCATCTTCTATCACGGCCCCAACAAGAATGTTCCGGAGGCCGCATGCTGAACTTGAGCCCACTCTTCTTCACCACCCTTGATGACGAATCCTGCATGCACGACGAGCTGGATCTGACGCCTGGGCAGCGCGCCTGGATCGCCAGCGCACGCACTGACGTCAGGGACTGCCTGCGCACAGGCATCCCCCGCGTGCTTAGGGCAAACGGATACACGGAAGACGTGCCGCAGCCGCGCTTCTTCACGCAAGGGTCGTGGGCATACAAGACGCTGAACGCCCCGGCACAACACCCTCAGCAGGCGGATGTCGATGATGGCTGCTATCTGCCAATGAGTTTCGTCTCGCAGACGAAGCGTCCCAGCACTGCGGCGACGGTGTTCTTTGCCGCTGCGGAAGAAGCATTGAAGCCGCTGGTCGAGGAAAGGCGGTGGAAGCTTGTCACCGACAAGCCGACCTGCATCCGCATCGTCATTGCTGCGTATGCTCACATTGATATTCCTCTGTACGCCATTCCCGACGAGGAATTTGTCACGCTCGCAAAGGCTTCGATGGAGCGATATGGCTACGACTCGCTGACGGAAGCGGTGAACATGGCAGAGCGCGATGCCTGGACCGCGCTGCCGGCTGACAAGGTTCTCCTGGCCCATCGTGAATGCAACTGGATGTCCTCTGACCCGAGGCCCGTGAAGGAATGGTTCCTGGGCGAAGTGGAAGCCAAGGGGGAGCAGTTCCGCCGCGTGGTTCGTTACTTGAAGGCGTTCCGCGATTGGAAGTGGTCCAGCGGAGGACCTGCCTCGATCCTGTTGATGGCCGCCGCGGCCCCGCTCTTTGAGAAACGCGATAGGCGCGACGACCTCGCTCTGCTGGATGTCGTCGCGGCACTGCCAGCCCGGTTGCGTGGGGGAGTGAACAACCCCGTGGAAGAGTCCGAATCGCTCACGGAGCGACTTGGCCAAGCGGGTGTCGAAGATGCGGCCAAAGCATTCGAAGAGTTTGAGAAGGTGCTTCGCGGAGCAACCGGCGCCGGCAGTCCTTCACAGGCCTGCATCTGGATGCGAGGCGAATTCGGCCCGCGTTTTCCGAACGAGCCGGATCGGGTCAAGGTGGTGTCCGTTGCCGCCACCATTGCCGCGGCTCCCGCTACTGCTGGTCCTAGCGAACTCATCGGACGAACGAAAGCTGGATGAGCAGCGCCGCAGCGGTCGCAGACGTGATCGAGGCCTTCAAGCAGCGAGGCTTCGCGTTTGTTGGCAAGACGGATGACGGCTGGTTCAGGCTGCACGGGCGGTTGACCTCGCCCCAAGCGGACAAGGGTTGTCCGTGCGAAGTCCAGCTCGACCCCACGTTCTTCGACTTGCCTCGCATCCGGCTGCTGGAAATCCCTCCTGAGCTGCCCGCAGCGGTTCCTCATCTTGGCGCAGATGGCGGGCTTTGCTATCTCGCCAAGGGCACCGTCGTTCTGGACATCTACGATCCTGTCGGACAGTCGCTGGCGTGCCTGCAACGCGCGGCCGTCGTGTTCGGGCAGATCATGCAGGGGGAGATGATCGAAGACCTCGCGGAAGAGTTCTTCGCCTATTGGCACGGCTGGCATTGTTTCGTGGACATGCAAGGCGAGGATCTAGGGCGACAGAACTGCATCGTCGCGCATGCCAATGGGTGCCCCTTGTGGTTCATCACCGACAACGAAGATCGAACAACTGAAAAGCTGAAGTCGCTCGGCTACCAGGTCACCGATAGAACGGTGCTGACTTACCGAGTAAAGACCGGTGCTCAACCGCGCCCTCTGACTAGCAATTGGCCTCCTGAAACAGTCGGGGATATCCTGGCGTGGCAGAGCACTCTTGATCCCCGGTGCCGGCGCAAGATTCACGAGCGTATCAAGGAGGGGGAGAGGAAGAAGGCCAACGGAGTTCTGATCGTCATCGAGTCTCCGCTGATGACCTATGGCTTTGCGGTTCTCTACGACCGCCAAAGTCTTGTCCAAAAGAGCAAGCTCATAGATCGCAGGGATTCGAGCTATGGGTTGAAGGTGATGCCCATTTCGGTGGTCAGAATTGACGATCGGTACCTTGCCCAGCGGAACATGCCGAACTCAAAGACGCTTGCAGGGAAGAACATCGCCGTCGTTGGATGCGGCACGATTGGTGGCTATCTGTCGGACATGCTTGTCAAGGCTGGGGCGGGGACATGTGGCGGAAAACTCACATTGGTGGATTTCGATTGCCTTCTCCCGCAAAACATCGGGCGCCATCGCCTCGGATTCCCGGACCTGCTGTCGAACAAGGCCGAGGCGATGGCGAAGGAACTCAAGCGCTTGGCGCCAGGCGCCGAGATTCGCGCGCTGCCCGTGGATGTCAGGCATGCCCAACTGGGAGAGCTGGACCTGCTCATAGATGCCACCGGGGAAGAATCTCTCGGGCATTGGCTGTGCGGCCACTATCCGCCTCCGACGCCCATGCTTTCGGTCTGGATCGAGGGGCCGGGAACGGCTGTCCGTGCGCTCCTGAGGACGAAAGCATCTGATGCGTGCTATCGATGTCTTTGGCATAGCAACAGAAGAGGCGAGTTCCGTTCTATCACTGATCCTCTTCCTGCCATTCTGGCGGGGCATGGATGCGAAGGCTTGTACGTGCCATTCCCCGCTTCGGTGTCGGTGCACGCTGCCAGCCTGGGCGCTGAGATGACCCTCGATTGGGTCAACGGCGTTTATACCCCCGCGTTACGAACCAGGTTGATCGACCGCGCCCAGCAGCTTGCCACACCCGATTGCGATCCGCCGCGGGATCGGGAGTGCCCATTATGCAATTCATGAGTTCTTGGGCGGCCGACGACAACAGAACGCTGCTGCATTTTTCGAAGTCCACGCTGGAGACCTTCCGCCAGCATGTCCAGGCCAGTGATTCTGACTGCGAAGCTGGCGGGCTGCTACTCGGTTCGGTCCATGGAACTCACATGCTCATTGAGCATGCAACGGTTCCCACGGCATGGGACAAACGGTTTCGCTACCTGTTCGAGAGAATGCCATTCGGCCACGAAGCCATTGCACTGGCTCGATGGACGGCGAGCCAGGGAACCATCCGCTATTTGGGCGAATGGCACACCCATCCGGAAGACAACCCCAACCCGTCGGGCCTCGATAGATCGGAGTGGAACCGTCTGTCGGCCAAGCGTCGGGATAAGCGACCAACGCTCGCTGTCATTGTTGGCCGAAATGCCCTGTATATTGAGTTGGTGCCAGGCTCAGGCCAAGGATCAGTATTCTCCCCTGTGGAATAGCGGCACACAAACCAATGTCGTCGCAGCGTGCCGCCTTCGTCGGGCTGGTGGACGGCCTGGTGCGCCGGGACATCCGCCGCTTCGGCGCGGGCCGCGAGTCGGGGTTCATCTATCACCGCGCTAGGGCCAGCCTGATCCCGCTGGCCGTACTGCCGTGGGTGACTTACCTGGCACTGCCGGTCAGCGTGAACCCGCTGCTGATCCTGCTGCCCAGCGTCGCATTGCTCTGCGTGGCGGTGTGCATTGCGGCGGCGACATTCAAGAAGTGTCTCTAACCGATCACTGGACTGGCGCTACACACTACGAGCTTCATCGACCCCCGGGTCATGGCGACGTAGAGGTTCTGCGCACTCATGCCCTCGATATTTAGCAGCACCGCGACTTCGGCTTCCAGCCCCTTGAGCAACAGCGTGCTGCCGACGGCGCGCTTTGGTAGCGGGCGCCCCAACAGCCGGTTCTCTTCCCGCACGCGCCGGGCCGCTTCTGTTAGAGGGACGGCCCCCGACGAGGCTTCTCGGAGCGCCTTGAGCACCCCGTAGAGGATGGCCGGCCGATGCACACGCACGTTCGGCAGTGCCCGCAGCTCCGACAACAGCGCGGCGGCCGCAGCGAGAGAGGGCGCGCGCCCGAACGCCAGTGCGCGGCTTTCTGCCTCGTTCGGAGGATTCCTTGCAGTTCCCTTTGCCAACGACTCCAGGCGCCGCGTCAACTCCGCCACGCCCACATTGGTCATGACGCTCTGCGCCAGCGCCAGTAACTGCGCGAGGGCATTCGGTGCCCCCGCATCAAAGTTGCTGGCGAAGGCGATGAGGTCTTGCAGATCGACGGCCTCGACCGTCGAAGCGCCCGGCGTCTGGCTCGCAAAGTTCTGCTGTGCTGCTCGGTTGCGGCTATCGGCGATGATGAGCACGCGCCCGTCAGCGGTTGGCGATGCCGTCCTCGCAGCGGCTAGGCGCTGGGCATGGTCGTTGGGTGGTACGGCCTGCATCCAGGTCACATGCTCCGGTGGCCCACTACGCAGATCCACCGACTGCCCCACCGCCAACAACCGGCGGGCCTCCAGCAACCATTGTCCCAGCGCTTCCGCGCCGGCGTTGCGCCATCGCCAGGGCGTTGCCAGTTCCCCGACGACAGGAAAATGCGCGCACACGTGCTGGTTCCAGTCGGCCAGCGCATTGCCCCGGAACCCGAAGATCGCCTGCATGGGGTCGCCCAGCACGCAGGTCGGCAAGATCAACGAGAGGAAATAGACGATGTAGTGCTGAGGCACCGAACAATCCTGGTACTCATCCACGATCAGATGCGCATACGAGGCTTTCAGCACCTCATTGACGTGCCCGGCTTGCAGCAGCTTCCAGGCGGCGTCGCGGATTGCCGGGTAGTCCCGCGCAGGTGCTGCCAGCCGCAGAATCTCCGGATCGTGGGCGCTGCGGCCGGGAAAGGTCGAGATGAGCCGGATGGCCCAGCCATCGATCGTGCTCAATCGATAGGCGCTGGCTGGCACACCGGCGCGGTCCAGCCGGCCACGCAGGGCCGCGACCCCGGCGTTCGTGTGTGTCAGCACGAGGATGGGCTTGTTGCCCCGATGACCGGAAAGCGCGTGGGCAATCAACTGTGTTTTGCCGCAGCCGGCCGGTGCGGTGACGGTTCCGCGTTCGATTGCACGAAGGTCGATTTCAACGTGGTCCATCAGCGGCCCACCCGAATACCTGGTCCATCAGAGCACGGAAGCCCTGATCGCAAAGATGCAGGTCCGGTGCAACGATGGTCCTCGCCACGTCCTCCATCCACGAGATTTGCTTGAACCAGCCCGCCTTTCGGATGCGCGCCGCCTGACCAAGAATGGCCCTGCGTTCGGCCGACAGGTGGCCGGTGTTCTGGATCTCGTCCCAGACCTGCTGGAACGTGAGCATGTTGTTCGAGACGGTGCGCAGGTGTTCGACGATCAGGTCGCCATGCAATTCGTTGGCGTAGCCGATCAGCCTCTGGCAGGCAACCGGCGTGAGACTGCCGAACAGCTCGTCCTCCAGCGCCCGGCCCGCGCGGTAGGCGACGACGGTGCCACCGTTCTCGACAAAAGCCTGCTCGACCGCAGATGTGGGCTTCTTGTCGTCGTCGCGCAGCACCATTACCCGGTAGCCCAGAGACTGAAACGCTGCGGCCCGGGCATATGGTCGATCCGGCTCCCCGCCACCGCAGTCGACGAGGGCCACGCCCAATGCAGCCAGTGACGCATTCCCCTGGTCAAGCCTGTACAAGTCCAGGCCGCGCAGCAGGCCGATCTCGCTGGCTCCCTCGCACACGACCACGGAGCCAGCCAGGAAGGCCTCGGGGTAGAGGCGGATCGTGCTCTGGATGTCATTGTCGGCGCCGACCAGGCGAGCCTCGTGGCCGAGGGGGCCGCGGCGCAGCACGAAGAGCTGGCCGCCCGACAGTTCTCTCAGTGCCACGGGTGAGTGGGTGGTGAGAAACACCTGCAGCGGAGCAGCGGCCTCCTTGGCACCGAGGGAGCCCAGGAACCGCGCGATGCGGTGGGGCTCCAGCCCGTACTCCAGTTCGTCCGAGAGCACGATTGACGCCTGACCAGCCGCCTTGCGCTGCAGGCCGGCGACAAGCAGACGCGTGGAACCGACGCCCAGGCTGCGAAGCGGGATGCCGCTTTCGTTGTGCAGGGAGATGGTGCCGCCGCCGAACGACACCGAATGCGAATCCAGCAGCGCCTTGGCCTTGGCGCCGATGTTGACGCCCAGTTCCTGAGCAGTGGTGGTGACGATCCCTAGCGCTTCTCCCAACTGTTGTTCGGCCTGGTCTCCGAAGGCACTGCGCGCATCCCTTGCGGCCTTGACCAGAGCGGCTGAAGCGTCGGCTCGCTCCTCCGAGATGCGGTTCAATACGGAGCCGCGCTGCCATCCCAGATTGAAGTCCGCCAGTGCGCCGATGCGAGTGGGCGCCAGGGCGACGCGATCCTTCCATGCGAGCGTCTTGACGATGCCTTGCTGTGCGGCGCGGTCGGAGACAAGGGTCCACGACGGCTCCAGGTCACTGGCGACCGTCAGGTTCAGGCAGAGCACCACCTCCGCGCCGGCAGAGGGTTCGTCTTCGATGACGCCAGTGTTGGCGTGGTATCCGCGCAGGAATGCACCGAAACTCTCCAGCGTCCTCATGCTGTCATCGAGATCGCCGAGCGTCAGCGTGATGCTGATTGGGTTCGTGATGTCCAGGCCGAAGAAGTCCGCATCCGAGAACTGGGCATTGCGCCTGGCCCCCAGGCATAGGTCGATCGCGTCCAGTACCGTGGACTTGCCGCTGTCACCCGGGCCGATCAGGCAGTTGATGCCAGGCGTCGGGTACCAGGTCAGCAGCTGGATGCCGCGGAAGTTGGCGATCTCGATTTTTCTGATTCGTGCCATGCCTATCCCCGCGCATTGAAGCCGATGCCACTGCAATCGCAGCACCTCACTATCGACTCGGGCCGCCTGCCGCAGTCCAGCATCAAGCGACGCTACCTCCCAACTTATGCCTTCGCAGCCTCCACCAGCACGTCCTCCACCGAACGCGCCACGACGTACTTCGCCGGATTCTCGCCAACCGCCAGCGCCTCAAAATGCGCCTCGCCGCAGGCGATTTTTGCGCGCTCCTTGTTGCGCAGGTCGTCAGTGAACAGGCTGCCTTTGGTCTCCACCACGAAGTACAGTCGCTGCGCTCCACCTTCCTCCACCAGCACGGCCCAGTCCGGGTTGTAGGTTCCCAGCGGCGTGGGCACCTTGAACCAGCCTGGCAGCTTGGCGTAGAGCTTGATGGCGTCGTTCTTTTCCAGCGCGTCGGCGAAGTCGCGCTCGGTGGTGGAGTCGTAGACCACGTGCTCGTAGATGGACTTGCCCGTGTCCATCAGCATGTTCTTCAGGTAGCCGGTCAGCTCTTCCTGCTCGAACAGTTCCTGTGCATAGACGTGCTGATCGCCAAGCTTCTGGTACTTGATGCCGTCGACCAAGGCCAGGCGCTTGCAGCGGTTGATGGTCTCGGCGCTCAGCTCGATGAACTGCTGCGGGTTGCGCTTGAAGTCGTCCAGCCGCCCGCTGCCGCTCAGGATGGTGGCGATGCTCCGGCGGGTGAGTTGGGTGCGATCCTGGAGGTCGGTGAGCAGGTCCGGCAGTTCGATGTCCGTCTCATCCAGGACGACGGTTGCCGCGCCCGCTTTCTCCGTCGCCTCCACTCCGGCCTTGCCGATGGCGATGTCGGCCTTGCGCCATTGCAGGCGGGCCCTGGGGATGGCCGGGGCTTGGCGGAGCGAATCGATGCAGTTCTGGATCAGTTTCTCATTGTCGAACTGCACCCGGTAGGTCGTCTTGTGCTTGATGCGATCCCAAAGCTCCTTGAACTCCGGGCTGAGATAGACGCCCTTGCGCACGGCAACCTGCTTGCGCTCGTCGGCGTTCTTGATATCCAGGCGGCCCGACACCTTGCGCAGTACATCGGCGATCTGACTGCGCTGCGCGTCGAACTCCGTAGGCAGCGCCAGCGTTCCATCCTTCAGCGCCGTCTTCAGCGAGTCCTGCACCTTGCCCTTGGCGTCGATGTGTCCCGCAGCCTTCAAGTGCTCCCATAGCACCTTCGACTGTTCGACACCCAGGGGCACGGTCTGGCCATCGGCCGCCGTCACGGCGATAGCAGCGAACTGGTGTTGCTCGACGATGCCAAACCGGATGCCGGTGTCGGCCTCGATCTCCTTCTGCAGGTTCTCGGCGAATTGCTCGTAGCTCTCGGTGGCGATCACGGTCAGGGTGTTGACCTCGAAGCCGCGCACGCGCTCCCCGTCCTGGTTGACCGCGAGGCGCAGCCCCCGGCCGATGGTCTGCCGGCGTTCGCGCTCGGTCTGAATGTCGCGCAGCGTACAGATCTGGAAGACATTGGGGTTGTCCCAGCCTTCCTTGAGCGCCGAGTGGGAGAAGATGAATTTCAGCGGCGTATCGAAGGACAGCAGCTTTTCTTTCTCCTTCATGATCAGGTTGTAGGCACGCTCGGCGTTCTCGCGGTTGCTCGCGTTGTTTTCGCTGGTGTCGGTCCAGCCGCCCTTCTTGTCGATCGAGAAGTAGCCGTTGTGGACCTCCTCGGCGGCACTCGCCAGGTCGATCTCCCCGAACAGGCTCTGGTAAGCGGGGAGCTTGGCCGCACGGCGATACTCCTCCTCGAAGATGCGCGCGTAAGGCCCTTTGACGGGGTTTCCGTCCGCATCGTAGGAGCGGTACCTGGCCACCTCGTCGATGAAGAACAGCGACAGCACCTTGATCCCGAGTGGGCGCAGCCGTTTCTCCTTGTCGAGGTGCTCCTTGATGGTGCGGCGGATCATCTCGCGCTGCACGGCCAGGGCATCGACATCACCATGCGCTTGCCCCACCCTGAGAAAGGTTTCGCCGCCGGGGTAGCGCAGCTCCAGAAACTCTTCGTCCTTGGCGGTACTGATCTCGCCGACGCGAAAATCGGCGTAGATGGCGCGCTTGGCGACCTGTTCCAAGTCATCGCCGTCGGAAACGGGGACTTCTTGCCGTTTCACGCCACTGGGGGTTGCCACGTCGAGTTCCACGCGGGCGGAGATCGTCCCGCGGCGGTTGGCAACCGACACCAGCCGAACGAACGGTTTGTTGTGGGCGTCCTCAACGGTGGCCGATGCCACTTCGATCTGCTTGACTAGCCTGCGCTCGTAAGCATCCACGGCGTCGAGGCGGAACACCATGTGGTGCTTGTCCACATGGGTTGCGGAATAGCGCAGGGTGCACAGCGGATTCATTGCATCGAGTGCGGTCTTGCCAGCCCCGGTCAGACCGCCGTCCACGCTTTGCGGCTCGTCGACGATCACGACCGGGCGCGTCGCCTTGATCAGATCGATGGGCTTCTCGCCGCCGGTCTTCTCGCTGTCCTTGTAGAGGTTGTTGACGTCCTTCTTGTTGATGGCGCCAACGGTGACCACCATGATCTGGATGTTCGAGCTGGTGGCGAAGTTGCGCACCTGGCCGAGCTTGCTGGAGTCGTAGAGGAAGTAGTCGAAGGGCACGCCGGCATAGAGCCCCTTGAAGTGCTCCTCCGTGATCTGCAGGGTCTTGTAGACGCCCTCCTTGATCGCCACCGACGGCACCACGATGACGAACTTGGTAAATCCGTAGCGCTTGTTCAGCTCGAAGATGCAGCGCAGGTAGACGTAGGTCTTGCCAGTGCCGGTTTCCATCTCGACGGTGAAATCGCCCGAGACCAACGCCCCGGAAGGCGGCAATCCCCCACGCAACTGGATGTCGGCCAGGTTCTGGTACAGCTCGTCGTCCAGCAATGTGAGGCGGTTGCCGACGCCCAGGTCCGACTCGGCCACGCCGAGCGTCATTTGCTGCGGCCCTGTGCCGGTGGCTGGATCGCCCGCAACGGGTGCCTTCATGGTCACCGTGAACTCAGTACGGCACACCTCCTGGCCGCGAAACAGATCGCAGACCGCCTCAATGGCCTGAAGCTGGTAGTCGAGGTTGGGCTCGAAATGCAGTTTCATTACCACGCCCTTACAGACTGCGCACGTTCTGGATGCCGTGCTGCTCCAGGATGGCGGCGAGGTTGGTCTTGGCCACGTCGTCGGCGAAGGCGCTGTCGCGGAACACGCAGGTGGTGTCGCCCGCCGGCTGAAGCTCCTCGTGCCAGGCGACGATGCCTTGCGCCAGCGGCTCCACATCGTCGCGGGTGATGTGCTCGGCGAGGCAGGCCATGAGCACACCGGCGCCGACGGAATGCACGGTCTTGCCGGCAACCTCGCGCTGCTCGATGGGTACACACAGATCCAGGCCCAGCTTGAGCAGCAGTTCGTAGAGCAGGTCGGCCTCGCTGCGGCCTTCGAGGATGTGCTCCTGATGATCCAGCAGTGTGGCTTCCAGATCCTCGGGCTGTGGGTTCCAGGCGCGGATGTTGGAGGTGTCGAGCTTGAAGACGCGGAAGCCGGTGTCGCCCTGCCAGTCCGGGTTGTCGGCCTTGACCTTGGCGGCGGCGCGGCGCAGGCGTTCCTTGGTTAACTCGGAGATATTGCGGAGCTTGCCGAGTTTATTGCAGAAATCCCAAGCTACCTTCTGATCCGCAGTCATCGGGTCCAATGGCTCCGGGAGTTGTACCAGTACGAATCGTCTATTGCTTGAGTCAGCAGCATTTCGAAGCAAAGTCGCATGCCCAGAGGTTCCTGAACCCGCAAAAAAATCCAAGATGATGTCTTCTGCTTCCGTAGCCTGCTCGATAATGCTAGCTACAAGCCCTGTTGGCTTGGGGAAGGAAAACACTCCAGGACCCAAGAGACCATTAACGTCTCTCGTTCCATCCGCCGTGCTGAATTCTGTGATAACGGAGCTCATGTTCTTGTAAAGACTGCGCATCTCATTCAAGAACAACTTGTGACGGGGCCGCCCGTTACCATTTGAAGGGAACAATATCCGATCTTCGTTTATCTTTTCGGACATTGTCGATCTTTCGTAGCGCCACCCTTTTGGTGGGCATCCATAATTGATTCCCGTTTTGGGGTCGATCAGGTCATAGTGAAGATTTGGCCGAGACTCCTTCGTGGCGAGTCCGGTAAGGTCAGCGCTTCGCCAAGGCCCTCTAGGATCTTTGTCTGGATTGGAAAATTTATCTACATCCTTTTCAGATCCACGAAGAGCAACTTGATCACCCCGTGAGTAGCAGACGATGTACTCATGGTCTGTTGAAACACCTGTTTTTGCGCGCGTATCTTCACTCACCCGAGACTTCCATACGAGTTGCGCAACGAAATTTTCTTCTCCAAAAATCTCATCGCACGCTCTACGTAGATTCTCCACCTCACCGTCGTCAATGCTGATGAAAATAAATCCATTGTCTTTCAAAAGATTTCGGGCCAACTTCAACCGTGGATACATCATATTCAGCCAGTCCGTATGAAACCGCCCACTGGCCTCGGTGTTGCTACTGATCTTGCGTCCGCCCTCCACCTGCCCGGTCAGTTCCAGATAGTTTTTGATGTTGTCCTGGAAGTTGTCCGGGTACACGAAGTCCTTGCCCGTGTTGTAGGGCGGATCAATGTAGATCAGCTTGACCTTGCCGGCATAGCTCTTCTGCAGGAGTTTGAGCACTTCGAGGTTGTCGCCCTCGATCATCAGGTTTTGCGTGGTGTCCCAGTCCACGCTCTCCTCGGGGCAGGGGCGCAGGGTGCCGGTCGAGGGGGTGAGCGCCAGTTGCCGCGCGCGCCGCTTGCCATGCCAGTTCAGGCCGTACTTCTCGTCAGCGTCGGTAACGGTGGCATCGCCGACCAGCGCCTTGAGCACGTCCACGTTCACCGCCGTGCCATTCTGCCCCTCGGTGATGAGCTCCGGGAACAGCGCCTTGAGTTGCTCGATGTTGCTCGCCACAAGGTCTGCGGACTGGGCCTCCGGGCTGGTCGCGTCGATTTTCTGCATCTTATTCTCCGTCATTCTTTCAATCTTCATAGCTGTTCGCGTGCTGCGGCCAATTCCACCAGCACGCGCTTGAGCGCGAGGTTCAGCTCAACCTGTCGCGCCAGTTGTTTTTCCTTGCCGGCCTGTGCGCGCAATCGGGCCGCCTCGGCCTCCAGCCGCGCGCATTTCTGCAGGGCAAGGCGGCGAGCTGCAGCCTGCTCCGGGCTGTCGGCGGCCTTGAAGGCTCCGGTCGTCTTCGCCGCCAACAGGGCCTGCACAGCGTCCATCCACCCCTGATACAAGGCGAAAAGCGTGGATCGAGGTTGGCTGGTCAAGACAATAGCCTGAAGGAATGCCTTCAGCGCATCGAGAGACGGCGCATCCTCGGGGAGAGACACGACCACGAGGTTACCGTCCAGCACCACCTTGCCCGCTTCGTTCTGCGCCCAGCGCTTATGTGCGAGGGATAGAGCAAGGCACTGCTCAGAACGCAACAGCAGCAGAACCGGATAGGGGACCGCACGGTGCAACAGTTCGGCGAGGCGGGCGGCGTTCGCTGGTTTGACTTTGTCTTGCCCGGGCTGGCTGCGCAGCGTCACGGCAAGCACCGCGATCTCCAGGTACTCGCGCAACTTGTCTCGGTAGTCAGGCACGCCGATGGTGTTCGGCTTGAGCGCCGCGACCCACTGTATCTCCTCGACGGTATCGGCGATCAGTCGCTTGTCGGCGGCCGTGGGGGCTCCGTTCTCCAGCAACATCTTCTTCGGCACGCGCTGATCGACTCGGCAGCCGTCGGGCAGACCGAGCGAGGCGATGAATCCTGGTACGTCCAGCGGCATGGCTCGCATCACACCCTCGCACGAGCACGCGCCTGGACGCGAGCTTCAAGTGCGGCGCGGACATGGGCGTAAAGCTGGGCATTCGCCTGCTCGCGGTCGGCGAGCACTGCGGCAAGCGCATAGGGTTCTTCGCCATCGCGGCCGTTTGACCATGGGCTGTCCTGGCGAGTCACCACCACGAAGACCTTGTTGCCGTTCGCAAGCGCCTGTCTGAAGCTCCAGCGAGAAACCTGCAATGTGCCGTTTTTGCGTGCGTCGTTGGACAGCCAGCGACCGTTGCTGCGCTCTCCCATGCCTTGCTCACGGTTCCGACGGAAAGCCTGAGTGACCTCGTCCAGGCCACTCGCTGTAACCACGGAGAACCACAGCTTGCTCATGCGGTAGTCCAGCCGCGTGGTACGGACGGCTGGACTGTGCGCCAAGGCAACCGTTATCTCCCGCGTACGGCGGCCGCCCGCCCAGAAGCTGTCAGGCAGCGGCAGCTCGAAAAAATGGTGCTGGTCGTTGCCGATGCGCTCTTCGGTCAGCAAGGTGACGGTGTGATCCAGCGAACGAAAGAGGGCGGCATCCTCGACACACCCGTAGCCGATCAGACGCAGCAGCTTGTCGCGCCCTTCACCGTTGCCGTCGGGGTCGAGCAAGGTCTTGCAGGCTTGTGGCCAGCTGGCATGCGCGCCGATCAACGCACGCAGCAGGTTCGGGGTGGCATCCGGCAGTTCCGCCAGGATCCTCGCCGCCTTATGCGCGACGACCGGGGCAGCATAGCTCGTCCCAATGTCCTCGCTGAACCCTGACCCGCCGGCAAAGCCGCCGTTGAGCGAGACTACGCCCAGCCCTGCATGCCGCGGACGTGCAACCGCCCGCATCAGCGCGACATTGCCGGCGTGCTCGACGACATCAGGTTTGATCGCGCCATTGATCGACAAGCCGCATCGCGTAAGCGGAAACGGCTGGTCAGTTCGGGCCAATGGTTGATCCTCAAGGGTGTTCGGATGCCGCTGCGCGTCCCTCGTCGCTTCGTTCTGTGCAATGCCGCCTACCGTGAGCGCGTTCAGGGCAGTGGCCGGATCGAGCAAGCGCGCGGAGTCGGCAAGCAGATAGTCGGGATAGCGTTCTCGCGCGTCGTCTGGCAGCTCGGAAAGCTGCAGGTTGCCGGTGGGCACCACGAACAGGACACCGAGCTCTCTCGTCAGGCGATCCAGGGTGTAGGCCAGGCCGCGAACGTGGCGCCCGTCATAGACCTTGTTGAGATCGCCATAGCTCAGATTGAAGACACGACACCCGTACTGGCCGTGCAGCTCGCGCACAGCCTCCTCCACCGCCTTCTCGACGAACTCGGTCTGGTCGTTGCCGTCGTCATTGAAGACCTTCCCGGAGAACAGTCGGAGCTGCGGGACGAAGCGCCCGTCCCGGATCGCAGCCGCCACGTCCCCATACAGCGCCAAACCGGCGACAAAAGTGCCGTGCCAGGGTTGATCGTCATGCGCGGCCCGATGGGGAGAAAGGTAGCCTTGTGCATCGCCCACTGCCGGCCCCAGCAAGGGATGTCCAGGCGTCAGTCCCGAATCGAGTACCGCGACGGACGGAGCATCACCATCTGGAGGCAAGACAGCAGGAAACTGGTTGACGTCAGTGAGCAACAACTGGACGGCAATGCCGAGTCGCGGAGGAAGGTCGACCGTGCGCACGTCGCGGTGCCGCAGGACCCGATCCGCCTGCTCTCGGGTACAGCGCATCCGCACCATCAGGAGGGAAGGCTGCGTGAGGCTATCCAGCCGCTCAATGCCATGTTCTTGCAACCAGTGGGAAAACGCCTCCATAAGCGCCTGGCGTCTGTCTTGCCGCTCCTGGGGCCACAGTTCGACGTCGAGCGTGAAGGGTTCCTCGGTGGGAAACCCCTGCTCGCGCAGCGCTGCGCCGGTACGATCCTGGGGCGACCAGTGGTCGAAGTCCTCGATGACGAACAGAAGCTCCTTGCGCGTCACTACGCCGTCGCGGGCGAGTGTGCTGAGACGACTCTCGAACTCGGCGAGACCTTCTTCTGTGGCGAAGGCCAGCACGATGGACTCGTCTTCTTGGCTGACGATCTCAACACCGGGAATCGCGTCGAATGCAGGAACGCTTTTGTCACCGGCATGCAGCTGAATCTTGAGAAGCTTTCGATCGTCGAATCCACCCAAATCTTCTTCGCCGATCCGTTCCCGCGCCACGACGAGCTTTTGTGCCAGCATCGCGCCGTGGGCGCGGGGGTCGGCCGGCGGCCGAACACCGGGATGTCGTCTTGGATGCCGTTCAGTCGACGGCGCCTCTCGCTGCAGGCGCAGGTGCTCGTAAGCCACAGTCTCTTCCCCCCCCCCAACTCAGCCCTTATGGCGGTATTCGCGAGCCAGCGCGGTATCGATGTGGGCCTTCTCGAGGAACTCCCGTCCGGACAGGATCATTTCCTTCACGGCCCGGCGCAGTACGCGCTCGATATCGGCATGGGACATTCCTTTGAACTGCGAGGCAACTTGGCCGTCGTCCGCCTCGAAATTTCGTCGAATGCCGGACAGCTTCAATGACAGCAGGCGTTTGATCTGCTCCAAACTGGGCGGCTCGAAACGCAGAACCTCGTCGAAACGCCGCCACACCGCCTTGTCCAGCAGAGACTCGTAGTTGGTCGTGGCGATGAGGATGCTCTCCCCACGGTAGCCGTCCATCATCTGCAGGACTGCGTTCACGGAACGCTTCAGCTCGCCGTGATCGGCGCTGTCGCCACGATCCTTGGTCAGCGCATCGAATTCGTCGAAGAGCGCCACCACCGGCTGACTCGCCACATAGTCGAACACTTTGCGCAGATTGGCCGCCGTCTCACCCAGGAAGGACGAAATAAGCGAATCGAGCCGGACCAGAACCAGGGGCATCGACAAGCTGTGCGCGATGACCTCCGCAGCTAGCGTCTTGCCGCAACCCGGCGGCCCACAAAACAAGAGCTTCTGCGCGGGATGCATACCGAAGGATCGCAACACATCGGCACGGTTGTGCTCCATCAGGATCTCATCTAGCGCCGACTTCGTGGCGTCAGAGAGGATGATGTCCTTTTCCTCTCGAATCACTGCACGCTCTTCGAGCAGCGCCAGACCATTGTCCTTGTTCGTGGGCAGATCGGTCACGGCATGCAGCCTGCGGGAGCCAGGACCGGCTTTGGCCTGATCGCCGTAAAGCAGGTGCTCGAGATCGTTGGCGAGCAGATGATGGTTCTTCTCGCGCTCTTCTTTGATGACCGCTTCGGAGGCGGAACGGAATCTGGCGAGATCCCCTTGTACGCCGGATTTGATCAGTTGCCTGAGCAATTTTCCGCTAGCCATAAATGTTCCCTAGATTCTTCAACGCATTCTCTCGGTATGTTTCCTGTTCACTCTTGGGACAGCACTACCATGAATGCCAACACTTCAAAGTCATTGCTTCCGGCGAACTCGCCTTTGATGGCATGCGTGCCGCCCGGCGAAAACAGACTGGCCACTGCGCGTTCCTCGTTCTTGCCAACCACCGACGCTACGCTTGCTGCGAGCAGCTTTTGCGCATGGCGCATGTCTTCGCCGTGCTTGGTGGCCTTGTCGAAGCGGGCGCAGGCGCCAGCGTCGGGCAGGTCGCGACCCAGCGCCAGGCGCTTGAGCCGGTCGAGAATGCGTTTGGCCTGGGTGTAGGGCAGCAATACAGCGCCATCGTCGCCGACGTGGACGAGGTAATGGGGTGCCAAGGGGTAGTCCGATTCCTTGGCTTTGTGTGCGGCCGAGCCCTCGGCGCGCAGGCAGAAGATCACACCAGGCGGAATGTCGGCGTCGATACTGGTGGTGACCGCGTAGGCCCCCAATGGCTGGTTATCCAGCTTGCCGGGATGCGCCTTGAGGTGTTGGGCCAGATCGATGCGGAAGTTGGTGAGCGTCAGGTCGGTAATTGATACGCCGGTGGACAGGTCTTCCAGGTCGATTACCGTGTCCTGCAGCTTGAGTAGCTGCTTGCGCCGGTACTCCAGATCGTTCATCGGGTTGCCGGACTGTTGCTCGATGAGGTTTTCCTCACCGGTGGCGGAGACGTCGAGCAGCACCATGCGGCCGCTGACACGCTGTTCCAGATTGATGTATTCCTCCAGCTCCATGTTGGGCCAGAAGTTAACCAGCTGGATGCGTTCGTTGGGCGAGCCGATGCGGTCGATCCGGCCGAAGCGCTGGATGATGCGCACCGGGTTCCAGTGGATGTCGTAGTTGATCAGCCAGTCGCAGTCCTGCAGGTTCTGGCCTTCGGAAATGCAGTCGGTGGCGAAGAGCAGGTCTAGCTCGCCCTCGTCGGCCAAATCCGCCGGCCGCTCCTTGGAGCGCGGCGAGAACGCCGTAAGGATGGATGCCAGGTCCTTGCGCAGATGTGGCAGCGTGCTCTGATTTCGGCCCGCACCGGTAACGAGCGCCGACTCGATGCCAAGCGTGGCCTTCGCCCACGGCGCCAGTTGCGCGTAGAGGTATTCGGCGGTGTCCGCGAAGGCGGTGAAGACGATGAACTTGCGGTTGCCGGCATTGATCGGGTTACGGCATTTGTCCTCGATCATGTTGCGCAAGGCGGCCAGCTTGGCGTCCCGATCAGCATCGACCTGCTTGGCTGCGGCCAGCAGGGTGGCCAGACGGTTACGGTCTTCGATCAGGTCTTGTTTCCAACGGATGAGGTCGACGTCGCTGAGCAGTACCTTGACCTTGCGCCCGACAAGCAAGGTCTCGAAGGCGGGGTCATCGATGTCGACGTCGGCGATGTCGATTTCCTCGATGTCGGCAGCAGACGCCTCAATGCGTGCGAGCGTGGTCTCCACGTCGCGAAGCTGGCGCTCGACGGTCAGGGCGAACGAGGACACTGCGCTTTCCATGCGCTTGAGCACGTTGACTCGCAGCAGGTGGATCAGGCTCTCTTCGCGGTCCACCTGGCGGAAGAAGCTTTCGCCCCCGCGGATCTGGGTGCTGTACTTTGCGTCGTAGGCGGCTTGTTTGTGGGGCAGGACGTAGCGCAATGGCGCATAGCTGGCCAGATTGAGCCGCCGGATTTCGAGGTTGATGTCCCGGATGCTGCGGAACTCGCCGGCAAGGTCCACATCGGCCTTGATGTTGATCGGTGGCAGACGATCCGGGAAGCGGCCCGTCTCGCTGGTGCCGTAGTATTTCTCGATGTGTTTGCGCGAGCGGGCGATGGTGAGGTGATCCAGTAGGGTGAAGTAGTCGAAGCCCAGCATCTCGACCAGCCTCGCGGGTGTCTTCTCGGACTCGTCGAGGTTCAACCAGCGGTTGAACTGGGTCTGCGCCTTGCGCGTGGTCGCCTCGATGCTGGCGATACCGTGTTCCAACATGGCGGTGTCGTCGCCCTCCGTGACGAAGGCGATCTGGTTGCGCAGGTCGGCCAAGCGGTTATTGACGGGGGTGGCCGACAGCATCAGGACCCGCGTCTTGACGCCTTCCTTGATGATCCGTCGCATCAGACGGTCGTAGCGGGATTCCTTGCCCTTGTGCGTGGCCTTATTGCGGAAGTTGTGGGACTCATCGATCACCACCAGGTCGTAGTTGCCCCAGTTCACGTGCGACAGATCGATGTCGCCAGACGTGCCGCCGTCGCGCGAGAGATCGGTGTGGTTCAGGACATCGTAGTTGAAGCGGTCGGCTGCCAGGACGTTGCGCTTGTCGTTGGCCTTGTAGAGCGTCCAGTTGTCGCGCAAGCGCTTGGGTGCTAGTACCAGCACGCGATCGTTGCGCAGCTCGTAGTACTTGATGATCGCCAGGGCCTCGAAGGTTTTTCCGAGGCCCACGCTGTCGGCGATGATGCAACCGCCGAAGCGGTTGAGCTTGTCGATGGCACCGACCACACCATCACGCTGGAACTTGAAGAGCTTCTTCCACACCACAGTATTACGGATACCCGTGGCGGACTTGACGATGCGCTCCTCGTCCATTTCGTCGCCACTGTCGCGAAACAGGTGATGCAGAATGAGTGCATACAAGGAGAAGGGGTCGCGGTGCTCGCCAATCGTGCGCAGTGCTTCGAGCAGAGCTTCGCGCCCGCTACTGGCGTCCGTGGATTGAGTTCGCAGAGCGGACCATTGATGGTCGAACCACTTGGCGAGCTGCGCAGCTTCGTCGGCCGACTCGGAAGCCTGGATCAGGCTCAAAGGGTTTCCCGGAGTCACGCCGAGTCCATCGGTGCTGAAGGCAAAGGAACCGAGGACCGCCTGCTCCGTCAGCCCATGACCATTCCGTATGACTGCTGCCCCTTGCGGCACTGGGCCCGCAGCTCGCCGCAAGTCGACCTTGTCGCCGATCCATTTCGCACACTGGTTGGCCAGCCACCGGACCTGTAGGCGGTTGCGTGCGGCACGATCGCCTTCGACACCCAAGAGCCCCAACTCAGCGTCGCCGGAAGGCAGAACGAGCTGGACGCGTTCCAGCGCCGTGAGCGAATCTCGCAGCTCTGCAAACGCGAAGAGGGAGAACGACGGGGTCACGCAGCCGAGCTGGTTGCCTTGCTTTAGGTGGGGGCGCATCAGGTCGATCACGCGGTCTGCGCCCGTGTTGTGGATCAGTTTCATGACCGGCGCCCCCCTTTCAACAGATCATCCCCACCTTCTTGCTGATCGCCTGACGACTGCTGCCTGATCCAGCCGTCGATGTCTGCACGGGAGAAGCGCCATATCCCGCCCACCTTAAAGGCCGGAATCTTCTTGGCTGCTGCCAAGCGATAGACCGTGCGCTTGCCCACCTTGAGATAGGCAGCCACTTCATCGAGGGTCAATATCTGTCCGGGCTCGTCTTTCATTGCTTCCCCACCCGGTGGGGGTGGCACAGGCGGTAGTGACAATCCTGGCAAGTGTAGAGCAATCCGGTGCAGTTCTGAACAGCTAAATGCGCAGTTTGCCGGCGCGAGGTCATCCAGTCCGAGGGGATAGCCCCACCACGGGGGCGAGCGCCACGTCGCGTCAAGCCGCCACCGCGGTGACGACCTCGGCCAGCGGAGAGAAGTAGGAGCACCGCGCCAGCAGGGTTTCCACATAAGTGGCCGGCCCGTCTTCCTCTAGCAGCCAGGTCTTGGACTACCGGCCTTTGTCCGGAAACGACGCTGCGCCAACTATCGAGGCAAATCCGGTGCTCCGCCCGTTCCGATTCTTTGCGGCACAACCCGGCCCCACGCCGCAGCATCCCGCCATCCAGACGACTGCGAAACGGCGTGATGACACCCCTTGGCACCCCGACGACTCCCTGCCGCCGCGTGCCGGCCCTGGCCTTGGCTCTGACCATCGCGCTGGCCGGCGCATCGCCCACATCGGCCGCCGACGGCCTCGCCTCGGAGCGTGAGCAACTTGCCGCGCTCGCGCGCCAGATCGATCTGATTGACCGCCAGGCCGAGCACGCCGCCCATACCGCTCCGCAGCAGCGCGCCCGCTACCACTTCGACCATGCCCGCCTGCGCAAGGACCTCCAGCGCGTCCGGGCGGGCATCCAGGACTACCTGACGCCGCCGCGCGCCCAGCCGCGTGATCCGGTCGAGCTGTCCGGTGACTACCGCCAGTCCAGCCCGCGCTCCGGCCAGGAGGCACCTCAGTGAACGCCGCCCAGGTCAGTGCCTTCCAGGCCAATGGCGGCTTCGCCCCCGCTGCCGTGGCCACGGTGGTGCTCGGCCTGGTGTTCGCCGTCCTGCTCCTGTGGGGCGTGTGGGCGATGCGTACCGCCTACACCGGGTGGGCCGAGCAGCGCCTGTCCCAGCGTCAGTTCCTGGGTGTCGTCGTGCGCTTCGTCGCGATGTACCTGGTGCTGACCTATTTCCTCCTGTCCTGACCACCACGAGAGGCCCTACCGCCATGAAGACCCATCCGATTCCCCATCGCGTTGCCACCACCATCCTCGCGCCGCTGGCGCTGATGGGCTTGCCATTGGCGGCCCTGGCGCAGGGCCTGCCAACCATCGAGGACCCGTCGCGCGGCCAGGGCAGCGGCATCATGCAGACGCTGCAGAACTACGGCTACGACATCGTGCTGCTGATCGCGCTCCTCGTGGTCGCCTCGATGTTCGTCGGCGTGTGCTACCACGCCTATACGCGCTACTCGGAAATCCATACCGGTCGCGCCACCTGGGGCCAGTTCGGTCTCACCGTGGCCGTGGGTGCGATCCTGCTGGTGGTCGGCATCTGGCTGCTGACCAAGGCCACCGGCGTGCTCTGAGCGGCGATGGCTGCCTTGAACGATATCGCGCGCGACGGGCTGGTCACCTTCCTGCCGCACAGGCTGAACCGGCAGCCCGTGGTGGTGAGGGGCCTGACCGCCGACGAACTCTGGATCTGCGCCGGCCTGTCCGCGGTGGCGGGGTTCATCGCCGGCGTGCCGCTGGCCTGGGCCACGCACAGCGTCGCCATGGTGCCGACCCTGATCGTGGCCGGCGTGGCGGCTGGCGTGTTCGGTGGTGGCGGCTTCCTGCGCAGGCAGAAGCGCGGCCGCCCGGACACCTGGCTGTACCGGCAACTGCAGTGGCGCCTGGCGCTGCGCCATCCGCTGGCAGCGTCCTGGCTCGGTGGGCACCGTCTCATCACGCGTTCGGGGTACTGGACCACCCGGCGCACACGCGGAGCAGCCGCCTCATGAGCCGTTTCAGGAACGAAGTCCATCACCTGCAGGCCCATGTGCGCACGCTGCGCCTGGGCGCCGGTGCGTTGTTCGTGGTGGCGCTGCTGCTCGGTTTCGGCTGGTGGAGTGCGCCGAGGCAACTGACGATCCACGTGCCCCCCGATCTGCGCTCGGGCAGCACCCGCGCCTGGTGGGATGTGCCGCCCGAGAATGTCTATGCGTTCGCCTTCTACGTCTGGCAGCAGGTCCAGCGCTGGCCGACGGATGGTGAGCAGGACTACCCGCGCAACCTCCACGCGCTGTCGGCCTATTTCACACCGGCCTGCCAGGCCTTCCTGCGCCAGGACTACGAGCACCGGCGCAGCAGTGGCGAACTGCGCCAGCGGGTGCGTGGTATCTACGAGATTCCGGGGCGCGGCTTTGGCGACAACCCCACGATGCGGGTGAAGACGGTTTCAAGCCGCGACTGGATCGTCACGCTCGACGTCAGCGCTGACGAGTACTACGGCGCCGAGCAGGTCAAGCGGGCCCTGGTGCGCTATCCGCTGAAGGTGGTGCGGCTGGACGTCGATCCCCAGCACAACCCCTTCGGCCTTGCGCTGGACTGCTATGACGGCGCGCCGCAGCGGATTGAGGCACCGTCGCCGGCAGTGCCTCCGTCCGGCACGCCCGACGGCGGCCTTTCGCAGGGAAGCAACCCATGAAACACCACGTCTTCACCATCGTGGCGAGCCTGGCCCTCGGCTTCGGCCTGGTGCCGGACAGCCATGCCATCGAGATCCTGCGCTGGCAGCGGCTGCCGCTGGCCGTCCCGCTGGTCGTCGGCCAGGAGCGCGTGGTCTTCATCGACCGCAACGTGCGTGTCGGCCTGCCCCCGAGCCTGGGCGAGCGGCTGCGCGTGCAGAGCGCGGGTGGCGCCATCTACCTGCGCGCCAGCGAGGCCATCGCGCCGACGCGGCTGCAACTGCAGGACGTGGAATCCGGCGCCATCGTGCTGGTCGACATCGCAGCCACGGAGGCCCGGGAAGGCGAGCCGCCGCTGGAGCCTGTACGCATCGTCCTGCAGGACGCCGCCGAGGAAGCCAGCGGTGACACTGCCGCCGGTCCAACCCAAGCAGCGCAACCCGCCAGGCGTCGGCAAACGCCGGTAGCCGTTGTCCTGACGCGCTACGCGGCGCAGAACCTTTACGCACCGCTGCGCACCGTCGAGCCCGTGGCCGGCATCGGGCGCGTGCCGCTGCGGCGCCCGCTCGCGCTGGACACACTGCTGCCAACGCTGCCGCTCAAGGCGCGGGCGCTGGCGGCCTGGCGACTCGAAGACCAGTGGGTCACCGCGGTGCGCCTGACCAACACCTCGCCTCACCGGATCGATCTCGATCCAAGGGTGCTGCAAGGCGACTTCGTGGCCGCGACCTTCCAGCATCCCGACCTGGGGCCGGCGGGCGCTTCGACCGACACCACGGTGGTCTACCTGGTCACGCGCGGCCGTGGCCTGGCCGAGTCCCTGATGCCAGTGCTCGGCCCCATCGATGCCGGTACGAACCTGCCGCCGGCCGCCGCTGCGGGGAGGACGTCCGATGAGGAGTAATCCCCTGTTGAAGTGGCTGCTGATTCCGATGGCATTGTTGCTGGTGTTCGTCGGTGCCAGGTTGTTCTCGGGCAGCGATGCCGCACCTGGCCAGCCGGATGTCCCGGGGCAGCTCACTCCCGAGGAAATGAAGGCGCTCGGCATCGCGGGCGACACCCCGCGCGATACCGTCGCCACCCTGGTCGCGCAGGTCAAGCAGCTCCGCACCGAGTTGCAGACCGCGCTGAGCGACAACCGCCAGCACAAGGCCGAAAACGAGCGCCTGCGTACCCGCGAGGGTGCGATCGACCAGCGCATCCAGAACGCCCTCGACAGCGAACGCCGCCGCCTGGAACAGGAGCGCATCCAGGCCGCCAGCGACCGGCAGCAGACGCAAGGGCTGATGCAGGAATTGCAGCGCCGCCTGGACGGGCTGTCCGGCAAGGGCGGTGCCGCCGACCTGCCGATCGGCCTTGGACTGGACGGGCATGACGGCGGGCCGCTCAAGGAGGGCGGCATGCGCTGGATCGAACCGGATGACGCCCGGCCCGATCCGAAGGGCGGTTCGAGCAGCCTGCGCTTGCCCGCCTTTCCCTCCAGCTTCGGCCTGGCCTCGCCGGAGCTGACGGCCGCGGCGGAGACCGTCAGCGACAGGACGGCGCAGGCCGATGGCGGCACCACCCGGGCGGTCTATACGGTGCCCACCAATGCCACGCTGATGGGCTCGGTCGCCATGACGGCGCTGATCGGTCGCATCCCCATCGACGGCACCGTCAACGACCCGTTTCCCTTCAAGGTGCTGATCGGGGCAGACAACCTGGCGGCCAACGGCATCGAGATTCCCGACGTGGCCGGTGCGGTGGTCAGCGGCACGGCCTCGGGCGACTGGACGCTCTCGTGCGTGCGTGGGCAGGTCCGTTCCATCACCTTCGTGTTCAGCGACGGCACCATCCGCACGGTGCCGGAGGACGACGGCAAGCGCAGTCGAAGCCAGAACAGCACCAGCTTGCTGGATGGCCTGGGCTGGATCAGCGATCCCTACGGCATCCCGTGCGTCTCGGGCGAGCGGCGCAGCAATGCCCAGCAGTACCTGGGATCGCAGGCGTTGATCACCGCGGCCGGCGCAGGCGCCGCTTCGCTCATCAAGTCCGACAACGGCAGCGTGGCCGTGGTCGCCAGCAACAACGGTTCGCTGGGCACGGTCGGCATTTCGGGCAACGAGGCCATGGGCCGCATCCTTGCCGGTGGCGTGCGCGACATGGCCGACTGGGTCAACAAGCTCTACGGCCAGGCCTTCGCTGCGGTCTACGTGCAGCCCGGCGCCAGGGTGGCCGTGCACCTGGAGCAGCCGATCGCCATCGACCACGACGCCAAGGGGCGCCGGGTGAATCACCTCATGGGAGAAGTGCATGCGCCGGACCTGGATTGACCGCCCCCTTGTCCTGCTCGCCGCCGCCGTTCTCGCGGGTTGTGCCACCAGTTCGGAAAAGCTACTGCCCCGGGGCGAGCACACCATGCTGGACATCTGGCAGCACGAGACTGGCGGCTACAGCCGAGGCCAGGCCGGCCGCCTGCTGCTCGACGCACGCCAGGACCTGCGCCGCCCGCTGACCGACGCTGACACCCTCGCAGCGCCCGCCCGGAACGCGGCCTACACCCGCACTGCAGCGAACGAGATCCAGCGACAGTTCCATCGACTGCCGAACCCCGATCTGGTGATGTACGTCTTTCCGCACCTGGCCGGCACCGACCCAGTACCGGTGCCCGGCTACAGCACCGTCTTCCCGCTCTACCAGCGCGTGCAGTACGCGATGCCCGGCGAGCGGCTGGAGGACTACTGATGGGCTGGCGACTGCCGTGGCCGCGTCGTCCGGCCCCCAGGCCAGTCCAGGCCGACATCGAGCCGGACGCCTGGACGCGGCATGTCGACCGCCTCGCTGCGCACGGCATCGACGCACCTGGCGCCGCCCTTGGGTCGAATCATCGGCGACCCGCGACGCGGGCCGACCACGCGGCGCTCTACGACGTGGCGCCGTCTTTCGCCGACCTGCTGCCCTGGGTCGAGTACCTGCCGGCCACGAAGTGCATGCTGCTCGAAGATGGCCAATCGGTGGCGGCGTTCTTCGAGTTGCAGCCGATCGGTACCGAGGGGCGCGAGACCGCCTGGCTGTGGCAGGCCCGCGATGCCCTGGAGAACGCGCTGCAGGACTCCTTCGACGAACTGGACGAGAACCCGTGGGTGGTGCAGCTCTACGCGCAGGACGAAGCCGATTGGGACCACTACCTGCGCACCCTGGGGGCGTACCTGCATCCACGCGCGCAGGGCAGCGCGTTCAGCGAGTTCTACCTGCGCTTCTTCGGGCACCACCTGCGCGCGATCGCGAAGCCGGGCGGCCTGTTCGAGGACACCACGGTCACACGCCTGCCGTGGCGCGGCCAGACCAGGCGCGTGCGCATGGTGGTTTATCGGCGCACCCCGGACGCCGCATCGGCCCGGCGGGGGCAATCGCCCGAGCAGGCCCTGGCGACGATTTGCGACCGCCTGGCCGGCGGCCTGGCGAATGCCGGCGTCAAGGCCCGGCACCTTGGCGCGGCGGACATCCACGACTGGCTGCTGCGCTGGTTCAACCCGAATCCCGGCGCGCTGGGCAGCACGGCCGAAGACCGGGAACGCTTCTACGCGCTCGCCCGCTACCCGGAGGAACGGGAAGAAGGCGAGATCGAGCTGGCCAGCGGCGACTTCGCGCAACGCCTGTTCTTCGGCCAGCCGCGCTCGGATGTCGCGAACGGCCTGTGGTTCTTCGACGGCATGCCGCACCGGGTCATCGTCATGGACCGCCTGCGCTCGCCACCCGCGACCGGACACGTGACCGGCGAGACGCGCAAGGGCGGCGACGCGATGAACGCGCTGTTCGACCAGATGCCCGAGGACACGGTGATGTGCCTGACCCTGGTCGCCACGCCGCAGGACGTGCTGGAGGCGCACCTCAACCACCTGGCCCGCAAGGCAGTCGGCGAGACGCTCGCCAGTGAGCAGGCGCGCCAGGACGTGCAGCAGGCCCGCGGCCTCATCGGCAGCGCGCACAAGCTGTATCGGGGCACGCTGGCGTTCTACCTGCGCGGCCGCGACATGGCGCAGCTCGACGCCCGCGGCCTGCAACTGGTCAATGTCATGCTCAATGCGGGCTTGCAACCGGTGCGCGAAGAGGACGAGGTGGCCCCGCTCAACACCTACCTGCGCTGGCTGCCCTGTCTGTTCGATCCGGCGGCGGACAAGCGGCAGTGGTACACGCAACTGATGTTCGCGCAGCACGCGGCCAATCTGGCGCCGGTGTGGGGGCGCAGCCAGGGCACTGGCCATCCGGGCATCACCTTCTTCAACCGGGGCGGCGGGACGATCACCTTCGATCCACTGAACCGGCTTGACCGGCAGATGAACGCCCACCTGTTCCTCTTCGGCCCCACCGGCTCCGGCAAGAGCGCCACGCTGAACAACATCCTCAACCAAGTCACGGCGATCTACCGGCCCAGGCTGTTCATCGTCGAGGCCGGCAACAGCTTCGGCCTGTTCGGTGACTTCGCCGCTCGGCTGGGCCTGAGCGTGCATCGCGTGAAGCTGGCACCCGGCGCGGGCGTGAGCCTGGCGCCATTCGCCGATGCCTGGCGCCTGGTCGATACACCGGGTCAAGTGCAGACGCTGGACGCCGACGCCCTGGACGAGGACGGCGACGCCCATCCGGCCGACGACGGGGATGACCAGCGGGACGTGCTCGGCGAACTCGAAATCACCGCCCGGCTGATGATCACCGGCGGTGAGGACAAGGAGGAAGCACGCATGACGCGCGCCGACCGCAGCCTGATTCGCCAGTGCATCCTGGACGCCGCCCAGCGCTGCGTGGCACAGGCGCGCACGGTGCTGACCCGCGACGTGCGCGACGCGCTGCGCGAACGCGCCCGCGACGCCAACCTACCGGATGCCCGGCGCGCGCGGCTGCTGGAGATGGCCGATGCGATGGACATGCTCTGCCAGGGCGCGGACGGCGAGATGTTCGACCGTCCGGGCACGCCCTGGCCCGAGGCGGACATCACCATCGTGGACCTGGCCACCTTCGCGCGCGAGGGCTACAACGCGCAGCTCTCCATCGCCTACATCTCGCTGATCAACACGGTGAACAACATCGCCGAGCGCGACCAGTTCCTGGGTCGGCCGATCATCAACGTCACCGACGAAGGCCACATCATCACCAGGAACCCGCTGCTTGCACCCTACGTGGTCAAGATCACCAAGATGTGGCGCAAGCTCGGTGCGTGGTACTGGCTGGCGACGCAGAACATCGACGACCTGCCCAAGGCCGCCGAGCCCATGCTCAACATGATCGAGTGGTGGATCTGCCTGTCGATGCCGCCCGACGAGGTGGAGAAGATCGCCCGGTTTCGCGAACTGTCGCCCGCGCAGAAGGCGCTGATGCTGTCCGCTCGCAAGGAGGCGGGCAAGTTCAGCGAAGGCGTCATCCTGTCCAAGTCGATGGAAGTGCTGTTCCGCGCCGTGCCGCCCAGCCTCTATCTGGCCCTTGCGCAGACCGAACCGGAAGAGAAGGCCGAGCGCTACCAACTCATGCGCCAGTACGGCATCGGCGAACTGGATGCCGCCTTCAAGGTGGCCGAGAAGATCGACCAGGCGCGTGGCATCGCATCGCCGCCGCTGTCCCTGCCGAAATGACCGGAGCGCGTCATGTCCTCGAAGCGAACCACCTTGCCGGGCCGGGCCCAGGCCATTCGCAAACGCGCCGGGCGCCTGCCACGGCTGCACTGGATGGTGGCTGGCATCCTGGCTGCGGGCCTGCTGGGATGGCTCCTGTACCGCACGCCCGGTGCGCCGGCGCCGCGCACGGGTCCCGAGGTCGCGCAGGCACATCTCGCCGGCCCACCCTGGCGCCACGGGCCAGCGGATGCGCGCTTCACCTTGACGCTGTACGCCGACCTGGAGTGTCCGTTCTGCAAGGCCTACTACCCGACGCTGATGGCCTGGATCGATGCCCATCCCGAGGCCAGCCTGCGATGGCATCACCTGCCGCTGGCGATGCACGATCCCGAGGCGAGTCGGCTGGCCCGCGTGGCCGAGTGCGCAGGCGAAGCGCAAGGCCACGAGGCTTTCTTCGATGCCATCGCATGGCTCTACCAAAACACCCGGGGCGATGGCCAGGGGCTGCCGGCAGACCTGACCTGGCCAGGCATGACCACCGCCATCCAGGCATGCCTGGACAGCGAGCGCCCCGCAGCCATCGTTCGCGCGCAGGCCGACGAGGCCCTGCGCAGCGGCATCACCGCCACGCCCACCGTGCGGCTTGACGACGGCCTGACCGGGAAAACGCTGCTGCTGCACGGCCTGGTCGAGGGCGATGCGCTGCTGTCGGCGCTCGATCTGGTCGCGTCGCCGGACAGGCCGGACGCTCGTTCATTGGGGGCCGCCGACGCCGCCGGCACGGCGGTCCATGGCCGCCGTCATGGCCTCGCCGAGGCCCAGTAGTCGCGGAGCGCGCGCACGCTGTCCGATGGCGAAGGCATGTAGCCGCTCAGGTTGACGAGCCCGACGTTCATGCCGCGTTCGTCGGTGGTGCCCCTGAGCATCAGCCGTTGGAAGCGGCCGGTGTCCAGGCCATATCGATGCGGATCATCGACTTTCAGCGCCAGTAGGTGCAGGTGCGAGTTCCAGATGCGGAACTTCGCATGTTCGATGGCCCGTATCGCCTGCCAGGGAACGAAGACCCGCTGGGGGCCTTCGCGCGTGAGGCCGAGGGCATCGGCCACGAGGTCGGCGGGTGGGTCGAGGCGACGCAACCGCCGCACGAGTGTTCGCACGATCGCACGTGTGAGCGCCACGGCCAGGATGACGCCGCCCAGCGCAAGAGCGAGCACGACAGGGTCCGTCTCGTGGATGTCCTTGACGAGGGGCGGCAGCACGACGACCAGCAGAGGGAACACGATCCCCATGCCCATGACCAGCACTTCCCACCACGCGGCGCGCGCGATGGGAATGCGCAGCGTCGCCGGGAAGCGGGGCAAGGGCATGTGCCTGCCTCGCCAGCGCAGGCGGCGTCCATACTGTCGGACCAGGATCATGAGCCCCATGACGGAGGTGACGAGGAAGACGGCGGCAGCCAGTCTGGCGGGGCCAGGGTCCGCGCGCAGGGACGATAGCAACGCAAGCACCAGCGTCACGCCCGACACCAGGAGCACCGGCTCCACCACGAAGACGTAGATCCTTGTCCACCAAACGCTCCCTGCCTGCTGCTCGCTCATGGCCCTCCGTCCCGATCCCGCTTCGATGCCGCTCCCATCCTGGTCATCCACTCGCTGCGGTCGAAATACACTTCGTTGCGGCGAATCTTGCCCGCATGGTCCAGTTGTACCAGGCATACGCCGACCACGGTCAACACCTCGCCACCGACCGGGATGTCGGCACACCATTTGTTGAGGAAGCCATCCTGCATGGGGATGCCCTCGACCTGCGTCCAGACCCACGCCGGATTGCGCGCCAACAGGCGCTCGAAATAGCCCAGCAAGGCGGGCTTTCCCCGCAGCCCTTGGGGTACGGCAGGGTCGAGATAGAAGGCATCCTCCGAATAGAAGGCAGCCAGCCGCTGGGGATCGTTGCCGGTCCAGGCAGGCAGCCACGCCTGCGCAAAGCGCCGCGCCTGCTCCGCATCGAGGGCGTTCATCATGATGTGCCGGGCCGGTCGGGGACGCGCATCATCGGTGCGCCGCCTTGCGGGTACCGCTATCGATGGCCTTGAGCAGCGCAGCGCCAAGCACCGACTTGAGCACGCCGCCGAGGACGAAGGGGGCCACGCCCACGGCGATGGCTTTCTGAACGCCAACCATCGCGGCCAGCCAGGCGCCGCCGAGCAGCAGGCACAGGGCGTTGCCGATCAGCATCGCCGCGAAGGCCAGCACGACGCGCCCGCCATGCCAGCCGCGTTCGACCAGCCAGCCGGTCAGCGCGCCGGCCACGGGAAAGGCCAGCAGGTAGCCACCCGTCGGTCCCAGGAAGCGCGCCAGGCCTCCCGTGCCACCGGCGAACACCGGCAAGCCGAGCGCGCCCTGGGCCAGCCAGACGAGGATCGTCAGGCCACCCAGGCGCCAGCCATACAGTGCGCCGACCAGCGTGACGGCCAGCGTCTGCATGGTCATTGGTACCGGCACCATGGGCACGCTGACGTGGGACGACGCGGTGAGCACGAGGGTGCCGAACAGCACCGCCAGCACCTTGGTCGCGTTGGACTGTCCGCGCAGCCAGCGGGTTGTGTCGAGGGTCCCGAGGGTTGGGGTCGAGGTTGGGGTCATGGGTTCTCCTTCATGAATGGCGGAACTGGCCGCCGGGCGCATCCTTGCGCGGACACCGGAAACGTCATCGATCCTGCTTGCCCTGCAGGCAGATCAGGGTCTGCTGGCCGAGCGCCACCTGGGCTCGTCCCTGCTCGGTGACGCCGAAGACTTCGAGCTGGCAGATGGTCAGGGTGCGTCCGGAGCGCACCACCGTACCGACCGCTTCGAGGTAGTCGCCCTGCGCGGGGGCCAGCAGGTTGATCTTGAACTCGACGGTCAGCACGGAGCTGTCCGGTGGAAACAGCGTGAAGCCCGCGTAGCCGCCGGCCGAGTCGGCGATGGCGCTGGTGCCGCCGGCATGGAAGTAGCCATGCTGCTGGGTGAGGGTTTCGCGGAACGGCAACCGGATGCTGACCCGTCCGCGCGCAACCTCGTGCAGTTCGGCGCCCAGGTGGTGCATCAGGCCCTGGCGGGCGAAGCTGTCGCGGACGATTCGCTCGACCTGGGGATCGAGCGGCAAGGATGGGGCGGCTTGGGTCATGGTGCGGAGGTTCCTTCTCGCTGTGGGGACGCCTCGGGGTGGCGGCGGCCGATGAGGTTCATGGCCTTGAAGCTCGCGACGACTTCGCCCTGCTGGTTGATCCCCTCGACCAGGGTATGCACCATGCCGCGGTCGGGCTTGGAGCGCGATGGCACCGCGTCGGCGATGGTCAGCCGCAGGTGCAGTTGGTCACCCGGGCGCACCGGCTTGAACCAGCGCACTTCATCGACGCCCGGCGAGGCCAGGCTTGCCACCGACGTCAGGTAGTGGTCGACGAACAGCCGCATCATCAGGCCGATGGTGTGCCAGCCACTGGCGATCAGGCCGTGGAACGGCCCGCGGGCCGCCGCCTCGGGATCGATGTGCATGGCCTGGGGATCGAATTGCCGCGCGAACGCGATGACTTCCGGCTCTTCGACCCCGATGGGGCCGTACTCGAACGATCGGCCCTTTTCGTAGTCCTCGAAGTAGCGTCGATCCCTCGGTGTCTTGAAATCGGACAGTGGCATGGCAAGGCTCCGGTGTCAGGAATGGGGGTTGAAGCGAGGCGGCCGCTTCTCCAGGAATGCCCGCATGCCTTCCTCGCGGTCGGGCAGCGAAAGGGTGCGGTGGAAGGCGGCCCGCTCGCGGCGCAGTCCTTCGTCCATGGGCAGGCTGGCGCTGGCACGCGCGGCCTGCTTGATCAGGACCAGCACCTCGCCCGACAGCGACGCCATGTCGGCGACGAGCCGGCGGCCCTCTTCGAGCAGGTGATCGGCGGGCACGATGCGCGAGACCAGCCCGCTGCGTTCGGCCTCGCGGGCGTCCATGCGGCGCCCGGTCAGCAGCAGGTCCAGCGCCTTGGCCATGCCGAGCAGGCGCGGCAGGCGCTGCGTGCCGCCCGCGCCGGGCATGGTGCCGACGCGAACCTCCGGGTGGCCGAACACGGCGTTCTCGGCCGCCAGCACGATGTCGCACATCTCGACCAGTTCGCAGCCGCCGCCAAGCGCGAAGCCCTGCACCAGCGCCACCACGGGCTTGGGGAACGTGCCCAGCGGCGCGCAGCAACCGGCGAAGTCGGTGGCCCGTGCCTGCTCCGCGCTGATGCCCAGCATCTCCTTGAGATCGGCACCGGCCGCGAAGTGTTCGCCTTCGGCGCGTAGCAGGACCACTCGCACGGAGGCGTCGACCGCCAGCCTGTCGAGGTGCGCGGCCATCGCATCGGTCAGTGAGCGGCACAGGGCGTTGCGGGCTGCCGGCCGGTCGATGACCAATTCGGCATAGCCGTCTGGGTGCGACGCGCATCGAATGAAATCGGAAGACATGGGTTCTCCTGCGAGGAACCACCCGAAGTGCCGGGCCGTCATCGATTCGGCAGCGCCGGGCAGTAACTGCGAAGTCTGCTGCGCGATGACGCTTGCGGCCAAGCGCGAATATCTCAGGTGCGATTGAAAATTTCTCGCTGGAGCAGTTGCCGACGTCTTTGAAGAATGCCGGCCAACACATCGACAACGGAGGCGATTCCATGAAGGTTGTCCGTGGCCGGGAGGTCACCACCGGCAGGCCCTGGGGTGCTGTCCCCATTGCCGAACTGTCGGGCCTGTCCGTGAAGATTCACTGGACCGACCAGGCCTATCGCTGGCACATCAACGACGGCGGGGAGGTCTTCGTGGTCCTGGACGGCACGGTGGACATGCACCATCGAGTCGATGGGCAGGAGCAGGTGATCGAGCTGGGCGTCGGCGATGTCTTCTTCGCGGAAGCGGGATGCGAGCACCTCGCGGTCCCTCGTGGCGAGGCACGCATCCTGGTCGTCGAAAGGGTGGGCAGTCCGTAGGTGGAGCCGGACATCCACAGAAATCTCAACGCCGGCTGAAAAAAACTCGCTGGAGCCAACGCCTTGCCCGTCCCAGAATCGATTCGCGGACGGACCTCGTCTTTCCCTCAATGCTCCAGTACTCCCCGTCCCAGCGAACTCCCATGGAACATACCGCCCTCGTGGCGCTGATCGTCTACGCCTTCGTCATGTCGATCACGCCCGGCCCCAACAACGTGATGCTGATGTCCTCGGGCCTGCTGTTCGGCCTGGGCCGAACCTGGCCGCACCTGCTGGGCATCCCCGCGGGCGTGATGGTGCAGCTTGGGATTACCGGCGCCGGCCTCGGTGCGGTGTTCGCCCTCGAACCGCGCCTGCAGGTCGCATTGAAGGTCGTGGGCAGCCTCTACCTGCTCTGGCTGGCCGGCCTATCGGCTTCATGCAGGCGCTGGCCTTTCAGTTCGTCAATCCGAAGGCCTGGCTGATCTCGGTGACGGTGGTGTCCACCTTCCTGCCGCCGGGCGAAGGCTACGCACTGCGCCTGCTGGTGGTCAGCCTGGTGTTCGCCGCCATCGGACTGCCCTGCATGCTGGTCTGGGCCGCCTTCGGCGCCGGCCTGCGGCCCTGGCTGCGCGACCGCGCCGTTGCTCGCGCGATCAACCGTGCGATGGCGACCCTGGCCGCCCTGACCGTTCTTCTCTTCTGGATCTGATGCCATGACGACACTCTCCCATGATCAACTCCGGGCTCATGCGCTGGCCTGGATCGACGACTGGAACCGGCGCGACGTGTCGGCGGTGCTGGCGGCCTATGCCGACGACGCACTGTTCGTGAGCGCGCTGGCGCAGCCCTATACCGGTGGCACGCGGGTACAGGGCAAGGACGCGCTGCGCCGCTACTGGCTGGCCGCGCTCGCCGACAGGCCGGACCTGCGGTTCGAACTCATCTCGGCCATCTGCGATGTCGAGGCGCAGACCGTCGTCGTCCATTACGTGGCGCAGGCCGGCGGCAAGCGCACGCACATGTGCGAGATCATGCGCTTCGAGAGCGGGCGGCAGGTCCATGGCGAGGCCCTGCACGGCGTCCCTGCCGAGGAGGGAACGCCATGACGGCACTGCTGCGCGCCGTCCGGACCGACGACGGCAACCGCTATGACTGGGGCGGGGTCTGCCTGGGCTGGCGACTGCTGGAACTGCAACACATGCAGGTGCGCCAGGAATGGATGCCCGCCGGCGGCGCCGAGGCACCCCACTGGCACGCCAGGGCGCACCAGTTCTTCTACGTGCTCGGTGGTCACCTGCGCCTGAGCACGCCCGACCAGGACGTGCTGCTGGAAGCCGGTCAAGGCGTGCATGTCCCGGCCGGCACTCGCCACATCGCCGCCAATGGTGGCGACGAGGACGTGCAGTTCCTGGTGTTCTCCAGCCCCAGCACGCAAGGCGACCGCGTCGAATCGACCTCGGCCGCCGAACCGGATCGCCATCGCGACGAGGAGTCTTTGTCATGACCGTTTTCGCCATCGCCCAACTCACCATCCACGACCGGACCGCCTACGACCGCTACCAGGCCCGCTTCATGGAGGTGTTTCGCCACTACCGGGGACGTCTGCTGGCCGCGGACGAGCAGCCGCGCACCATCGAAGGCACCTGGCCGCACCAGAAGCTCGTGCTCATGTCCTTTCCCGACGAAGCCGCCTTCCATGACTGGGCGGAATCGGACGAGTACCAACGCATTGCCCAGGATCGCAAGGCCGGCGCACAGGCCGTGGTGCTGCTGGTCCAGGGTCTCGCTGTGAATGGCTGAGCCCATCGACATTCGCGCCGCCGACGGCTATGCCCTGGGTGGATTCGCCTGGCGCCGTCCCTGCGATCCACGACGCCCACATCCGGTCGCGGTCATCAACGCGGCCACCTCGGTGCGCTGCCGGTACTACGCGCGCTTTGCCGACTGGCTCCACAGCCACGGATGGGACGTGGTGACCTACGACTACCGCGGCATCGGCGAATCGCGACACCGTGGGCTGCGTCGGCTGCAGGCCGACTGGATCGACTGGGGGCAGCACGATTTCGAGGGTGTGCTGCAGTACCTCGCCTGGCGATTCCCCGGCCAGCCGATCGACGTGGTCGGCCACTCCGCCGGGGGCTTCGTGATCGGGCTGGCCGCGTCCGCACACCGCGTGCGGCGCATCTTCACCATGGGGGCGCAGTACGCCTACTGGCGCGACTATGCGCCCGCCGCGCGCCGCGCCATGTTCCTGCGCTGGCACGTGGCCATGCCGCTGCTGGCGCGGGTGCTTGGCTACGTGCCGGCCAAGCGCCTGGGATGGATGGAGGACACGCCCAAGGGCGTGGCGCTGGACTGGGCACGCATGGGTCCCCGCTTCGAGGGCACGGTGCGCCGAGGCCGGGAGACACTGGAAGGCGAGCCCGAAGCCGAAATGCTGGCACGGCGCTTCGGCCAGGTGCGCGCACCGATCCTGGCGCTGGGCATCGAGGACGATCCATTCGGCACGGTACCGGCGCTGGACCGCCTGCTGGATTACTACACCGGCAGCGAGCGTCATCACCTGCGCTTGGCTCCCGCGGCCATCGAGCAGGCCGAAATCGGCCATTTCGCCTTCTTCCACGAGCGCTTCCGCGAGGCGCTGTGGCCCCTGGCGCTGGACTGGTTGCGCACCGGCGAGCCACCAACCCGCCCCCTCGGCGTACTGAGGCATCGACCTGCGGACGATCCGCAAGCAGCGGGAGCCACGACATGAGCACGAACCTCGCCCCCTCGACAGCATCGGCAAACGAGCGCCGATCGCTCTGGATTCCGATCCTGGCCGGCGGACTGATCATGGGTCTGGCCCTCGGTGTGCGGCACGTGCAAGGCTTGTTTCTGCTGCCGGTGACGATGGATCGCGGTTGGTCGCGCGAAATGTTCGGCTTCGCGATGGCGGTGCAGAACCTGACCTGGGGTCTCGCTCACCCCTTCACCGGGATGATTGCCGACCGCTACGGTTCGGCCAAGGTCATCGCGGGCGGGCTCGTGTTCTATGCGCTGGGGCTTTTCTTCATGGTTCAGGCGCACAGCCACGTGGCCTTTGTTCTGGGCGCTGGCGTGTGCGTCGGCATCGCGCTGTCGGGCACGGCATTCGGTGCGATCTACGGCGCGCTCAGCCGCCTCGTGCCGGCTGAGCGCCGCAGTTGGGCACTGGGGCTGGCCGGTGCCATCGGTGGCCTCGGGCAGTTCGCCATGGTCCCGGTTGCGCAGGCCTTGATCGGTGGTTGGGCCTGGACGGGTGCGCTGCTGATTCTGTCAGTGGTCATGGCGTTGCTGCTTCCGCTGGCCTTCCCGATGCGCGACGCAAGCATCTCGAACGCGGTGGTCGGCACGGAGCTGTCGATGAAGGCGGCGATCGGTGAAGCTTTCCGCCACCGCGGCTTCTGGCTGCTGAACCTGGGCTTCCTGGCCTGTGGCTTCCAACTCGCCTTCATCGCCACGCACCTCCCAGCCTACCTGCTGGACCGGGGCATGGCCGCCACCGATGCCGTCGCCGCGCTGGCGATCATTGCGCTTACCAATGTGGCCGGCACCTACTTGCTGGGGCTTTGGGGTGGCACGCTGCGCAGGAAGTACCTACTTGCAGGCCTCTACCTGGCGCGCACGGTGGCCATGGCCCTGTTCGTTCTGCTGCCGCTCAGCACATGGGGCGTTTACCTGTTCGCTGCAGTGATGGGGTTCCTCTGGCTCGGGACGGTTCCGCTGACCAATGGCCTCGTGTCTCAGATCTTCGGCGTGCGCTACATCACCACATTGTTTGGTTTCGTCTTCTTCGGCCACCAGTTGGGATCATTCTTCGGTGTCTGGCTTGGTGGCCGCATGTTCGAGGCCACTGGGTCGTACCTGAGCATCTGGCTGCTGGCGATTGCGCTGGGCCTGCTGGCGACGGTTCTGCACTGGCCGATCGACGACAGAACCATCGTACGCGCCGATCCACGGTTGGCGACTTCATGAGGCAAGGCCGCGAATGGTTGAAACGTTGGGCGCCGCTGGCTGTGCTGCTGGCTGCGGGTGTGCTGGTGTTTCGCGCCTGGCTGTCGATGGAGCTGCTGCGGGTGTGGTTGGAGCAATGGTCCTTCTGCGGGTGAGCGGAACCTGACGGGAACTTCGCACGACCATGAGCGCTGATCGTGTCGCTGACTGGCCTAGGTCAAGTGGCTGGCTGTTGCCTCAACCACTCGACGACATCGTTGGCATTCCGGTCAGGCGGGAACACCGGATAGAACACATGCTCGATCACGCCATCGCGCGCAATCAGGGTCAGTCGCTTGAGCAGTGCCAGGCCTTGCACCTCGAAGACCGGCAGACCGAGCGCGGTTGCAAATGAAAGGCGATGGTCAGACAGCAAGGGAAAAGGCAGGTGCAGGCGCGCCACCGCCTCGCATTGGTACGCGGTGTCCTGCGTGGACACGCCGAACAACTGGGCGACGCCCAAGGACTTCAGTTCGGCGAAATGATCCCTGAAGGCGCAGGATTGCGGGGTGCAGCCCCGTGCCCCTGGGATCTCGTCCCAGCCTGGAGGCAGTGCGGCATCCGGGCGGCCCGTCATCGGGAAGAGATACAGCACCGTGCGTCCGTGCAGGCGTGAAGTATCGACACCGCCGCCATCCGTCGATGCCAGTTCAAGCGTGGGCAGGCGCATGCCCTTCAGGTGGCGAGCCCCTCCATCGTCCTCCGGCTGCGGAAGACGCGACCAATCGACCTGCTGCAGGTTGTTCATGGCTTCACCACCGCTCGTTACCGGCCAGCCAAAGCACGTAGCTCTTCCAGCCGGCGGGCTCGGCGAAGCGCGTGTAGGCCCGGATGGCATCGGGGTTGTCCTTGGGGACCAGCCAGCGCAGATGAATCCAGGTGCGTGATCGCCCGGTATCGGCGATGGCCGTGATGAGCCGCTGCGCGAGTCGTTTCCCACGCGCGGCGGGCAGGACGTACAGGTCGTCGAGCTGGCCCGAACGCCCTCCGGAGATCGCCTCGGGCAGATCGAAGAACACCGCGAAGGCGACGAGTTCGTCGCCGAGAAAGCCACCCAGCACTTCCGCGATCGGATCGGCGATCAAGGCATTAGCACGGGCCAGTGCATTCGCCCCGGCTCCTTGCCCGTGGCGCATTTCGTCGCCATAGGCGGCCAGCAGGGAGGCAAGCGCAACGGCGTCCTCGGCAACGAGCCGTCGAAGCGTCACACCGTCATCCGACAGGGCGTGCTGATCGCGCTGGTGTGCGGCTTTCATGTGTGTCATGTCGTCAAAGCCTTCGGATCGTCGGCGTCATCCACCGGTGGGCAGTGTTCGCGTAGCCAGGTGCGCAAGGCGCCGAGGCGCCGGTCCTCGCCCAGGGCGGGTGGATACACGAGGTGGAAATCCCCACCGGCCGGGACCTCATGGTCGAACAAGGGTTCCAGCAAGCCTGCCCGCACCGAGCGCTCGGCGAGTTGCGCCACCACCAGACACAGCCCCGTTCCTTCGCTGGCCGCCTGCAGCGCGAGGCCGCAGGAATCGACCTGGGTGATCAGGGCGGGGTGTTGCGGACCGGCCGGCAGCGTCTGCAGCCATTGCTCCCAGTGCAGGCCATAGCGGGAAACGAACAGGTGCGCCTGCGCCAGTTGCGCCAATCGTCCCTCGGGAGTGGCGGCCAGCGAGCCGGCCCTGGCATAGACACCCAGGGTGCCGGCAAACAACGTCTCCGAAACCAGCCCGGGCCACGGCGGCTCGCCGAACCACAGGCCCACGTCGGCGGTGCCCGCCGCGAGATCGGCATGGCCTTGGACGGTGGTGATGTCGAGCGCGGATTCGGCGGTCCCGAACGGATAGGCGGCCAGCCGCGGCGCCAGCCAGTTGATGGCGATCGCCGGCAGCGTGTGCAGCCGCAGCGGGCCGTCCAGCCGTTCGTCCCGCAGCGTCTGAACCGAGGCGGCGATGTGGGAGAAGCCCGCATTCAGCGTCGGGGCCAGGCGGCGGCCGGCGTCGGTCAGCTCCACGGCGCCACCGACACGGCGCAGCAACTCGACGCCCAGCAGGTCTTCCAGCGTGCGCAACTGGTGGCTGACCGCCGAGGGCGTGACCGCCAGTTCCAGGGCGGCGTCCTTGATCGACAGATGGCGTGCGGCGGCTTCGAAAGCGCGCAGGGCATTCAGTGGTACGGGGATGCGCATGGGCCCCTCATCTTCCGCAAGGCGTCGGCGTCATCGTTCTGTCCCGCCGCATCCGGCGACGGCGGCGGACTGCCCCGCCGGGGCCGGGTCCCGCTGTGGGCGCCGCAGGTACCAGGCCAGCGCGGCAATGATCAGCGCGCCCCCGGCCAAGGCACCACTCCCGGGCGCCTCGCCGAAGGCCAGCCACACCCAGAGCGGCCCCAGCACCACGTCCAGCAGGCTGATCAGTCCCGCTTCTCCCGCCGGAATGCGCCGGCCTCCTTCGAGGAACAGCAGGAAGGCCAGGGCCATGGCGACGATACCCAGCAGTGCCAGGCTCGACAGCGCCTTCGGGTCCGGAACCTGCCGCGACATGAAGGGCAGCGCCGCCACGGCGCAGAGCAGGCACCCCAGCGTGTTGACCTTCACGATGTCCAGCCCAGGATGGCTTTTGACGATGATCAGGAGTCCACCGAACGCAGACGTCATCAGCAAGGCAAGCACGCTGCCGAGGAAATGGCCACTGCCGGTCGGGCCCCCCACGACGATCGCCACACCTGCCAGGCAGCATGCGCCAGCGGCGAGAACGCGCGGGGAAAGTGGCTCGCCCAAGATCAACCGCGCCAGGCCGGCAGCGACCAGGGGCAGGCAGGCGTAGATCAGCAGGACGTTGGCTACCGTGGTCAGTGTCAGCGCGGCGATGTACGCCACCGTCGCCGTCGATACGAGGAGGGTGGCCCCCCATCCAACTGCACCGAACGTTCCGCCTCGTTCGCCGCGTCCGCGCAAGGCCAAGACCGCGGCCAGCGCCAGGCCCGCGAACAGGGAACGCCAGCCGACGATGGTCCATGCGTCCAGGTCCGTCAGCCGGACGAACAGCCCGGCCGAACTCCAGCAGACCGCCGAGAGCACAACCATGACGAAACCGATCCATCGACGAGACACCCCAGTTCCTCCCTGTCAGGACATTGAAGCCACCGGGCTCGTGCAGGCGGCAGCGGATCGAGGCTTCGCCGCCGGCGACGCGGTGCTTTGCGCGGGCCCGTCCTTGGCACTGCCCGTGTCGGCCGTCGTCCGTTCTTGCCCTCCGTGCCGGGCTTGCTCATCGACCTGCTCGCGCAGCCAACCGCGCAGGTTGTCCAGCCGTCGGTCCTCGGACAGCGCCTCGGGATAGACGAGCCAGAAGCCGACGCCCGCGCTCACGGGGTGGTCGAAGACCGAGGCCAGGCGTCCGAGCCGGACGGCACTCTCGGCCAGTTCGCAGACAGCGATCGACACGCCGGCCCCATCGGCGGCCGCCTGCATCGTCAGGCCGCCCGAGTCCACGCGGGTCACGACAGCCGGCTCGAACGGTCCACCGGGCAGGCTGTCCATCCAGCGCCGCCAGCTGAGGCAATGCCGTGACACGAACAGGTTGGCGCGCGCGACCTGCTTGAGGCGTTCCCGGCGCGAGCCGGTGGCAAAGCCCGGGCGCGCGTACAGGTCGATGGTGGCCTCGAACAACAGGTCAGCCCGCAGACCGGCCCACTGGCCGTCGCCATACCAGATGCCAGCATCGGCCACACCGGCGGCCAGATCCACGTCGTCCTGCGTGGTGGAGATGTCCAGCGAGAAGCCGCGCCGCTCGAACGGATACAGGCTCAGGCGGGGCGACAGCCAGTTGGTCGCGAAGGTCGGCAGCATGTTCACGCGCAGGGGCCCGTCGCGCCGCTCCTCGCGCAAGCTGCCCACGCCCTCGGCGATCAGGGCGAAACCCTCGTTGAGGCCGGGCGCCAGCCGGCGGCCGGCGCTGGTCAGTTCCAGCCGCGTGCCGATGCGGCGCAGCAGTTCGACGCCGAGCATGTCCTCCAGCGTGCGCAACTGGTGGCTGACCGCCGAGGGCGTGACCGCCAATTCCAGGGCCGCGTCCTTGATCGAGAGATGGCGTGCCGCGGCCTCGAAGGCGCGCAAGGCATTCAACGGGACAGGGATGCGCATGGGGGACTCACCCTCCTGGAAGTCATTGGTCGTTCATGGACCCATTAAACCGGAAATCGTCGTCTCCACGCTCGCCGGCGCGAGGACCAAAACTCAGCATCGTCTGAGATTTACTCACTCGTGCCGACGGCGAACCGGCCGCACACTGACGCCATCGACAACCTGTACAGCGGTGCGCACCATGCTCAATTCCCTTGACGATCGCGATGGCCTGATCTGGCTCGATGGCGAACTGCTGCCCTGGCGCGAGGCGCGCCTGCACGTGCTCACGCATGCGCTGCACATGGGCGGGGCCGTCTTCGAGGGCATGCGCGCCTATGGCGGCCATGTCTTCCTCAATGCGCCTCACCTGGAACGCTTCCAGCAGTCCGCCGCGCTGCTGGACTACCACCTGCCGTGGTCGCAAGGCGAGCTGACACAGGCCATCGAGGCGGTGCTGTGGGCCAACCAGCTCGACGACGCCTACATCCGCCCGGTGGCCTGGCGCGGCGCGGAGAGCGTTTCCATCGCTTCGCCGCGCGCCCGCATCCACGTGGCCATCGCGGCCTGGGACTGGCCCACGGCGGCGTCCCAGGGCCGCGCCGAGGAAGGCATCCGGCTGCAGCTGGCGAGTTGGCGGCGTCCCCGCCCCGACACGGCACCCACCGCGGCCAAGTGCTCGGGGCTGTACATGATCGGGACCCTTGCGCGCCATGCCGCCGCAGCGGCGGGCTGCGACGACGCACTGCTGCTCGACAGCGAAGGCCGGGTCGCCGAGACCACGGCAACCAACCTGTTGATGGTCCATGACGGGGTGCTGGCGACCCCATTGCCGACCTGCTTCCTCGACGGCATCACCAAGCGGCACGTGATGGGACTGGCGCGCCAGCGCGGGCTGCGGGTCGAGGAGCGGACCGTGACGCTGGACGAACTGCGCGCCGCCTCCGAGGTATTCACCGCCGGCACCTCGGTCGAACTGCAGCCGGTGGTGGCGCTGGTCGAGGACGCGGCGACCACCGAATGGCCCGTGGGGCCGGTGACGCGACAACTGATCCGGGACTTTCGCGCGTCCGTGACCGAGGCGAGCCAGGTCGGCCGGACGCTGCGGGAACGGGAGACCGGCTTGTCGGAACGGCGCCCGTGGCCCGCTCGCGTCGCCTCCGCCTTGCAGGCGCCGTAGCGCGCCATGGACCGGTACGCAGACGGACCCGCGAGAGGACAGGCAAGATGCCATGCAGACTGGCTTCATACACGCCCCAGACAGTCGCGCAGTTGCGCGGCAAAGCGCGCCGCGTCCCCGGGTTCGAGCGTCGAGACCGTGACTCGCAGCGCGGGGGCCGCGGGCGCGATCGCGAAGGCATCGCCGGTTCGCACGGCCCAGCCGCAGCGTGCGAGGCTTTGCGCGGTGCGGTGAACGTCACGGTCTTCCGGCAACGGAATCCACACATTGAACCCGTCGCAGGGCTGCCTGGCGGCGATGCCCACGGCGCCGAGTGCATCGATCAGGGCCTTGCGACGCATGGCGTAGGCGGTCTTGGCCGCATGCAGGCGCGCCGTGGCCGCGTCGGATCCGAGCAGGCCGCGCACGGCCGCCTGCAGCAGGTGGCTGACCCAGGTCGTGCCGGGAGCCAGTCGCATGCCGAGCCTTGCGGCGGTCCCCGCATCGGTAGCGATGAAGGCCAGCCGCAGGTCCGGGCCGAAGCCCTTGGACACGGAGCGCACCAGCGCCCGCCGCGTGGTGGCCGCGGGCGCGATGGAGAAGTACGGCGTCTCGGCCAGCAAGGCGAAGTGGTCGTCCTCGATCACCAGCACGTGCGGATGGCGGGCGAGCACGCGGCGCAGTTCGCGGGCGCGCTGCTCGCTCAGGCCGCAGCCGGTGGGGTTTTGCGCCCTTGGTGTGCACAGCACCGCCTGGGCGCCATTGGCCAGCGCCGCTTCCAGCGCCTGCGGGCGCATGCCGTGCGCATCCATGGCCACGGGCACCGCTGCCAGGCCCGTGCTGTGCAGGATGTTGAGGCTGCCGAGGAAGCACGGGTCCTCCACCGCCACCTTGTCGCCGGCGACGAGGTAGGCAGCCAACAGACGCTCGATCGCATCGACCGCACCATGCGCCAGCACCAGACCGTCACCCTCCCGGAGATCCGCTCCGAACCACTGCCGCGCCAGCCGTTCGAGTGCCGGGTCGAGTACAGGCTGGCCATACAGCGCGGGCCGGTAGCCGCTGGCTGCCAGCGCCTGCAATGGATCGGGCAGCCAGGCCGGGTCCGGATTGCCGCTGGCCAGATCCGCCAGCGCCGAGCCGGGCTGCAGGCCCTCCTGCTCACCGAGACGCGCCGCTGGCCGGATCACCGTTCCGTTGCGCCCCAGCGTCTCGGCAATGCCTGCGGCCACCAGCTTCCGGTACGCGGCGGCGACCGTGTTGCGGTTGACGCCCAGTTGATCGGCCATCTCGCGCACGGACGGCAGTGTCTGGCCCGCGGCAAGCCGGCCCGCATGTGCCTCGCGGCGAATGCGCTCAAAGATGCCCGATGCGGTCTTTTCTGCCATTCCCGTTTGTCCCGTGACAATGTATATTTTGTCCTATGACAATGTTAGCGGCACGGAGAACCCCTTGTCCATGAACGCGCAGACGCATCCCTGGCCCACCGCACACAGCGTCGAGGACTTTCGGCGCAATCTGGCGGCGGTGCATCGGCGCATCGCCGATGCCTGCTCCCGCGCGGGACGCGATCCGTCCGATGTGCGCCTGCTGCCGGTCAGCAAGACCGTGCCGGAGGAGCGCATCCGTTTGGCCTACGCCGCCGGCTGCCGCGACCTGGGTGAGAACAAGGTGCAGGAGGCGCAGCGCAAGGCCGAAGCGATGGTGGATCTCGCCGACCTGCGCTGGTCGGTCATCGGCCACCTGCAGACCAACAAGGCCAAGGTCGTGGCACGCTTCGCCAGCGAGTTCCAGGCCCTGGACAGCCTGCGTGTGGCGGAGGCGCTGGACCGTCGCCTGCAAGCCGAAGGGCGCGCACTGGATGTGTTCGTGCAGGTCAACACCTCGGGCGAGGCCAGCAAGTTCGGCTTGCCGCCTTCCGAAGTGGCCGGCTTCGTCCGGGCGCTGCCGGGCTTCTCCACCCTGCGCGTGCGAGGCCTGATGACGCTGGCACTGCTGTCGGCCGATCCTGTACGAGTCCGTCCCTGTTTCGTGCTGTTGCGCGAACTGCGTGATCGGCTGCGCCAGGAGGCGCCGGCGGGCATCGGCATGGACGAACTGTCGATGGGGATGTCCGGCGACTTCGAGCTGGCCATCGAGGAAGGCGCCACCGTCGTGCGCGTCGGCCAGGCCATCTTCGGCGCTCGCGCGACGCCGGACAGCGATTACTGGCCCGACGACGACCGGGCTGCGACATCGACCGCATCGGAGCAGACCGCATGAAGACAGCCCTGGCCCTGCGCCACATCCATTTCGAAGACCTCGGCACGCTCGAACCGCTGCTGCGCGAGCGTGGATTCGACGTGCGCTACCTCGACCCCGCGACGGACGAGCTGGCCCGTGAGGAGGCCGCGGCAAGCGATCTTCTCATTGCACTGGGTGGGCCGATCGGCGCCTTCGACGAGCGGGTCTATCCCTTTCTTGCCGACGAACTGCGTCTGCTCGAACGGCGCCTGGCCAGCGGCCGGCCGCTGCTCGGCATTTGTTTGGGCGCGCAATTGATCGCGCGCCTGCTCGGCGCCGCCGTCGCCCCCATGGGCTTCAAGGAGATCGGCTTCGGCGCGCTGACGCTGACGGATGCGGGCCGCCGCTCGGTGCTGGCACCGCTGGCCGGCGTGCCGGTGCTGCATTGGCACGGCGACCGCTTCGAGCTGCCTGAGGGCAGTGAACTGCTGGCGAGCACCGAAAGCTGCGCGCAGCAGGCCTACGCGGTCGGCGACCGCGTGCTGGGTCTGCAGTTCCACCTGGAAGCCGATGCCAGCCGAATCGAACGCTGGCTGGTCGGCCATTGCTGCGAGCTGGGCCAGGCCGGTATCGATCCGCGCACGCTGCGCGCGGATGCCGAGCGGCATGGGGCAACGCTGAAGGCTGCGGCCCACCGCACGATCGGCGCGTGGCTGGACCGACAGCAGGACACGGGGGGTGCGTCCTGAATGACAGTGACCCAACCTGTGCCCATCGATGTCATCAGCATCCAGTCCCAGGTGATCTACGGGCGGGTCGGCAACAACGCGGCGATTCCCGCGTTGGAAGCCTGCGGGCTGCTTACGATCGCGGTGCCGACCGCGCTGCTCAGCAACACGCCGCACTATCCCTCGGTCCATGGCGGCGCGGTGCCCGACGCGTGGTTCGCTGGCTGGTTGGATGACCTGGAGGCGCGCGGCATCCCCGCGTGCGCTCGCGTTGTGCAGGTCGGCTTCCTCGGCGCGCCGTCGCAGGCACGGATCCTCGCATCCTGGTGGTCGACGATGCGCGAGCGCCACCCGCAACTGCGCCTGCACCTGGATCCGGTCATTGGCGACTACGACCAGGGCGTGTATGCGGCGGCCGGCATGGCCGAGGCCTGGCGCACGCTGCTGATTCCAAAAGCCCACGGCCTCGTCCCCAATCGGTTCGAGCTGGAACAGGTCACCGGCAGAACGCTGCAGGGTCTGGCGGATTGCCGCGAGGCTGCCCGTGCGCTGTTGCGCGGCCCCACCCAATGGGTGGTAGTGACCAGTGTCCAGGATGATCCCGAAAGCGCCGTCGTCCAGACGCTGCTGGAGACGCAAGAGGGGGTATCGCGCCTCTTCGAGCATCCCCACGTGCCCTGCGTGGTGAAAGGGGCCGGCGACTACTTCGCCGCGCGCCTGACCGGCCATTGCCTGCTTGGCATAGAGATGCCTCAGGCCGTCGAGCGCGCCTGCGGCGATACTGCCGAGCAACTGATCCGCACCCGGCGCCTGGGCTGGGAGGAGATGGCGATACACGCGATGGACGGGAGTGTCCGGCCATGAACGCCTACCGCCTCGTGATTTCCCGGCATGGCCGGCTACTGGGTCAGTTCGACAGCGAAACGCCCTGGGCGGGCGACGCGATCCGCGACCTGCTACAGCGACTTCCCGAATGCGATGGCTATCGCACCGAACTGTTCATCGCGCGCGAAGAGCGCCGATTGCTCGAAAGCGGTCCTGGCGGCCTGAAGGTCCTCGGCCGCGAGCCCTTGTTCCAACCCTTGCCGATCACGGCGCTGCTGTTCGGCACGGCGCCCGAGGAGCCGCTCGCGTGAATCAAGCTCCCGGCCTCACGTACGCGTAGGTGGCGCGATGGAGCTGCGACACCTGCGCTGTTTCGTGGCAGTGGCCGAGGAACTGCACTTCACGCGTGCGGCGGTGCGGCTCCATATCGAGCAGTCTCCGCTGTCGCGCACCATCCGGGAGTTGGAGTCCGACCTCGGCGCCACGCTGTTCGAGCGCAATCGGCGCGGCACCCAGCTCACCTGGGCGGGCCAGGTGCTGCTGGAGGATGCCCGCCGCGTGTTCGCGGTGCTGGAACAGGCACGAACCAATGTCCGGGCCGCCGCCACGGGCTATCGCGGCATGCTGCGCATCGCGCTGTCGGACGGTATCGCGCAGACACGCCTCGCGGCACTCCTGGCCCTGTGCCGGGAGGAGGAGCCCGATGTGGAGATCCGCCTGTTCGAGACGCCGCTCGCGTCACAAGTCCGCGGGTTGCGCGACGACACTTTCGATGCCGGATTCGCGCAGTCCGACGAAGCTGGAGAGGGCATCCTGTGCGAGGCGATCTGGTCCGATCCCATCCTGGTGGCCATTCCGACTCGCCATCCTTTGCTGGCCTTCAGGCAGGTCCCTCTGGATGAACTGCTGCGCTATCCCCTGATCAAGTGCCACCCGGAAGCTTGCGAGGGCGCGTACCGGCAGATCAAACGGCTGCTCCGCACGGCCGCCATCCAGCCCCGGATTGCCGAGCGGGTCGCGACACTGGAATTGATGTTGACGCTGGTGGCCGCGGGCTACGGACTGGGTCTCGCCACGGCGGCGCAGATTTCGGTCTGCCGCCATCCCGAGATCATCGCGCGGCCCCTGTCGGACCCGTCGGCATGCATGACCACCTACCTGTTGCGGCCGGACAGTGAGCCATCGGAACCGCTGCAGCACTTCATCGAACGCGCCATGCTCTCGCGCGACGAAAGTCCCACCGTCGACCCGATCTAGTCCTGGGCAACTGCGTTCGTCGCAGCGCAGGCCTTCGTCGGGGACGCCGCACAGGTGCCATGGCAAGCCATGGGCGATCGAGCGGCTGAACGTGCCGCCGCGTCTACAGATGCAGGGTGCCGCTGGCGACGGTCACGGCCTGGCCACCGACGCGCACCGTCAGTTCGTCGCCGTTTCGGGTCCATTCGACGTGGATCAAGCCATCGCGTCCCATCTCGATGCCTTGCTCCGCAAGGTAGCCACCCTTGAGAGCCGATGCGTGTCGGTGCCTTGCCAAGAATGCCGCGACACACCCGTTTCCAGACCCGCAAACGGGGTCCTCGGCCACGCCTTCGCCTGGCGCGAACGTGCGCAGGCGCAAGCGTACCGGCGCGTCGGCCTCGTGTTCGGCAAAGACGGTCACGCCGACGGCACCCGATGCGCGGCAGCGTTCGGCGATGCGAGGCAGGTCGGGACGCAGCGACGCCAGGGCGGCGACGCTGCGCAGTTCGGCGATCAGCCACGGGATGCCGGTGGAGACGACTTCCACCGGCATCGCGGCCAGCATGTTCGCATCGCAGCCCAGCAGGGTCGACATTTCCCCCGGATCGATGGCCGTGTCGCGGAACTGCGGGCTGGCCTGGGTCATCCAGTAGATCGGCGAGCCCTCGGTCGGAACGACTTCGACAGGCACGATGCCGATGCCGCAGGCCTGCCGCAGCAGACTTGCATCGGCCAGGTCGCCACGGTGCGCACGCACCGCGCTCGCAGTGGCGATGGTGGGGTGCCCCGCGAACGGCAACTCGCTGGAGGGCGTGAAGATGCGCACCCGATAGTCGGTGTCGGGCGATTCCGGGGCCAGCACGAAGACCGTCTCGGACAGGTTCATCTCGCGCGCGATCCGCTGCATGGTCCGCGCATCGAGGTCGTCGGCATCGAACACGACGGCAGCCGGGTTGCCCCTGAGCGGCTGGCTCGTGAACACATCGACTTGCAGGAAGGATTTGTTCATCGCTTCTCCAGGTTCGGTCGCACCGCCTGTGCTCGGTTGCGTGCGCGTGGCCGGGGACGAATCACGCGGCCAGGGCCTTGGCGCCGCTGGACGGTCTCCACAAAAGAATCCATGCGGCGAATCCGAGGAAACCGATCCCCGCCAGGCGCGTGCAGCGCTGGCGCCAGACGGAAGTGCCCAATGCTCCCCGCACCCGGCTTGCAATGGCGGCATAGCCGGTCAAGGTGGCGCCGCTGAGGATCACGAAGATCGCGGTCAGGCCCATGAACTGAGGGATGAGAGCCTGGTCGGCCCGGATGAACTGGGGGAAGAAGGCGGTGAAGAAGAGGATCGACTTCGGATTGGATGTCGCCACCAGGAATCCTTCCTTCGCCAGCGCGAAGGCCTGCACCGGCCCTGCGTCATCGGCACCGGGGTCCGGCGGCCGTGTGTGTCTGCCCTGCACAAGCAGGCGAAGACCGAGGTACGCCAGGTAGGCGGCGCCGGCCAGCCGCAGCGCGGTCATCGCGTGGGCGGATGCAAGCAGGAACAGGCCGACGCCCCACGCGGCCGCCGCGGAAACCACGAGCAACCCCAACATGTTGCCCAGCGTCGACCACAGGCTCGCGACCACGCCCTGGCGAGCGCCATTGCGCATCGCCAGCAGGATGGCCGGACCGGGCGTAAGGATGGACAGCCAGGCCGCCAGGACGTAGGAAATCAGGAGCGGGATATCAGACATGGCGAACTCGGGGGGCTTCTTCGTCGGTTGTGAAGGAAGTGCACTTCGACGATAGCCAAGGCCATTCGAGCCGACCATTGAGCTTTTCTCGACGCTTGCTGAGACCTTCTCACTCGGCAATTCGACGCATCGGTCTTAAGGTTTCCAGCCAGACAACCTCACCCCGGATATCCGCGCACGCCACCATGAGCCACCTTCAGACCGTTCGCCTCTTGATGCTTCCCGGTATCGGCAATTCCGGGCCGGAGCATTGGCAGACGCGCTGGGCGTCGCGCCAGGAGCATGGCCGGCGATTCCAGCCTGCCGACTGGGACAGGCCGGACCTGGCCGACTGGCTGCAGGCACTCGATGCGGCTATCGACGAGTGCGGTGCGCCCGTCGTCTTGGTCGCACACAGCCTTTCGTGCCTGCTCGTCGCGCACTGGGCATCGCGGCCGGGAATCGGAGAAGACATCCAGCATCGGATCGCGCAGGTCCGGGGCGCCTTCCTCGTTGCCGTCCCTGACCCCGGCGCACCGGCGTTTCCGGGCGAGGCGAGCGAGTTCGGCCCGCCACCGACCGGACCCCTGCCGTTTCCCGCACTGGTGGTCGCCAGCAGCGACGACCCCTATGGCTCGCCGGAGCACGCCCGGCGCATGGCCATGGGTTGGGCAGCGGGATGCTTGGAAGTCGGCGCCCTCGGGCATATCAATGCCGCCAGCGGCGTGGGCGACTGGAACACCGGCTGGCATCTGCTGCAGGCATTCGGAGTGGGGCTGCGCGTCCAGATACCGGCATCGAATCGACCGGGAGCATGAGCATGCTCGCGTACCGCTACCTGACCGGCATCGACGACGCGGCGTTCTGCCACCGCGTCACCGCGGCCCTGAACAGCGGCTGGGAGCTGTATGGCGAGCCGAGCCTGACCTACGACGCGGCGCGTGGCGCCGTGATCTGCGGCCAGGCCATCGTCAAGACCATCGAATCGACGACGTACAGCGAGTCACTGGACTTGTCTGTGCTCTGACGGAGATCCCCCAATGGATGCATCGACTGCGATCCTGGGCTTCACGCTGACGGCGCTGCTGCTCACCTTGACCCCCGGCCTGGACACGGCGCTGGTACTTCGCACGGCCGCTGTGGAAGGGGGGCGCAAGGCGATGAGGGCGGGCGGCGGCATCGTGACCGGCGTGCTGATCTGGGGGCTGATCGCGGCCCTCGGGCTCGGCGCGGTGCTCGCGGTCTCCCGACTCGCCTACACCCTGCTGCAGATCGCGGGCGCGGCCTATCTGCTCTGGCTCGGCTGGAAGCTGATCTCTGGCGCGCTCAAGAGCCGGCCGGCGCTGCCCGCAGACGATCCGCCGCTCGTGCGTGGCGAGCGCTGGTTCCTGCGCGGTCTGCTGACGAATCTGCTCAATCCCAAGGTCGGGGTGTTCTACGTGAGCCTCCTGCCACAGTTCGTTCCCGCGGACGTGCCGGTGGTCGGGTTCAGCGTGCTGTTGGCCGGCATCCACGCCGCGATGGGACTGCTCTGGTTCGCCGCACTGGTGCTGGCCACGCGGACCCTGGCACGCTGGCTGCGCCGGCCCACGGTGCTGCGCTCGCTCGATGCGCTCACCGGCCTGGCGCTGATGGGGTTCGGCCTGCGTCTGGCCCTGTCCAGGCCGACGAGCTGAGGCGCGAGCGGCATGGACATCGGAACCTTCTTGCTGCTGGCTGGGGCCGGCATGATCGGCGGCATCTGCAATGCAGTGGCCGGCGGCGGCACATTCTTCACCTTTCCCGCGCTGCTGGCTGCCGGCGTACCACCCGTGGTGGCCAACGCCACCAGCGCGGTGTCGATCTGGCCGGGGCATGCGAGCAGCCTGCTCGGCTATCGCAGCGAACTCGGGCGCCACCGCGCCGCGTTGCGGCGCAGCCTGCCCGTGGTCGGTGCCGGTTCGCTGGTGGGCGCCGCACTGTTGGTGTTCACCGGAGATGCACAGTTCAGCCGTCTGGTGCCGTGGCTGATCCTCGTCGCGACCGTGCTGTTCGCCCTGGGACCCTGGCTGCGCCAGGCCATCGAGCGGCATGCTCGCGGTCAGGTGCCGCACCTGGTGGCTGCGGGGGCGGAGTTCCTGACCGCACTCTATGGCGGCTACTTCGGCGCCGGCCTGGGCATCATGCTGATGGCGATCCTGACCTTGCTGGGTGTGCGCGATGTCCAGGAGGCCAACGCCGTCAAGAATGCGATGGCTACCGTCGTGACCAGTGCCGCGGTGATGCTCTTCGTCGCCACCGGGTCCATCGCCTGGGCGCAAGGCAGTGCGGTCCTGCTGGGCGCGATCTTTGGGGGCTATGCCGGCGCGCGGTTGGCGCGCTGGATTCCGCCGCTGGCGCTGCGTTGGACGATCGTGGCGACCGGCCTGGCGCTCGCGGCGTACTTCGGGCTGGAGGCGGGCGCGTGATGGATCGCTTGCAGCGGGCGCGCGACGCCCACGCCTGTGCGAATACGGCGCTCCCCGGCATCGCCAATGGCGCGCGATGCTGCTTTCCGCGGTCCGCTGCGTTTGCGGACAACGCGGCGCCGACCCTGCCTCCCGCCTGGATCTGCCAACCCGACTCGGCCGACGGGGTAGCGTGTCGATTCAGTTGGCGAACTTTCTGTGAGGAGTCCATTCGATGAATCCACTCGATGCACTGACTGCGCTCTGGTCGCTGGGCGGGCTGCCGCCGCAGGCGCTGGCCGGGATCGCGCTGACGGGCAGCGACCCGGTGTTCCCCTCGTCCTTCGCCGTCGGCACCGCCGCGCAGACCAGCATTGCCGCGGCTGCGCTCGCCGCCTGCGAACTGGGCCATGAGCGGGGTGTTCCGCGCCAGCGTGTCGCCGTGGACATGGCCCACGCCGCCGCCGAATGCACCGGCTGGTTCACGCTCGACGGCCAGGAGCCCGAGCTGTGGGACCCGTTCGCCGGCCTGTACCGCTGCGCCGATGGTCACGTGCGTGTCCACACCAACTTCCCGCACCACCGCGATGGCGCGCTGCGCCTGCTGGGCCTGGACCCCGCAACTGCCACACGCGCCGACGCAGAGCAGGCCCTGCTGGGTTGGAAGGCGCTGGACTTCGAGCAGGCCGCGGCCGACCACGCGCTGGTGGCCACGGCGTTGCGCAGCTTCGCCGAGTGGGATGCCACGCCCCAGGGTCAGGCGGTGGCCTCGCAACCCCTGATGACCATCACCCGAATCGCCGATGCGCCACCGCGCGCACTGCCACCCCTGGCGGCCGATGAGCGGCCGCTCGCCGGCCTGCGCGTGCTCGACCTCACGCGCATCCTGGCCGGCCCCGTTGGTGGGCGGGCGATGGCCTCGTTCGGCGCGGACGTGATGCTGGTCAACTCACCGAACCTGCCCAACATCGCCGCTATTGCCGAAACCAGCCGCGGCAAGCGCTCGGCGCACATCGACCTGCGCAGCGAGGCCGGGCGCGAAGCGCTGTGGCGGCTGGTGGAAGACGCCCACGTGTTCTCGCAGGGGTACCGGCCCGGCGGCCTGGCCGCGCTCGGCTTCTCGCCCGAGGCCCTGGCCGCGCGCCGGCCCGGCATCGTCGCCGTGTCGCTGACCGCCTACGGCACGCAAGGGCCCTGGGCCGACCGGCGCGGTTTCGATTCGCTGGTGCAGACGGCAATGGGCTTCAACCACGCCGAGGGCGAGGCGGCGGGCGACGGCAAGCCGCGCGCGCTGCCGATGCAGATCCTCGACCAGGCCAGCGGCTTCCTGATGGCTTTCGGCGCCGCCGCCGCGCTGTGGCGACAGTCGCGCGAAGGGGGAAGCTGGCACGTGCAGGTGTCGCTGGCGCAGACCGGGCACTGGCTGCGCGGGCTGGGGCGCATCGAAGAGGGCCTGCGGGCCGGCAGGCCGGACCTCAGCCCCTGGCTCGCCGACGAAGTCTCCGGCTTCGGCCTGCTGCGCGCCGTGCGCCCCAGCGCGCAAATGGCGCGAACACCGGCCGGCTATGCGCGATCGTCAGTGCCGCCGGGAACGGATCGCCCGAACTGGTGAGAGCTTGTCCGCAAGCCGAGAGTTGATACGGCCGGACCCCTTGAATGAGCAATATCCCAGGTCACCCCGGCGATGCATCGCGTGCCGCACCGATGCCTGCCACGTCAGCCTTGCCCTCCCATCTGCTGTGGACCATTGCCCTGGCGGCGGGCGCATCCGTGGCCAACAGCTACTACAACCAGCCGCTTCTCGGCGAACTGAGCCGGGAGTTCGCGCTCTCTGCGGGGACCGTGACCTGGCTGCCCGTGCTCACCCAGGCGGGCAATACCCTGGGCGTGCTGTTCCTGGCACCACTGGGTGACCGCCTGGAGCGCAAGTCACTCATCATGCGAACGCTGGCGGCGCTGGTGCTCTCCTTGGTGCTGGCAGCCGCGTCCTCCGGCTTCGTTCAATTGGCACTGGCGAGCCTCGCCGTGGGCTTGTGCGCCACCGTGGCGCAGCAACTGGTTCCCTTGGCCATCCACCTGGCGCCCTCCCACCGCAAGGGGCAGGTGCTCGGCGTGGTGACGGGCGGTATCCTGATCGGCATCCTGCTGGCCCGTGTGGTGAGCGGCTGGATGACCGAGCTTTGGGGCTGGCGGTCCGTCTTCGGTTTTTCTGCGGCACTGATGCTGGTACTGGGCTTTCGGCTGGCATGGACGCTGCCGGTGGTGCCGCCGTCCTCCAATCTCGGCTATGGACGATTGCTGCTGTCGATGTGGCATTTGGTGCGCAAGCACGCTTCCTTGCGCCAAGCTGTGGCCGTCCAGTTCCTGCTGTTTGCCAGCATGATCGGCTTCTGGGCAACGTTCGCGCTCTGGCTGGAGCGGCCGCCACTGCAGCTCGGCGCGGTATCCGCCGGCCTGTTCGCGCTGGTCGGCGTGTGCGGCGCGTTGGCTGCACCGGCGGCTGGCCGTTTTGCCGACCGGCGCGGACATGACGCAGTCGTCCGTGCTGGCGCGGTGGGAACCGCAACGGCATTTGCCGTGCTGTACCTGGGTGGCTCATCGATCCCTGCACTCGTCCTCGGCATCTTCTTGCTCGACGTGACCGTGCAGTCGGCCCAGGTGGCGAACCAGACCATGGTCTATGCGTTGGACGCGGGTGCGCGCAGCCGGCTGAACACCGTGTTCATGGGCGCGATGCTGCTTGGCGGGGCCTTCGGCGCTGCTGCAGGCGGGTGGGCCTTCACCGCGCATGGATGGGCCGGGGTCTGCGCCTTTGGCATGCTCAGCGCCACCATTGCGTGGGGCCTGTCTCTTCGGCTAAACCAATGATGACAAGTGAATTTACAAACCGTCTGCTGGTCGAAGCAAACCCTGACATGACGCCGATGCCACCTCAGGTGGTCATATCGGGGTGCTCCGGCGGCGGCAAGTCGACCCTGCTCGGGGAACTGCGGCGGCGTGGTCATGCGACCGTCGCCGAACCCGGGCGGAGGATCATCGCCGAGCAGATTCGACAGGGCGGCAACGCCTTGCCATGGACCGACATGGCGGCCTTTCTGCGGGAGGCGCTGCGCGTCGCCGCCATGGATCTCGAAGGCGCGGCACGGGACGCTGGTCCGGTCTTCTTCGACCGAGGGCTGATCGACGCCGCTGCAGCGCTTCAACGACTCTGCGGCGTACCGTTGGCGCAAAGCCTGGGCGAATCTCGCCCTTATGGGCGGCTCGTGTTCCTCGCACCGCCCTGGCCGGACATCTATTGCGCCGACGAGGCGCGGCGGCACGGCTTTCCCGAGGCGGAGGCGGAGTACGCCCACCTGGATGCAACCTACCGGGCACTCGGCTACGAAGTCAGGTTGCTTCCGCGCGCCAGTGTGGCCGAGCGGGCCGACTTCGTTCTCCAAGCGATTCATCGCTGCTGAAGGCGAGACGAACGTGCGGCGGCCGTCTTGGCTGTCGATCCGAAAACGTCCTTGTCGCAGGCGCACTCGCAGGCACCGTTTGGGGTGATCACGCGATGACAGGGATGGCGAAAACGGGATGAGGCGGTCTCCGGATTGTTTGTCGTGTCGAAGCCGGATTTCGGTTCGACTGTCACCGGATTGGCTTCCCTCCGGTGTTGTCTCATGGACTCTTGCGCTGTTCCTCATGCCACTCGCACCCGCCCAGCATGGCTTGCTGCGGGCATTGCCATCCTGACGTTGGCCACCCGCGCCGCCGCGGCGGAAGTATGGGTCGTTACCGACTCGCATCATCCGGTCCTTGGCCAGGCTGACCGACACCTTATCCTGGACGCGGCCGCGGTGCTCGAAGCGGAGCTGGCCGACAACCTGCCCACCGATCCTGAGCGCGCCAGCGCCATCGTCCAGCAACGGCTGAAGCTGGGCGGTGCAGACATGCAGCGAAGGATCGGCACCGCCTACCAGGGCATTGCCGATGCCTGGAGCCTTGGCGTCACCAAGGTTCCCGCCATCGTGGTGGATCGCCGATACGTGATCTATGGCGAGACGGACGTGGCCCGTGCGGTTTCCCGCATCGACCAATACCGGAGGACGCAGCCATGACGAGGCGTCCGTTCGCACCATCCCGACGCCAGCGGTTGGCCATCGCAACGCTGTTACTGGGGTGTTCCGCATCGTCCTTTGCACTGAACACCGCCACCATCGTGGCCTCCACCCTGTCGCCGGATTGCCTGGAGTACCGCGTCACCGGCATCTGCTACTGGCTCTATTGCACCTGGACGGGATGCACCGTGCGCACCTCGGTCAAGGTGCGCCACTACATTCCGGATGCCGTGGTATCGAGCTACTCGAACACCGGCGAGAACCCTTGGGTCGAGGTGCGGGCGATGAGCCTGCCGAACCCGACCGCGAAGGCCGGTGGCGACGGCACCACCAACGAGGATCACGAGAACAACCTGGCGAAGTTCAAGAACGCCGACGTCATCGGCCATCCCGGCGGCCATGTGTTCAGCCAGTTCGCCAGCGCCTCCGGCTACACCTGCGAGGGTGCCGGTACCGCCTTCATGCCCTATCTGCTGAGCACGCTCGACACGCTGGCATGGCGCTACAGCATCCCCGAGGCGCTGTATCCGGAAGCACTGATTCCCGGCCGGCGCGAGATCGGCACGCGCACGGGCCTGAATCTCTGGGGCAACGTCTATCCGCGTGGCGGCTTCCTGCACCAGGTGGATGACCACAAGGCCGCGGCCGTGGTCGCCCAGCGCGCGGGTGACATCGTGACGCGCCGCAACCAGATTCACGTGTACCAGCCCTTGCTCGCCAGTTCGCGCGATGGCTACTGGCCGGCCGGTGCCCTGATGGAAACCGATGCCGCCACGGGCAAGTGGCAGGAGCTGACCCCCACGCTGTCCAGCAGTTGCGCCGTATTCCCCCACGGCAATGCCAAGGTGCAGGCCCGGCAGGGCGACTACGCCTGGGCATTGTGGCGCCCCTATAGCTGCTGCCAGCGCCGCGGCCAGGTGTTCCTCGGCAGCGTCGATTTCCTGTGAGGCCCGGTGCCATGACGACTCCATTTTCGAGCGCCCGTCGATTTCTGTACGCCGCATTGGCCGTTGTCGCAGCACTGAGCTACTCCAGCGCCGGGGCGCAGACCAGCGTCAACGAGTACGGCGTCCAGCATCAGGGCAGCGTGATCGGCGACGACGTGCTCTACAGCATTGGGGGCGGCCGCGCGGTGTCCATGAGCGGTGCGGCCAACATGCACTCCATCGGTGTTGGCGTCGGCTGGAACAGCAACCTGATCTGTGGCGACATGAGCATCACCACCACATTGCAGAACCAGTTGAACGGCATCACCAACGGCTTCCAGGCCATCATGTCCTCGGTGATCCAGAACGCCACCGCTGCCGTGGCGTCACTGCCCGCCTTGATCATCCAGCGCGCCGATCCAGGGCTGTACAACCTGTTGACCAATGGGGTGCTGCAAGCCAGGCTGGATTTCGATCGCAGTAAGCTGACCTGCCGTGCCATCGCCAACCGTATGGCCGACATGGCGGGTGGGCAACTCGGTTGGGACCAGCTTGCCGAAGGCATGGCGCTGAAGCAGGCCGTCGCGAGCACAGATGCGGTTTCGGCGATCGACGATGCCGAGGCGAACCGTGGCAACAATGGTGTTCCTTGGGTCGGCGGAGACAACGCCGGCGGCGCGGGCCAACGTCCGGTGCGCGTGGTCGGCGACGTGACCCGCGCCGGCTACAACCTGCTCAACGGCCGTGGCGTCGGCGACACCAGTTCGATTCCGCAAGCCAGTTGCGGCGGCAACCTGGCATGCCAGACCTGGAGTTCGCCCGATGCCGCCGCGGCCTGGGCCATTCGCGTGCTGGGGGAGCAGGAGCAGCGCACCTGCGATGCCTGCACCAAGACCGTCACCACGCCGGGCGTTGGCCTGACCCCGCTGATCCAGGAGGAATACGAGGACAAGCTGCAGGCCCTGCAGGAACTGGTCGCCGGCAGCCGTCCGACCACGGCGCAGAACCTGCAGGCTGCGAGCAGCGCGTCGCTGCCCATCACCCGTGGCGTGATCGAGGCCCTTCGCGACGAGACGGACCAGGACATCCTGGCTCGGCGCCTGGCCTCGGAGGTTGCGCTGGCCAGCGTGCTGGAGAAGGCGCTGCTGCTGCAACGCACGCTGTTGACCGGGCGCAAGGAGCCCAACGTGGCCGCCAACGAACTGGCCCAGAAGGCCGTCACCCACGAAAGCGACATCCTCGATCGCGAGATTCACAACCTGAAGGCAGAGCTGGAACTGCGCCGCGAACTGGCCAGCAACTCGCCGATGGCGATCATCCAGCGCCACAGCACCCGCGCCGCCGGTGCGCGTGGCATCTACGAGGGTGACCCGGTACGCAATCGGGTCGATGAACTGCAGCGGCCGCCGTCCGGCGCAAGCCATCCATGAATACCGTGGGGCGGTGCCTGCGCTGGCTGTCCAGCCGGCGTGCCATCCTGGTGCTGGCGTGGGCGGTGTCGCTGCTGATCGCCGCGACCGCCGTCAATGTGGTCGGCATCCGCATCGCGGGCGGCATCGAGGGCTGGCAGCGCTGGATGGCGGCGCAATCCGGGGCCTTCCTGGCCTGGCGCTTGTTGCTGTACGCCGCCACCGCCTGGGGTTGGCTCTGGATGCGCCGTCGCCTGCGCGCGCGGGAACCGGAGCGCGCTGCCGGGCTGCGGCTGCTGCGCGCGGAGGTTGCGGCCATCGTCGCCGTGATCGTGCTGGAAGCCAGCCTGCTGATGCAGGCACGGTAGCGCGAGGTTCGCCATGACGCTGTACACCACCGACTACCTGGAGTACTACCTGACGCTGGTGTCCTGGGTGGTCCACAACGGCATCTGGTCGGTGCTGGTCGCCAGCGGCATGTTCGCCATCCCGTTCCTGGCGATCGTCATCCAGGAATGGCTGAAGGCCCGCGCGGAAGGCGCCGACGAGGGCAACAAGGGCGTGCTGTCCTCGGCCCGCATCGAGAACCGCGTCTTCGTCGCCATCGTGGTGATCATGTTCGCGGGCATCCCCTTCATCGATGTCGATTTCAACACCATCAAGTACGACCGCTCGCGTTCGACCCAGTGCCAGGTGAATGTCCCGGAGCCGACCGATACAGGCTGGTCGCAATCGTTCAGCACGATCAACAACCAATCGGCCAAGGTGCCGGTGTGGTGGTTCGCCATGCACGCGATCTCGCGCGCGATCACCGGCGCCTCGGTCGCGGCCATTCCCTGCGGCACCGACCTGCGGCAGATCCGCATGGACATCGACGCGACCCGCATCGACGATCCGGTGCTGGCCCAGGAGGTCAGCGACTTCACCCGCGACTGCTACGGCCCCGCCCGCGCCAAGCTGTTCATGACCCGGCCCAGCCTGAGCGAGGAGCAGATGCACGACGTCACCTGGATCGGCTCCAGCTACTTCGTCGGCACCGCCGGCTTCTACGACAGCTACCGCTCCAGGACACCGCGCGATGCCTGGCCGTTCGACGCCACGCGCGACGCCGGCCTGGCCCAGGTGCCCGGCGGGGGCGGCTACCCGACCTGCCGGCAGTGGTGGTCCGACGCCGGCCACGGCCTGCGGACACGACTGCTGGCCCAGGTCGATCCCAACCTGCTGACGCGACTGGCCGGCTGGGCGGGCTTCCTGAGCCAGGCCGAGGTCAACGACGCGGTGATCCGTGCCGTCGCGAGCCCTCGGCAACAGAAGCTCAACCGGGGGGCGGTCTACACGGACTACGGTGGCCAGATCGACATGACACTGCCCAACATCGTCACGCGCGCCGCCAGTGACGTCGGGCTGACCGCCGGATCACTGGGCTATTTCCCGGCGATGGACGTGGTGCGGCAGGCGCTGCCGATGGTGCTGTCCCTGCTCAAGATGGCGCTGGTCATCTGCATCCCGCTGGTGCTGCTGATCGGCACCTATGACCTCAAGACCGTGGTCACGGTGAGCGTGGTGCAGTTCGCGCTGTTCTTCACCGACTTCTGGTTTCAGCTCGCCCGCTGGATCGACTCGACGATCCTGGATGCGCTCTACGGCTGGGGGTGGGGCTGGAACCGGCCGCACACGAACTTCGATCCGCTGGTTGGCCTCAACAACACCTTCGGAGACATGCTGCTGAACTTCGTGATGGCCACGATGTTCTTGGTATTGCCCACGTTCTGGGTTGCAGCACTGGCCTGGGCTGGTGTCCGTGCAGGCAATGTGCTTCAAGGATTGAGTACAGGGACACGAGATGCCGGACAAGCTGGTGGCAGGGGAGCAGGCTTGATGATCAGTGCGGCCAAGCAGAAATAGCTCCAAGTGCCGGTTCAATCGTCTTCGAATCGTGGATCTGGGTCATCGCTGTAGTTGATGGGGTCGTAGGCAAGGCTTTCGCGATGATCCAGCTCTTCGGCCTTGCGTCCGAGGAAATCATCGTCGCCTTGCGGCGCTTGCTCCGCCATCCTGGCTGCCACGACGAGAGCGACCGGCAACAGCGCCGCCCAGACCGCGATGTACAGCAACACCCCAAGGGTCGCCAGCTTGCCCCCCCAGATCAGCACCGCTGCACCGCCCGCCGGCAGTCCTTGCGCCATCAGCCATCGATGCACCCGACGCTCCGCGCGCAGCCAACCGCGCCATACGCCGCCCAGCCAGCGGCCGAGTCGCGCTGCGATGGTCATGCCTGCGGTGTGCTTCATGGTTGGCTACCTCATGGTCGTTCCACGGTCGTTGGGCATGGCGGTGCCGGTCTCCTTCATGCCTGCCGCGCCGCGAATGCTTCGGCGCTCATGATCAAGCCGGGAAAGTCCTCTCGCATGGCGAGAATGTCCGCATCGCCTGTGATCAACGCATCCGCCTTGCCGACATGCGCGAGCACCAGGAACACCTGGTCCTTCTCGTCGCGGCAGGCCGGCAGGTCGGGCCATGGCATCGGCAGTTCCACCACATCGGCGTAGGGCAGGAAGTCCGCCAGCAACTCCTGCTGTTCCAAGGTCGACAGCTTGAACTTGGGATAGGCCAGGACGCGCAGGAGTTCACTGGCCGTCTCCCGGCAGACCAGCGGCTGCAACTGCTGTTGCTGCCAGGCATGGCGTATCCAGGCCAGGCGTCCTGCATTGAAGACCAGCGCCGACAGCACGATGTTGGTGTCGAGCACGACCCTGCGCATCAGCGCCGCGCCCAGGCCACGGCATCCTCGACGTCCTGCTCGGTGATCCCGAGTTGCTCCAGCTTCTCGCGCACGGCCTGGGCCTTCTGAACCCGCACCGGCGTCAGGATGATCCGGCCGCCCTCGACGGTTACGTCGAAGTACTCCGCCGCATCCACGCCGGACACGGCCGCCTTGGGCAGCGTGATCTGATTTTTCGAAGTGAGCTTGGCAAGCATGGGAGGCCTCCGTAAGTTTCAAAGGAAATCTTACTTCCTTACTTCATTCCCGACAAGCATGCCTTCGGGCGCAGGGGTTTCAGGGCCTGCCGTGCTTTCAGCGCCGGTTGAAACTGCCTGATCCGGTGAAAACACAGTGCTTGTTCCGTCCGATCCTGGAGCGCACGGGCTCCGCATTGATTGCGGCACACGAAGCCAACTGCCCCTATACCAAAGGGCTTGTCGAAGGCCAAAGGGCTGGGGAAGGGGCAAGGGAATGGCCTCAACGGGAAAGGCCCTACCCGAAAAGGCCAAAAGGCTCCTCCGGCCAGCCCATCACCAGGATGTCGCCATGCTTTCGCTGTTCCAGCGCAAACGGGTGCCGCTGGCCAACGCCGCGGCGCCGCCTCCCGTCGAGCCTGCCAAAGGGTTGACCCGGCCGCAGTCGGCCACATCGCTGCTGGCGGAGCCGCGCCGGCAGCGATTGCTGGAACACATCTGGCAGCGCACCTCGCTGTCGCGTCGGCAGTTCCGCTCGCTGTACCTGGCGCCACTGGAGCGCTACGCCGAGCTGGTCCAGCAGTTCCCGGCCTCGGAGGCGCATCACCATGCCTGGCCGGGCGGCATGCTGGACCACGGCCTGGAGATCGTGGCCTACGCGCTCAAACTGAGGCAGTCCCACTTGCTCCCGGCCGGCGCCTCGCCCGAGGCCCAGGCCGCGCAAGCCGAGGCCTGGACCGCCGGTACCGCCTACGCCGCGCTGCTGCACGACATTGGCAAGATCGCGGTCGACCTGCACGTCGAGCAGGCCGATGGCCTGGTCTGGCACCCCTGGCACGGGCCGCTGCGGCAGCCGTACCGCTTTCGTTACCGGACGGATCGCGAGTACCGGCTGCATGGCGCCGCCACTGGGCTGCTCTACACCCGTGTGCTCGATGCCGGCATCCTCGACTGGCTGAGCGACTACCACGATCTATGGTCGGCGCTGCTCTACGTCCTGGCGGGCCAGTACGAGCATGCCGGCACGCTGGGCGAGCTGGTCGTCAAGGCCGACCAGGCATCGGTGGCCCTGGCGCTCGGCGGTGATCCGACCAGGGCCATGGCGGCGCCGAAGCATGCGCTGCAGCGCAAGCTGCTGGATGGCCTACGCTACCTGCTGCGCGAGGAGTTCAAGCTGAACCAGCCCGGCGGCCCGTCGGATGGATGGCTGACCCAGGACGCACTCTGGCTCGTCAGCAAGACGGTCAGCGACAAACTGCGCGCGCATCTCCTGTCGCAGGGCATCGAAGGCATCCCATCGAACAACACCGCCGTCTTCTCGGTGCTCCAGGACCATGGCATCGTGCAGCCCGCCCCGGATGGGAAGGCGATCTGGCGGGCGACCGTCACGAGCGGCACCGGCTGGTCGCACAGCTTTACCTTCCTGCGCCTGTCGCCGGCCTTGATCTGGGAGTCGGGCGAGCGTCCCGCACCGTTCGCCGGCACGGTCACGACTGAAGAGCCCCTCCCTGGCGATGAGGCAGCGCCGGCCTCCGCCGGCATCGCGGCCACCTCACCGCCCCCTGGGGTGGCGGATTCCCCGGCCGGGCTCGCGGACCCGGTCTCCGATCTGCTGTCGATGCTCGATGCGTCCGACGCAGCCACCGCCGGTGCATCGTCCGCCAGCGCGGAACCGCCGTCACCATCCGCCGGAGCAACTGTGACAGTGACCCATTCGGCGCTGACCGGTCCTGCCACGATGCCGGCTCCCGCGAAGGCCACGCCGTCCGGGGAAGCCTTCATCGCCTGGCTCAGGCAAGGCATCGAGTCGCGCAAGCTCATCATCAACGATGCGAAGGCACTGGTGCATACCGTCGATGGCACGGCGTACCTGGTCAGCCCCGGCGTCTTCCAGCGCTACGTGCAGGAACATCCGGAGATCCAGGCGCTGGCCCGACAGGACGATCTGCACGACTGGCAATGGGTGCAAAAGCGCTTCGAGAAGCTGGGGCTGCACCGCAAACAGGACAGCGGCCTGAACATCTGGACCTGCGATGTCACAGGACCGCGCAAGTCGCGGCGGTTGCACGGCTATCTGTTGGCGGCGCCTTCGGCATTGTTCGCGGAAGTCCCGCCGGACAACCCCTACCTGTCCCTGGCGCGCGGCTAGGAGTCTCCTCGCCACACACGGGCAGCGCACCTGCCGACCCTATGTCTTGCATCGTCGATACCCCCTCATGCTCGATGGGCGACCCAACCCTTGAAGGTGAACGCGCAATAGAAAAGGTCGATGTCCGTGAATCCAGCCTCGCGGAGCAGATCGACATCCTGCACGGGCGAAAGCACGGGCAGCCGTTCCTTGATCGCCGCGATGCTGCCTTCGGCTTGACGCACGGGTACGCCGGAAGTAGCCGCGAACGCCGCATTGCGCGAGAGCCATCTGTCCCGACCGGGATCTTCGCCGGGAAAGCTGTGGTGCGCGACGACAAGGGGCGCACCGGGCTTGAGTCGCAGGTGCATCTGCTGCAGCGTCTTCAGGCGCTCGGCTGGCGGCAGGAAATGCAATGTCAGCAGGCAGGTCGCGCCATCGAAGGGCCCCTTGGGGGCGCTGTCGATATAGCCCTCGTGCAAGCACACGCGAGACACCATCGAGCCCAGGATCTTGCGGGCGAGTTCGAGCATCTCTGCGGAGGGATCGACGCCGTCGAACTGCCAGCCGGGCTGCATTCCGGCGAGGACCTTCAGTTCCAGCCCGCCGCCGGCGCCGAGCACCAGGATGCGCGCGTCGGCCGGCGCGTGTTCGGCCAGCAGCACACCCGCCATCCGGTGCAGGTCGCGAAGGCCCGGCACGATCCTCGCGGTTCTTTCCGCATAACCGGATACAGCCGTCGGGTCGGAGAACGAGGTCATCGAGCGCGGCCTTCCGCTTGCGCTGGCTCGATGGTCTCGGGCCAAAGCAGTGATCGGTGAATCTGGGCACCGGCCATGGCACCGTTGCCCACGGCCAGCGACACCGAATGAGGTGCCCGCGCAACGTCGCCGCAGGCAAAGACCCCAGGCACCGAGGTCTTGCTCTCGGCATCGGTGCGAACCTGGATGCCCATGGGCGTTTCTTCCAGTGTACAGCCGATTGTCCCGGCCAAAGTGCTGGAGGGAGAGGTTTGTGTTGCAACAAACAGGCCCGCAAAGCTCAGTCGCCTCCCATCCACCATCGTCACGTCGGCATGTCCCTCGATCCTGTCGATGCGGGCCTCGTCGATGACCACGCCTCGGCGTTCCAAAGTGGACCTGATTTCCTCGTTGAGTTCCAATGCACCGTTGACGAGCAAGGTGACATCCCCCCAATCCGTCAGCAGCTCAGCCTGATGGATGGACATCGGGCTGGCACCGACGATGCCGATGCGTCCCTGTCCAAGTTCATAGCCATGGCAGTACGGGCAGTGAAAAACCGTCTTCCCCCAGCGTTGGGCGAGTCCGTCGATGGCTGGAAGCTGGTCGGTCACCCCCGTCGCCAACAGAATGCGTCGCCCCAGGTGCGACTCGCCATCGGCCGTCGTGACGGTGAATTCGTCCGCCTGCCCGGCGACCGCTTCCACCCGACCTTCAAGCCAGGTCAGCGTTGGATAGGCCTCGAGCTGGCGGCGTGCGTTTGCAGCGATTTCACCTGGCGGCACACCATCCTGGCCGAGAAATCCGTGTGAATGGCTGGCGAAGCGGTTGCGCCGCTGGCCCGCATCGATCACCAGCACTGACCTGCGTGCGCGCACCAATTGCAGGGTCGCGGCCATGCCTGAGTAGCTTCCGCCGACGACGATCACGTCGTGATTCATGATTTATTCCTTGAGTGTCGCAAGGCCGCATGCCGGCGTGCGAAGTCAGAGGCCAGATCGGCAAGGGTGATTTCCGAAAACCGCGTGAGCAGCAGCGCCTCGGCTTCGGCAAACGTGCCTTCGAGTGCCGCATTGACCGTCTGCTCGACCAGACACCCCGGTGTCTCGTTGCGGTTGCCGATGGCAAACGTCGCCGGCTCTCCCAGGGCTTCGTGCAACTGACGCAGGGTGACGCTGCCAAGGTCGGCGTGGATACGCCATCCTCCTGCGTGGCCTCGTTCGGAGGTGACGATTCCCGCTTGCCGCAGGTATCCCATCGTGCGTCGAACGACGACCGGGTTGGTTCCCAGGCACAGCGCCAAGGTTTCCGAGGTAACGGGTCCATCCTGCTCGGCCATGTGCAGCAGCGCATGCAGGACAGACGAGAGGCGGCTGTCTCTTTTCATGAAACAAATGATGTTACGAAAAAGGCCGAGTGTCAAATGCGAGGTGGCAATGAACACCTGACAAGTCACAGCCTTGACGTACAAGAACGTTGTTGACACCTCACCGCCATGACGGCATGGCTATTCGGTGCCGCTCTCTTCCTCGGACAGTTGCGCCTCGGTCGCGGCCATCAGCGTCGCGGCCGAGCACCCCAGCCCCTTCGCGATCCGCAGGATCAACACCAGCGTGGGCATGTGCTCGCCGCGCTCGATCTTGCCCATGTGCGACCGGGCGATGCCCGCCTGTTCCGCGAGCACCTCCTGGGCAAGCCCCTGCGCAGTCCGTGCCTCGCGCACGGCAACGCCGAAAGCGCGCGCTGGCTCGCTTTCATAGGTTCTTGTCCCTGCGGGTCTCCCGCGTTGCACCGATCGCTTCTGCATCAACAGAAGCGTCACGCGCAAAGCGAATCTAAACCACGTTAAACTTATCTCATCGACCGGTCGCGCCCGGTTTTTTCCAGTGTCGGCGTTGTGCAGGTGACACGATGATCGCTCCCGATCCCTTGAACATTGCCCTGTCGGACTGCCTGGCCTATCCCCGGTTGTCGGTACCGATGGCGGAACATCGCCGGCGCCATCCGAACCACCCCATTCGCCTTCATGAAGAACGCCTGGAGGATCTGCATCGAGGACTGCTCACGGGGGCCTTCGAGGCAGGCCTCTGCCAGTCGCCCGCAGCACCTGAAGGCATCGATGTCCGCCCCGTCTGGCGCGACACGCTGGCATTGGCCGTGTCGGCCCATCACCCCTTGCTGGCCTTCGCGTCAGTGTCCCTGGAGCAGGCGGCCGACCACCCTTGGATCGCCCTGGATGGGCGCGGCTGTGTGGGCTACTGCGGGCAGATCGACTCACTGCTGACGGCGGCCGGCGTCGTTCCCTCGGCCGTCACGACGGCCACATCGTTCGGGTTGATGATGACCTTGGTGGCCGCCGGCTACGGCGTCTGCCTCGCACCCGCCGCCCGCATCGAGGGTCATCGTTCCCTTGGCGTTGTCCAGCGTCCCTTGCAAGAGGGCGCGCTGACGCTCACCACGTACTTCCTGAGCCGTCGAAGTACGGACAGCACCCACCTGGAGCCGTTTTTCCAAGCGCTCCAGGCAAGCGCCTGACCGAACTTCGGCGCGACCCTGGCTTGATCAATCTCCGGGCGTCGCTTCGGCGGCATCGGCAGCGACGGCTTCGCGCACCAGCCGCTGCACGCTTTGCCGGACCGGCTCAGGGAACTCGGTCGTCACGACTGGCTCGCTTGCCTGCGTGCACTGTGCGGCCACCAGCCGCGCGGCAAGGTGCAGGTTCGTTGGGTTGACGGCTTCGATGGCCGGCCGTGTCCCGAGCGCCTCGTACGAGCGCAGGAGTGCGTGGTAGATGTCCCAGGTGTCGATGCCCCGTGGCAGTTGCTTCAGCACGGACTGGACCAGCCTGCGCTTGAGCGGATCGAGCTGCCAGTCCGGCACGCGCTGCCCGCGATGCCCCATGTGGATCGACAGCAGGTTGCCGGCCTGGATCTCGTAGGTGATCCAGCGGCGCGACTTGCCCGCGAGCCTGGCGTAGTCCGCCACTGAGAGGTTGTGCGGCGCCTCGAAGGTCTCCAGCACTTGCTGGCGTTCGCGCTGCACCTCCGACAGGCGCGGCCGTGCGTACTCGGGCATGCGCACGGCCGACAACCGCTGCACCGATGCCGGCGCTTCGGGTTGGCCGGGCGCCGGCGCGGTCACGATCAGTTGCGGCGCGGAGAGGTCGACCACCGGCGGCTGCGCGGCCGCCTGGCCGGCGATGGTCGGCAGGCCCTGGAGCGTGATGGTCAGATGCCGGCTGGCAACCTCGACCTGGTTCTGCTCGAACAGGTCCAGGCGATCGGCCCAGTCCTGCATCATGACGCGGCGCTGCTCGACGTATTCGGCATGGTTGTAGGTCGCGCTGATCCTGTCCGGGTCGGCATGCGAGAGCTGGGCGTCCACCCATTTCTTCGGGTACCCGAGTTCGTTCAGCGCCGTCGAGATCGTGGCACGGATGCCGTGGCCGGTCAGCTGGTCCTCGTAGCCCATGCGCTTGAGCGCCCCGTTAAACGTGTTCTCGCTGACGGGATGCTTGAGGCACCAGTCGCCCGGGATCAGGTAGACCTGGGCCGGCTTGAAGTTGTCGAGCAGGTGGCGAACGATCTCCTGCGCCTGCACCGACAGCGGCACGATGTAGGGCGGGATGTCGATGAGACGCTTGCGCTTCTTCCTGGTGAGCAGCTTGCGCTGCTTGAGCCTGGCCACCGGGATGATCCACAGGCCCCGGTCGAGGTCGAACTGATCGGGCGTGGCGAAGCGCAACTCGCCAGTGCGCACACCGGTGAGCATCAACAGCCGCAAGCCCAACTGCGTGTTCAGGCGCCCGCGGTACTTGCGCAGTGTCTGCAGCATGACTGGCAGCTCGTGCATGCGCAGGAACGGGTTGTGTTCGACCGGCGGCAATGGCAGCGCGACCACTTCCAGGTCCCTGGACGGGTTATCGCCCATGTTGGGAATCGCCACCGTGGCGTAGGTGAACAACTGGGTGAACCAGGTCCTCAGCTTCTCGGCCACCGACAGCGAGCCGCGCTTTTCCACCTTGCCGATGATGTCCAGCAGGTGTGCGCGGGTGATCTCGTAGATGGTCAGGTGCCGCAGCGAGGGGAACACATCTTTCTTGAAGACGCGGCCGATCTGTTCCAGGCTGGTCTGCCTTCCTTCCTCCAGCGAGAGCCGGCGATGGGCCAGCCATTGCTCGTAGACGGCCATGAAGGTGTGCTCGCCGGCCAGGACGATCGCGTGCCGCCTGCGCTTGCGTTCGCTGTGCGGATTGACGCCCTTGGCGAGCAGCGAGCGGGCTTCATCGCGAAGCGCACGGGCGTCCTTCAGCGAGAGCGCTGGATAGTTGCCAAGGGTGATGCGCTCTCGCTTGCCAAACCACGAATAGCGGAAGTGCCAAGCCTTGGTGCCGATGGCGGAAACGTAGAGATAGAGGCCGTCGAAGTCGGCCAGCGCGTATGGCTTGCCGGTGCACTTGGCCTGCCGGGCCATAAGGTCTGAAAGCATGATCCCAACTCCATGAAAGCGAGTTGAGTGCCATGTTTCCCATCGGGCTCCGGCTCCTCCAGCAACAATGCGGCAAGGGAAGTTCGCGCATTGTTTGGGCCACTTTTTGTACCAGTTTTGACCGGCTGTCAGTGGATTTCGCTGGACGTCACTGGATCGAAGATTCTTAAAAAATCGAACCGTGACAATGACTTGCAACACTCCATGGACGTCCTTGGAACGCCCTGGAAAGTCGAAGTGGAGCGGGTGAAGGGAATCGAACCCTCGTATGAAGCTTGGGAAGCTGCCGTTCTACCATTGAACTACACCCGCCTTGGATGCCCGGGCTGACCGCCTGGACGGAAGGCACTACCGCCAGACGCGGCAGGACTGCAATTCTAAGCCCGAATTCGAAGGCCGGCAAATAAGGGGCAAGCCCTCATATTGTAGATTGTAGTTATTCTCACTTGCCTGGACGCCCCACCACGCGGCATCCCCTGCCTGCGCCCTATCCATCCCGATGACCGCCCCGCCCTCCCCCGTCAACACCTCTACCGGCGTCCTGCTCAACGTCGCCTCCTCGGCGCTGTTCGCGCTGATGTCCGCGTACACCACCTTGCTGCGCCCCCTGGACGGTGCGGCCATCTACGGCTGGCGCATGTTGCTGACCGTTCCGGCGCTGACGCTGCTCGTCCTGGCCATGGGGCGCTGGCATGAGATCCGCCAGCTTGCCGCGCGCGTGCGCCGCGAGCGGTTCTTCTGGGCGCAGCGCGTGCTGTCGGCGACCCTGCTCGGCGCGCAGCTCTGGCTGTTCATGTGGGCGCCGGTCAACGGCCACGGGCTCGACGTGTCGCTGGGGTATTTCCTGCTGCCGATCGCGATGGTCGCGCTGGGACGGCTTGTCTTCAAGGAGCGCATCAGCCGGATGCAACTGCTGGCCGGGGGACTGGCGCTCGCGGGCATCGTCTATCAGTTGGCGATCGTCGGTACCGTTTCCTGGCCCGCGCTGCTGGTGTGCCTGGGCTACCCGGGCTATTTCTGGCTGCGCCGCGCCACCCATACCAATACCCTGGGGTCGCTGTGGCTGGACATGACGCTGGGCCTTCCCGTCAGCGTGTTCTTCGTCCTGCAGGGCGGCTATGCGCTGCCGGCGGACGCGCCGCCCGGCCTGCCATGGCTCATCCTGGGCCTGGGCATCATCAGTGCCTCGGCGCTGGGATTGCAGGCGCTGTCGGCGCCCAAGCTGAACGTGACGCTGTTCGGCCTGTTGATCTATGTGGAGCCGGTCCTGCTGGTCGTCGTCGCCGCGGGAGTGCTGGGCGAATCCATTGCTCCCGCGCAGTGGCCGACCTATCTGGCTATCTGGATGGCGGTGCTGGTCCTGGTGGCCGAGGGAGGGATCGCCTTGGCACGTCATCGTCCGTCGTCTCGACTGTCCTGAACAATCGATCAATTCATGTAAATTTTCGGATTCCCAAATGAAATCTCCTGGCATAGAGTGCGGCGGACAAGAAGGCTCCGCACCATTTCGCCGCGCGCACAAGATCGACAACGAGCGCGGCGCCACACCAAAGGAGAAGTCATGGGATACCCCCTTCCCGCACGCGCCGCATTGCCTCTCGCGCTTGCCCTGGCCGCCTCGCTCGCGGCCTGCGGTGGCGGCGACGGTGACAGCGGCGGCGGCGGAACGCCGCCCGCCCCGCCGGGGCCCGCTGCCCGCGCCTGCCAGCTGGAAAGCTTCGCCGATGTCAGGATCCCCGCGGCGCGCATCACGGCGGTATCGTCCGTTCCCGCCGGCACCTATCGCCCCTCCGACAGCCGCCAGGACCTGAATGATGTTCCCGCGTTCTGCCGCATCGACGCCGTGGCCACGCCCACGGCCAGTTCGCGGATCAATTTCCAGCTCTGGGTGCCCGAAGGCGCATCCTGGAACGGCAAGCTGGTCGCGACCGGCAATGGCGGCTACAGCCCGGCGCTGAGCTACGGCGACATGGCCTACGCCATGCGGCAAGGCTATGCCGTCCTGGGCGGCGATACCGGCCATCAGACCGAAGACATGCTGTGGGGTGTGGGCAATCCCGAGAAAATCATCGATTGGGGCTCACGGTCGATCAACGCGATCACGGTCGCCGGCAAGCAGCTGCTGACCGAGCTGCGCGGCACGGCGGCCCGTCGGGCCTATTATCTGGGATGCTCCACGGGCGGCCACCAGGGATTCGCCGAGGCGCAGCGCTACCCCGAGGATTTCGACGGCATCATCGCCGGCGCGCCGGGCAATAACCGCACGGCCCTGAACATCGAGTTCATGTGGCGCTTCCGCTCCAACCGTCCGGCCAACGACAACCTCACGCAGTTCCTGACGCCGGCCAAACTGCGGCTCATCACGGATCGCGCCGTCGCGGCGTGCGACACGCTGGATGGCGTGGCGGACGGCGTCATCGACGATCCTCGCGCGTGCACCGCGGACAAGTTCGACGTCGCCAGCCTGCTGTGCACCGCCGGCGATGCCGCGGACTGCCTGACGTCCGACCAGCTTGGCGCCGCGCGGAATATCTACCAGGGTCCGCGCAACCCCCGTACGAAGGCCCAGCTCTATCCCGGCTGGCCGGTAGGCAGCGAGTCGGGCTGGTCGGGCTACATGGGATCGACCGAACCGGTGCGGGCCGATTTCTGGCGTTACTGGGTTTTCGACGATCCGCAGTGGAACTGGTGGACGTTCGATTTCGACCGCGACGTTTCGTACGCGTATGCGAAGATCGCGCCACTGGTCGACCAGACCAGCGCCGACCTGTCGGCATTCAAGTCCAGGGGCGGCAAGCTGATGGTCTACCACGGCTGGAGCGACCCGGTGGTCAGTGCCTACGACAGCATCGGCTACTACGATCGCGTACTCGCCGCACAAGGAACCCAGGCCGCGCTCGATGAGTTCTACCGGCTCTTCCTGGTTCCCGGCATGGGCCACTGCAGCGGCGGCCCCGGCGCCACCACCTTGCGCGCGGATGGAGATGCGGCTCCGGATCCGAGCCGCGACATTCTGGCTCTCATGGACCGGTGGGTGGAACAAGGCAAGCCGCCGGACGACTTCGTCGCCTCGCGCATGGCGGAAGGATCGGTACAAAGAACCCGTCCGCTGTGCGCCTATCCCAAACAGGCGGCCTATCGGGGAACGGGCGACCCGGATGATGGGGCGAGCTACATCTGCCGCTAAGGGCCGCGCGGGGCCGCGGCCCCGGCCTTCGGAGCCCGCTAGGCGGGAACGGGTTCCGCCCGCTCCCGCCGGCGCATGAACAACACGGCCAATCCGAAGCTCAGCACCAGCGTGGGCAGGGCCGACCCCAGCGCGGTGCTGGCGAGCGGCAGCAGGTGATAGAACGCAATGCCGGCGATCCAGATCAGCACGGCCTTGACCCTTACCGCGGGCGCCCGCCGCAGCAGCCGGTTGGCGTCGGCGCCCAGGCCCAGGGTGCCCAGCATGACGCCGAACAAGGGCACGAAGCAGGAACTTAGCAGGAGCAGGAACGGCTCCAGGCTGTGCATGGGCAGCACCATCGCCAACAGGCAGCAGGCTGAAGCGATCAGCAGCCCCCAGCGGCGGATGCTCCAGCGAGGCGCGATGCCGTGCGCCGACACGGAAGCCGAATAAGTGTCGCCATAGGCGTTGTCGACTTCGTCGATCAGCACCAGGGACAGCGCGATCAGGCCGCCCTGGGCCTGCAGCAGGGCCATGATCAGGTCCTGGCTGGGCAGCGTCAGCGCGACCAGCACGCCCAGGCCGTAGCACCAGATGTTGGCCACGGCATAGCCGGTCCAGGCGCCCGTCAGCGCCGAACGGCCGCTCTTGCCGTGGCGCGCGTAGTCGGCCACCAGGGGCAGCCAGCTGATGGGCATGGCGATCACGAGATCCAGGGCGGACAGCGCGCTCATGCCGCCCGAACCGCTTCGGTTCCACAAGGCAGCCAGGCCCTGGCCGTGCGCCATGGACAGGAACTGCCAGCTCAGCCACAGCAGCGAAAGCACCACCAGCGGCAGGGCCACCCGCGAGACGATGCGGCGCACCAGGCGCACCATGGAGCCGCCGATGAGCAGCAGGATCACCGCGCCCCAGAGCAGCGTGGCCAGGTAGGGCCAGTAACCGGCGGTCATGGCGCCGCCATGGCGGCCCACGGCGACCGTGGCATCGCGCATCACCACCAGCTCGAACGCACCCCAGCCCAGCAGTTGCACGATATTCAGAAGGATGGGCAGGCGCGCGAAGCTGCGCCCGTACACAGCCACCATCAGCCCGGCGCTGGACAGGCCGCTGCGGCAGCCGATCTGCGCAACCCAGCCAAGCAGTCCCGCGCCCAGCACGGAGCCCAGCACGATGGCCAGCAAGGCTTGCGAAGGGCTCAGGGCCGGCAGCAGGTACGAGCCCATCTGCATGACCAGCAGCCCCACGCCCAGGCTGAACCAGAGGGAGGCATGGTCATGCCATTGGAAGACACGCAGTTCGCCGGGCACGGCGGCAAGCGCTTCGTTGCCGTTGCCGGCGGAGGAGGGTGACGCGTCAGTCATGAATGTTCGCTCGAATCCAGGCCACTCCGGCCATGATAGCGAACAAGCCGCTTTCCCCCTACCTGCGCCTGCGCACAGTGCTCGGGGCAGGCAACTTCTCCTTCCGACAGGCGCTATAGCCGCGCCACCGGCATCGACGGCGGCGCGGCTGGCGCCGGCCGCCGCGCCCAGGACGCCGGGGCGTGCGGCTGGCCGTCTCCCGCCACCACCTTCCCCGGATTCATGATCCCCAGCGGATCCAGCGCGGCCTTGATCGTGCGCATCAGCGCAATTTCGGTGGCGGAGCGGGAATAATGCAGGAACGGCCGCTTGTGCAGCCCGACCCCGTGCTCGGCAGCGATGGAACCGCCTCTTGCCTGCACGCAACCGTAGACCGTTTCCTCGATCTCATGCACCGGCAGCGGCCGGTCGTCCACCTGCACGATGAAGTGGACGTTGCCGTCGCCGGCATGGCCGAAGGCGATGTTGCGCAGAGATGGCCAGCGCGCGCGCAGCCGCTCGCGACAGGTCTGGACGAAGTCGCCGATCTGCCCGGTGGGCACGCTGATGTCGAACCCCACGCGCGGCCCGAGCGCGGGCAGGAAGTCGCTGCCGGATTCACGCAGCTCCCAGAAGGCCTGGGTGTCGCGCAGCGACCGGGCCAGCGCGGCATCCTCGACCAGTCCTTCCTCGACGGCCGCCTCGATCAGGGCGGTGAACTGGTCGGCGTCCTTGTCCGGCTCGAAGCCCGAGGACTCGACCAGCAGGTACAGCCCATGGCCCGGGGACAAGGGCACGGCCCCGCGCCCCTGGCGCGCGGCATGCGCCAGCGCCAGTTCGTAGAACTCCGGCCACATGACCTCGAACGCCGACAGCGCCGGACCAAGCCGCTCGCGGGCCAGGCGCAGCAGGCGGCTGGCCGCGGCGTAATCGGCCAGCGCGCACAGCGCGGTGTTCTGGCTGGCGGGCCGGGGCGCCAGGCGCAGCACCAGGCGGGTAATGACGCCCAGGGCGCCCTCGCTGCCGATGAACAGCTGCTTCAGGTCGAAGCCGGCATTGTTCTTCTGCATCTTGTTGAGCGAGGACACGACGCTACCGTCGGGCAGCACCGCCTCCAGCCCCAGGACCAGGTCGCGCATCATGCCGTAGCGCAGCACGCGGTTGCCGCCCGCGTTGGTGGCGGCGTTGCCGCCTATGCTGCACGAACCCCGCGCGCCGATGTCCAGCGGGAACAGCCAGCCGGCCGCATCGGCCGCTTCCTGCACGCGCTGCAATGGGGTGCCGGCCAGCACGGTCAGCGTGCCGGCCTGCGCATCGGTTTCCTCGATGCCCTGCATGCGCTGCAACGACAACAGCACGCAGCCGCGCACCGGCGTGGCGCCGCCGGACAGCCCGGTCAGGCCGCCCTGCGGCACGACGGGCACGCGCAGGCGGGAGCAGCAGGCCAGCAGGCGCGAGACCTCGTCGGTCGTACGCGGCAGGGCCAGCGCCAGCGGCTCGTCGCCGGCTCCCGCCGCCACGACCCAGTCGCGCAGATGGCGTTCGGGAATGTCGGCCGCGGCGCGGACGACTTCGTCGCCCAGCGCCGCCCGCAGTTCGTCCAGGGCCCGCATCAGTGGCGATGTCCGGACATCAGATGGCGACCTTGTTGGCGGACTCGTGCCAGGGGATCATCATCTTGCGCAGCGAACCGACGGCGAAATACAGCGAGAAGCCGATGGCCGCCAGCAGCAGCACCACCGCGAACAGCGTATCGACCTCCAGTTCCTGCAGCTTGATGGTGGCCAGGTAGCCCAGGCCGCGCGTGCCGGCCACGAACTCGCCCACCACCGCGCCGATGATGGCCAGCACGATGGCCATTTCCATCCCGGTCAGGATATAGGGCAGCGAACTGGGAATGACCAGCAGGCGAAAGCGCCGCGATTGCCTGGCGCGGCCCACGGTGAACACCTCGGACAGCCCGCGGTCCACCGATTTCGCGCCCAGGTAGCTGTTGGCGAACACGGGGAAGAAGGCCAGCACCGCCGAGACGATGATTTTGGACTCCAGCCCGAAGCCGAACCACAGGATGAACAGCGGGATCAGCGCGACCTTGGGCGTGACCTGCAAGGCGATCACAAAGGGCTTGAACACGGTGTCGAGAATGGCGACGCGGCCCAGGAGCTGTCCGACGATGGTGCCGAACACGATGGCGAACAGGAACCCCCCCAGGCACTCGGTCAGCGTGATGCCCAGGTGGTAATAGGTGTCGGTGGAACCGAGCAGGCGGAACAGGGCCACCACCACCAGCTCGGGCGCCGGCAGCACCAGCGGCGAGACGTCGAAGAAATGCACGTATCCCTTCCAGATCAGGAAGAAGGCCACGACGGCGGATACTTGTAGCGCGAGTCGTTTCATGTCGGGTCAGAGCTCCAGCTTTTTCCGGATGTCGCTGCACAGCTTGCCGAACTCGGGCGAGCCCAGGGCTTCGGTGCGGGGACGCGGCAGGTCGATCTTGAATTCGGCCACCACGCGGCCGGGACGGGCCGACATCACGATCACCCGGTCGGCCAGGTGCACCGCTTCGCTGATCGAATGGGTGATCAGCAACGCGGCGAATCCCTGCTCGGTCCAGATGCGTTCGGTATCGGCGGTGATCTGCTCGCGCGTGAGCGCATCCAGCGCACCGAACGGCTCGTCCAGCAACAGCAGTTCGGGATCGGTGAACAGCGCGCGCGCCACCGAGGCACGCTGCTTCATGCCGCCCGACAGCTCGGACGGACGGCGCTTCTCGAAACCGGTCAGGCCGACCAGCTTGCACAGCGCCAGCGCGCGATCGACGTCGGCGGCCGAGGCCCGGCCCTGCATGAGCCGCGGCAGCATGATGTTCTGCTCGATGCTGAGCCAGGGCAGCAGGCGATGGTCCTGGAACGCCACGCCCATGCGCGGCGCCTGGCCGTCCCGGCCCCAGTCGATCCGGCCCTCGGTGGGCTCTTCCAGGCCGCACAGGATGCGCAGCAGGGTCGACTTGCCGCAGCCCGAAGGCCCGACGATGGCGACGAACTCGCCCGCGCCGATGGATTGGCGGATGCCCTCCAGGGCCTGGACGGTACCCGACTTGGTGTCGAAGCGCTTGGACACGCCGTCCACGCGGACCACCGGTCCGCGGCCGGCGTTCAGCGCGTGCACGTTACCGGCCGGCGGTACCGCGCGCACGATGTTGTCAGCCATTGGCGGCCTCCCAGATGTCGTTGGTGTACAGCGGCTTGGTGGTCGGCTGCTTGAGCAGGCCGGCCTGGCGCAGCAGCGACTCGCCCTCGGTCCACTGCGCCTCGTTGCAGCGCAGGACCTGCTTGGGGTTCGCGGTCGCCCACAGCTCGCGGTTGGCGCGCATGTCGGCCAGCGCGATCGGCGTGTTGTCCGATCCGGGAATGTCGTACTTGCCGCGCATCAGGGCGACGGCCTTCTGCAGCGCCGCGTCGTCCATCGCGATCAGTTCCTGGGCCGAGCGATAGGCGGCGCGCAGGAAGGCGACGTAGGCGTCCTTGTTGGCGGCCAGTTCGGCTTCCTCGGCCACGTAGACTTGCCCCGGCACGCCGTCGTCCATCTGCATGGTCGAGACCGGGAAGTTCTGGGCGGTCAGCCGGATGGCGGAACTGGCGTTGCCCAGGAAGCCCTGCACGCGCTTGGACTGGATCATGCCGAAGGACGCGGCCGAATCGGCAACGCGCTCGCGGCGCACCGACTTGGGATCGATCTTGGCACGCATCAGCATCAGGTCGAGCGTGGCCTCCATCGAACCGCCCGCCGATTGCACGCCGATGACCTTGCCCGCCAGGTCCTGGGGCGTGCGGATCGGGGCGTCCTTGGACGAGATCACCGCGAACGGCGAACGCTGCGCGATGGTGGCGATGGCAATGACCGGGGCATTGCTGTTGACGCGCGCCATCATGTAGTTGGCGCCGCCGGTGCGGCCGGTCTGCACCTGCTTGGCCGCGGTCAGCTGGACGACCTGGGCCGCGCCGCGCCCGGCCTCGATCTTCAGGTCTAGGCCTTCCTTGGCGAAATAGCCGGCCACCGATGCATACAGCACCGGCGAGAAGGCCAGCGAGAACGACGACGGCGTCAGGAAGGTCAGCTTGCCCTTGCCCTGGGCGTGCACCACGGACACGAGGCCCGGCAGCGGCAACAGCGTGGCGGCAGCGGCAGCCGCGCTGCCGAGGAATTCACGACGTTTCATGAAAGGACTCCAGTTGCGGCCGCCGGCATCGCGGCGGCCAGGCCTGGCGCGGGAGGCATCCCGCCGGCAAGTGGGAGGAAAACCGGAGAGACCGGTTTGTACCATATATAAAACAATGATTTATATATGGCATAAATACATAGTAGGTCACACTTGGACACGGGTCTATGGGGTAAACCCGAATTCAATCAGTCGCATGACTGATCATCCATGACCATCAATCCGTTACCGACCTGACTCGGAGCTTGCCGCACCGCCGTCCCAGACCGACTAAAATCGCGCCATGAATATCGTATTGAACGGGGAACCGCGCACCATCGAGGCAGCCTCCTCGGTGGCCGATCTGATCCAGGCGCTGGGCTACGCGGGCAAGCGCGTCGCCATCGAGCGCAACGGCGAGATCGTCCCGCGCAGCGCGCACCAGCACACCCTTATCGCCGATGGCGACCGGCTCGAAATCGTCGTCGCCGTGGGCGGAGGCTAGGATCACGATGAACATGACCACTCCCTCTCCCGCCCTGCCGCTGCCGGCCGATCCGGCCCTGGCCGCCGGGAAACTGCCCAAGGCCGCCCGGCCGGGCACGCACATCCGCAGCTTCGTCCACCGCCGCGGCCACATCACGCTCAGCCAGAAGGAAGCGCTCGAGACACTGACGGATACCTGGTCCCTGCCCTATACGGACCGGCACATCTCGTTCGCCCAGGTCTTCGGCCGCGAGGCGCCCACGGTGCTGGAAATCGGCTTCGGGATGGGCGAAACCACGGAAAAGATCGCCTTGGCCCAGCCCGAGCGCAACTTCCTGGGCGTGGAGGTGTTCAACGCCGGCGTCGGCGCCATGCTCCGCCGCATCGAGGACTCGGCCCTGCGCAACGTGCGCATCATCCAGCACGACGCGGTCGAAGTCATGCGCGACATGATCCCGCCGGCTTCGCTGGCGGGCGTGCATATCTATTTCCCCGATCCCTGGCCCAAGAAGCGGCACCACAAGCGGCGCCTGATCCAGCCCGCCTTCGTCGAGCTGCTGGCCAGCCGTCTCGCGCCCGGCGCCTATCTGCATTGCGCGACCGACTGGCAGCCCTATGCCGAACAGATGCTGGAAGTGCTGAGCGGCGAGCCGCAGCTGTGCAATACCTGCGAAGGCTATGCCGAGCGCCCGGCCTGGCGACCCCAGACCAAGTTCGAAACCCGCGGCCTGCGGCTGGGTCACGGCGTGTGGGACCTGATCTTCGAACGGCCGCCCGTCTCCCGCTATTCTCCCCGGGCCGATGCCTGACCGCCACGCCCGGACCTGACGGGGAACGGCGCCATGATACGGTCCATAGCCCGGGGGCTGGCGGTATTGCGCGCGATGAACGGGCGCATGCACTCCACGCTGGCGGACCTGCACCGGGACACGGGCCTGCCCAAGCCCACCGTCTTCCGCATCCTGGAAACCCTGCGCGACGAAGGCTACGTGCGCGAGGTCGACGCGCGGGGCAGCTACCAGTTGACCGGCAAGGTCCGCGACCTGAGCGACGGCTGCTCGGAGCGCCTGCTCATCGTGGACGCGGCCATTCCCTGCATGATCCGGGCCACGCGCCGGATCAAGTGGCCGCTGGGCCTGTCGACCCTGGACGGCGACCGCATGGCCGTGCGCTACAGCACCATGCCCTACAGTCCCCTGGCCTACCTGCCCACCACCTACGGCCGCCGCCATCCGATGACGCAATCCTCGGTCGGCCTGGCCTACCTGGCCTTCTGTTCGGAGCCGGAACGGCGCTTCCTGCTGCCCCAGGGAGCTCCCGCCGGACTCCTGGCCGTCCTGGACGCCACGCGGACCCGCGGATACGCGGTCCGGCAGGCGACCGTGGAATGGGACAGCGCGACCTGCGCCGTGCCGGTAGCCGAGGACGGCGAACTGCTGGCCGTGCTGAGCATGACCACCTTCGGCTCCACCATGACGCAGAGCTTCCTGGACCGCCACATCCCCATCCTGCAGCAGACCGTCCTGGAGATCCTGGCCGCGCAGGCGCCCCTGCGGCACGTGGATCAGGCCGACGAAGGCCCCAGCGCGCCGCTGCCGGCCAAGGCCTCGATCTCCTCCGCCGAATAACCGGCCTCGGCCAGGATCTCGGCGCCGTGCTCGCCCAGCTTGGGCGCCGGCCTGGATGGCACGTCGTCCCGGCCGCTCATGCGCGTGGGATCGGCCAGGTCCCACATCTTTCCTTCGGTGGGATGCTCGACCTCGCGCAACAGCCCCGAGGCCACGATGTGCGGATCCGTGCGCAGGCTGTCCAGCGTGTTGTAGGGCATGGCGGGGATGTCCGCTTCCTTGAGCAGCGCCAGCCATTCGGCGGTGGTGCGCCGGGCGATCGCCTCGGCCCGGATGCTGAAATACTCCCGGCTATGGGCGGCGCGGGCCTGCTTGGTATTGAAGCGAGGATCGGTCTGCATTTCGGGATGCCCCATGACGCGCATCAGCGCGAAAGCCTGGGCATCGGTGTTGGTCGTCAGGCAGACGTAGCCGTCCGCCGTCTTGACGGGACTGGCCTGCGGGTCGATCAGGCGCAGGTCGCCGGGCGGCGAGAGCGGAGGCTCGAAAGTCGCGCCGTACAGATGCTCGCTCAGCATCAGGGCCGCCATGTTCTCGAACATGGGCACTTCCACGCACTGGCCCGCGCCGGTGCGTTCGCGCTGGAACAGCGCCATCATGACGGCGTTGAGCGCCATCAGGCCCACGGTGCGGTCGGCCACGACATAGGGCACGTAGCGCGGCTGGCCGGTCGCCATCTCGGATAGCGCGGCCACCCCCGCCCCGCCCTGGATGATGGAATCGTAGGCGGGCGTGTCGCGGTACGGGCCGGGGCCGAAGCCCACCATCGCGCAGTACACCAGCCGGGGATTCGCGCGCGCCGCGCTGTCGTAGTCCAGTCCCAGGCGCTCGACCGCTTGCGGCCGCATGTTGATCAGCAGCACGTCGGCGCGCGCGACCAGCCGCATCACGGCCTCGCGGCCCCGCGGCTGCTTCAGGTCCAGCACGATGCTGCGCTTGCCGCGGTTCAGGTGCAGGAACTTGCCCGACATGCCGGGCGTGGGGGAAGGCCCGGCGATCCAGCGGATGACGTCGCCATCGGCGGCCTCGACCTTGATCACGTCGGCCCCGTGGTCGGCCATGATCTTGGCGGCGTAGGGCCCGACCACCGCCGAGGTGAGATCGAGGACGCGAATGCCGGACAGGGCGCGCCGGGCGCCGGAAGCGGAATGATCGGACATGACGGAAGGCCGCGCTGCGCGGCCGGAAACGACGGACCTGCGCAGCATAGCCCCGCCGGACCGCGCCGTGCCGGGCTTTCTTGGGCTATTTCGGCAGACGAAACGGCGGCATCGCCGTTCCGGTCGGTTTCCCTAGTGGGCCGCCCACTGGATGGTGCTCAGGTCCACGCCGTCCTGGTACATCTCCCAGAGCGGGCTGAGTTCGCGCAGCTTGGCGACCTTGCCCTTGATCAGGTCGACGACGAAATCGACTTCCTGCTCGGTGGTGAAGCGGCCCAGCGTGAAACGGATGGAGCTGTGCGCCAGTTCGTCGCTGCGGCCCAGGGCGCGCAGCACGAAGGACGGCTCCAGCGACGCCGAGGTGCAGGCGGATCCCGACGACACGGCGACGTCCTTGATCGCCATGATGAGCGATTCGCCCTCGACGAAGTTGAAGCTCATGTTGAGGTTGTGCGGCACGCGGTGTTCGAGGCTGCCGTTCACGTAGACCTCCTGCATCTCGGACAGGCCGGCCAGCAGCCGGTCGCGCAGCTTGCCCACGCGCGCCGATTCCAGCGGCATTTCCAGCTTGGCCAGGCGGAAGGCCTCGCCCATGCCGACGATCTGGTGCGTGGCCAGCGTGCCCGAGCGCATGCCGCGCTCGTGTCCGCCGCCATGCATCTGCGCCTCGATGCGCACGCGCGGCTTGCGCCGCACGTACAGGGCGCCTATGCCCTTGGGCCCGTAGAGCTTGTGCGCGGTCACCGTCAGCAGATCGACCGGGAAGGACTGGACATCGATGGGCACCTTGCCCGCGCCCTGGACGGCATCGCAGTGGTACAGCACGCCGCGCTCGCGACAGAGCTTGCCGATGGCCTCCACGTCCTGGATCACGCCGATCTCGTTGTTGACCAGCATGACCGAGACCAGGATGGTGTCGGGGCGGATGGCGGCCTCCAGGCGCGCGAGCGGCAGCAGGCCGTCCTCGTCCACGTCCAGGTAGGTGGCCTCGAAACCCTGGCGCTCGAGCTCGCGGAAGGTGTCCAGGACCGCCTTGTGCTCGGTCTTGACGGTAATGATGTGCTTGCCGCGCTCGGCGTAGAAATGCGCCGCCCCCTTGATGGCCAGGTTGTTGCCTTCGGTGGCGCCCGAGGTCCAGACGATCTCGCGGGGGTCGGCGTTCAACAGCGCCGCGACGTGGCCGCGCGCGGTCTCGACCGCTTCCTCGGCCTCCCAGCCGTAGGCATGGCTGCGCGAGGCGGGATTGCCGAACTTCTCGTACAGATAGGGCACCATGGCGTCGACGACGCGCGGATCGACCGGCGTCGTGGCGCTGTAGTCCATGTAGACGGGAAGGCGCATGGGGGCTTGGGGCATGTTTCGCTCCTGGAACGTGCGGTATTGCGGATGGCCGCCATAGTAGCCTGCCCCTCCTTCCCATAAGGTAATACCCCGGCTGCCAGCATTGACACCCGGGCCGGCGCGCTAGCCGATGGACAACTGGGTCTTGCGGACGGCGACGAGCGGCATGAGGACTCCTGGGACGTCAGGGCATCAGGATGATCTTGCCGATGGTTTCGCCGGCATCGAGGATGCGATGGGCATCCCTGACGGCGTCCAGCGGCATGCGGGTGGCCGCAGGCGGCGTGATGCGCCCTTCGGCCATCAGGCCGATCAGGCGTTCGGTGGCTGCGCGCCGCGTGCCGCGATCGTGGTCGAAGCTATGGATGGAAAAGCAGCGCAAGGCCAGGCTGCGGCCCACCAGCTTGCGCAGCTCCCCGAAGATCTCCGGTTGCGGTGGCCCGCCCACGATGTTGTAGGACACGGCCATGCCGAAGGGGGCCAGCGCGTGCAGGCAGTCCACCAGGACGCCGGCGCCGATGTGGTCCAGGGCCAGCTCCACGCCCGCGCCATCAGTCAGCGCCATGACGCGCTCCGGGATGGATTCCCGCAGGCGATCGATTACGTGCGTGGCCCCCATGGCGGTGGCAAAGGCCGCCTTCTCGGCGGAACTGACCACGCCGATGACCTCGCTGCCTTGCTGCCGGGCCAACTGGATCACGGCCGAGGCCACACCGCCGGCGGCGCCCGTCAGCAGGACGCGCCGCGCCTGCACGCCCGGATTGCAGCGATTGAGCAGTGCATCGGCCATCAGGAAGTTGGGCAGGCTGAGCGCGGCCTCGAAAGAGATGGCCGCCGGCAGTTCGAACGGCGCATCGGCCGGCACGCAGATCGCCTCGGCATAGCAGCCACCGCGCCGGACTAGTTCCCGCGCGCTGACCAGCACGCGCCGGCCGGCCAACTCCGGCGCGACGCCTTCGCCTACCGCGTCGATCACGCCGGCCATCTCGCCTCCCGGCGTCGCCGGCAGTGGCGGCATCCATTTATAGGTGCCGTTGCGCATCAGCACGTCCGGCCGGCCCACGCCTATGGCGCGCGCCGCGACGCGGACCTGGCCCGGCCCGGGCACCGGCGCCGGCACATTGGCAATGACGAGTGCGTCGGGCCCGCCGGGCTGGTGGATCTGCACGAGTTTCACGGTTCCATGCCTTGAAGTCTGAGAGTGGGCGCAGTTTAGAGCCGGGATATGTTCTTGTCCCTCGCCACGGCCGGATAGCTCGCGACGGGTACGCCCAGGCTCCTGGATGCGCATGATGTCTGCTCCTGGTTCTTGCTGGGATGGATCGGGTGCCGGCTGCGCGGACGGCCGCACGCTAAACAAGCCCAAACACCGCTCCATGCGTTGCGCAAACGCCTCATAGAATCACGGCGCGATTGCGCATGAACCGCAGTGGGTGCATGCTCCGCGTGCTACTCGACCACTGCACGATATGGGGGATATATGAGCAAAAGGCTTTGCGCTGAATTCCTGGGTACGTTCTGGCTGGTATTGGGTGGCTGCGGCAGCGCGGTCCTGGCCGCGGCGTTTCCGGAGTTGGGCATAGGATTCGCCGGCGTCGCGCTGGCCTTCGGCCTGACGGTGGTGACCATGGCCTACGCGGTCGGACACATCTCCGGCGGGCACTTCAACCCGGCGGTCACCGTGGGCCTGGTGGCCGGCGGCCGCTTCCCCGCCAAGGACGCCATCCCCTACATCATCGCCCAGGTCGTGGGCGCCATCGCCGCCGGCGGGGTCCTGTACCTGATCGCCAGCGGCAAGGCGGGCTTCGATGCCAGCGCCGGCTTCGCTTCCAACGGCTACGGCGAACATTCCCCCGGCGGCTACACGCTGGCCGCGGCCATCGTCTGCGAACTGGTGCTGACGGCCTTCTTCCTGATCGTGATCCACGGGGCGACCGACAAGCGCGCGCCGGCCGGCATGGCGCCGCTGGCCATCGGCCTGACGCTCACGCTCATCCACCTGATCAGCATCCCGGTCACCAACACCTCGGTCAATCCCGCCCGCAGCACCGGCGTGGCCGTGTTCCAGGGCAGTTGGGCGCTGGAACAGTTGTGGGTGTTCTGGCTCGTGCCGCTGATCGGCGGCGCGATAGGCGGCCTGATCTATCGCCACCTGCTGGAAAAAGAAACCAACTGACACGGGGCGTTCTCGAAGCCCGGCGATAATGGCGGACGGGGACCTTCCCCGCCCTTCGCCTGACTCCGGACACCGATGAATCCACGCCTGACCGCCTTCGGCGGATGGAAGCCGCTATTCTGGGCGGCCGCGCTGGGGATACTCCTGCTATCCCTCCTGCCTTCCGCCACTCCCCTGCCCACCACGGGGTGGGACAAGACCAATCACCTGCTGGGCTTCGGCGTACTGGCCGCGCTGGCGCGCTTCGCCTATCCCGGCCCCGCCTGGCCGCGCCTGCTGGGCCTCCTGGCCTATGGCGCGCTGATCGAGATCCTGCAATCCCTGACACCCGACCGGTCGGCGGAATGGGCGGACCTGTTCGCGGACAGCCTGGGCATCGCGATCGGCTGGTGCGCGGCCTGGGTGGCCACGATCGGATTGCAGCGACGGGCCTGAGCCGTACCAGCGGACGTGCATCGTCCGGCGTCGCGCGGCACGAGCGAAACCGGAGAACATTGAAACGCTGCGGGGGAATTGGTGGGCGGTACTGGTTTCGAACCAGTGGACCCTGCCGTGTGAAGGCAGAAATAGTGAATCTACTAGACCTTACTTGGACATCATTTAAGGGGGCAGCAAGCCGGCGATTACGGTGGAGGATGCTTGCTCCACTTATGCCGAGCATGTCAAAGTAGAAAGCGGTGCAAGCAATGCAGATGACCTCACGGCACGCTACAGACGCTGGGTGAATCTGGATCCAATCGGAAAAGTTGAACTAGCCAAGCTGACTAAGAAGAACGTGCTCGATTGGCACCATCGCCTAGTGAATGCACCCATCAAGAGGAACGGAGCAAACACGAACCGGGAAAGTTCCAAAGACACCGTCAACCGTGACATGAGCGCCCTTCGCGCGGCATTGAAC
>NZ_JAOCLR010000024.1:0-93229 GCF_029845405.1 Pigmentiphaga sp. GD03639
GCGTAGCGGCTGGGGGCTCACCATGCCGGGCGCGCGTCAGCGCGTAGGGGGGGGCTCTACTACATACTCCAGTCCACCATGCCCGCCGCATTGCGCACCAGCGAACGCAGGCCGGCAAAAGCCTCTTCAAGCGAATGGCCGCTGGTGTTGTAGCGGGCGTCGGCCTTGGCATAGAACGCCGCCCGCCCCGCCAGGATGCGCTTGAGGTCGTCCATGGCCTCGCGGCTGCCCGACATCGGGCGGAAATCGCCCTGCGCCACGACCCGGCGCATGTGGTCCTCGGGGTCGGCCTGCAGCCAGACCGTATAGCAGTGCGACAGCAGCAGATTGAAGGTCGAGACGTCCGACACCAGGCCGCCCGGCGTGGCGATCACGACCTCGGGATGGATCTGCACGGTCTCCTCCAGCGCCCGCCGCTCGTAGCGGCGATAGGCGTTGGCGCCGTACAGCGAATGGATCTCGACGATGCTGCAGCCGGCCACTTTCTCGATTTCCCGGCTCAGCTCGATGAAGGTGTAGCCCAGGTCCTCGGCCAGCATCCGCCCCAGCGTGGACTTGCCCGCCCCCCGCAGGCCGACCAGGGCGATGCGGGACAGGCGGGAATGATTGTCCCCGCGCGAGCCGAACATTTCCGTCAAGGTATTGCGGGCGCGATGCAGGTCCGCCTCGGAGCGGCCTTCCAGCAACTCGCGGATCAACAGCCATTCCGGACTGGTGGTGGTGACATCGCCCAGGATTTCGGCCAGCGAGCACTGCAAGGCCTGGGAAACCTGCAGCAGGATCAGGATGGAGGCGTTGCCCGTGCCCAGCTCCAGGTTGGCGAGATGCCTCTCGGAAATCCCGGCTGCCGAGGCCGTGGCCTTGCGGGTCAGGCCTCGCCTGGCCCGCAGCGTCCGTATTCGTTCTCCCAGCGTCACCAGAAAAGGCTCCTTGGCCGGCGCGTCGTTGGCCGCGGCCTGCCCCGCTTCGGAAACTGCCTCTTCTTTCATCGGACCTCACCCGCAAGATGATGCGCACCCCTGGGATTTACCCGCAGGATGCAGATTCTTTTTGACACGACCCAAGCATGCCGCGTATTGTCTCGACACATGAACATGCACGATACTTCATGATCAAGAATGCGGCGACATGAAGTTCAGTATGCCTGAGGAGACGAGTTCATGCGCGATTCATTTGAATCCCTGGTAAAGACGATAACCCAGTCCATTGCCGGCCGCCCCGTGGACGCCGCGCTCGAGGCCTACCTCAACCGCCAGCACGGCCCCGGCTCGGACTGGTTCCGCGACATGACCCGCGCCTGTGAAGCCGGCGTGGACGAGGGCTGGCTGTGCAACCGGGAAGCCGGCGGCGTGCGCTACGGCCGGGTGGTCAAGCCCGGGCCCGGCTCCGCCGGCTTCTCGGTGGACGTGGTCGACATGACCGACCTGGCCGGCCCCCACCACGTCCATCCCAACGGCGAAATAGACATGGTCATGCCCCAGACGGCCGGCGCCCGCTTCGACGGCACGCCGGCGGGCTGGAAGGTCTATCCGCCCGGCAGCGCCCATCGCCCCACCGTCGCGGGCGGCCGCGCGCTGGTCCTGTATCTGCTGCCCGACGGCGCCATCGAATTCACCCAATCATGAGCGAACTTCTTCCCAACCACCTGGCGGGCCGCTGGCAGACCGGCGGCGGCCCCGGCACACCGCTCTTCGACCCGGTGCTGGGCACCGAGCTGGTCCGCGTCTCGAACGCCGGACTGGACCTGGAAGCAGCCTATGCCTACGCCCGCGACGAAGGCGGCGCCGCGCTGCGCGCCCTGACCTATGCGCAGCGCGCGGGCCTGCTGTCCGGCATCGTGGACGTGCTCAAGGCCAACCGCGATCGCTACTTCGACATCGCGCTGGCCAACTCCGGCACCACGAGGCAGGACTCCGCCGTCGACATCGACGGCGCCATCTTCACGCTGGGCCAATACGCCCGCTGGGGCGCGTCGCTGGGCGGCACGCACTGGTTGCCGGATGGCGAGACCGTTCCCCTGGCCAAGGACGGCGCGTTCCGCAGCCGCCACGTGCAGGTGCCGACGCGCGGCCTCGCCCTGTTCATCAACGCCTTCAATTTCCCCGCCTGGGGCCTGTGGGAGAAAGCCGCGCCGGCGCTGCTCTCGGGAGTACCTGTCGTCGCCAAGCCGGCCACCGCCACCGCGTGGCTGACGCAGGCGATGGTCGCCGACGTGATCGCCGCGGGCATTCTGCCGGCCGGCGCCTTGTCCGTCGTCTGCGGCAGCGCGCAAGGGCTGCTGTCGCCCCTGCAGCCGTTCGACGTGGTGTCGTTCACCGGCTCGGCCGAGACCGCCTCGGCGATACGCTCGCACGATGCCGTCGTGCGCCGCTCGGTGCGAGTCAACATCGAGGCCGACAGCCTGAACAGCGCCCTGCTGCTGCCCGACGCGCAGCCCGGCTCCGAGGCCTTCGATCTGCTGGTACGCGAAGTGGTGCGTGAAATGACGGTCAAGTCGGGGCAGAAATGCACGGCCATCCGGCGCATCTTCGTTCCCGCGTCCTGTTACGCGGCAGCGGGCGAGGCCATCGCCGCGAAACTGTCGCGCATCACCGTGGGCAATCCGCGCAACGAAACGGTCCGCATGGGCGCGCTGGCCAGCCGCCAGCAATGGGAGAGCGTGCGGGCTGGCACCGCGGCCCTGCGCCGGCACGCGGACGTCCTGCACGACGGTTCGGCGGCCCCGCTGGTGGATGCCGACCCGGCCGTGGCCGCCTGTGTCGGCCCGACGCTGCTGGGCGCCGGCCGCCGCGAGGCCGCCTGCATCGTGCACGACACCGAGGTGTTCGGTCCGGTCGCCACGCTGCTGCCTTATGACGGATGGTCCGACGCGCTGGCCCAGATACGCCTGGGGCAGGGATCGCTGGTGGCCTCCCTCTACACGGCCGATACCGCGCGGGCCGCCGATGCGGCGCTGGCGCTGGCCGACAGCCATGGACGCGTGCACGTCGTGACTCCCGAGGTGGCAGCCGTCCATACCGGCCACGGCAACGTCATGCCCATGTCGCTGCACGGCGGCCCCGGCCGGGCCGGCGGCGGCGAGGAACTGGGCGGCTTGCGGGCCCTCGGCTTCTATCACCGCCGCGCCGCCGTCCAGGCCGCCGCCGCCGTGACGGACCTTCTGGACGGCACCGCGCCGGAGGGCGTCCCAGGACATTGACACGAGAGCCCGCCGGCGCCAGGCCCGACCAGAGGCCGCCGGCGATTTCGCGCCTTATTGCATGAACGAGGAGACCATCATGCCTGCCGATTGCTCCGCCCCACCGCCGGAATTCAATTTCGCCGGCCACCTGCTGGCGATCAATGCCGAGCGCGCCGCCAAGACCGCCTACATCGACGATCGCGGCCGGCTGACATACGGCGAACTGGACGAAAAAGTGCGCCGCGCGGCCGGCGCCTTGCTTGGCCTGGGCATCCGGCCCGAGGACCGCGTCCTGCTGCTGATGAACGACTGCACGGACTGGCCCGTCACCTTCCTGGGCGCGCTCTATGCCGGCATCGTGCCGGTGGCGGTCAACACGCTGCTCACTCCGGCCGACTACGCCTACATGCTGGAACACAGCCGCGCCCGCGCCGCGCTGGTCTCCCGCGCCCTGTTGCCCAAGCTTTCCGCCGCGCTAGGCGCGTGCCGGCACGGCGTGCGCCATATCGTCGTCTCGCGCGATGGCTCAGACGGCGAAGCGGGCGGCACGCTGGACTTCGACGACCTGCTGGCCGGGCATGAGCCGCTCGCGGCGCCTGCCCCCACGCTTGCCGACGAACCCGCGTTCTGGCTGTATTCGTCCGGGTCCACCGGCAAGCCCAAGGGCACGGTGCACACCCACGGCAACCCCTACTGGACGGCCGAGCTCTACGCCAAGCCCGTGCTGGGCATGCGCGAAGACGATACCGTGTTCTCGGCCGCCAAGCTGTTCTTCGCCTACGGCCTGGGCAATGCCTTGACCTTTCCGCTCAGCGTGGGCGCCACGGTGGTCCTGATGGCCGAACGCCCCACCCCCGAAGCCTGTTTCGAGCGTCTCACCCGCCTGCGGCCCACCATCTTCTGCGGCGCGCCCACCGGCTATGCCGGCATGCTCGCCAGTCCCGCGCTGCCGCCGCGCGACCAGGTCGCCCTGCGCCTGTGCTCGTCTGCCGGCGAAGCCCTGCCCCAGGACATCGGCGAACGCTTCACCTCGCATTTCGGCTGCGAGATCATCGACGGCATCGGCTCGACCGAAATGCTGCACATCTTCATTTCCAACCGCGTGGGCGACGTGCGCTACGGCACCACGGGCAAGCCGGTCGACGGCTACGAGGTCGAGCTGCGGGGCGAGGACGGCAAGCCGGTGGCGGTCGGCGAGATCGGCGACCTCTACATACGCGGTCCGAGTTCGGCGCTGATGTACTGGAACAATCGCGACAAGAGCCGCGAGACCTTCCTGGGCGCCTGGACCAGGAGCGGCGACAAGTACAGCTGCGATGCCGACGGCTACTACACCTACGCGGGCCGCAGCGACGACATGCTCAAGGTCAGCGGCCAGTACGTCTCGCCCTTCGAGGTCGAGGCCACGCTGGTGCAGCATCCGGCCGTGCTGGAGGCCGCCGTCATCGGCGTGGCCGACGCCGAAGGCCTGACCAAGACCAAGGCCTACGTGGTGCTCAAGCCCGGCCAGCAGGCGAGCGATGCGCTGGCCGCCGACCTGAAGGCGTTCGTGAAGTCGCGGCTGGCGCCGCACAAGTATCCCCGCCAGATCGAATTCGTCGGCGACCTGCCCAAGACCGCCACCGGCAAGATCCAGCGCTTCCGCCTGCGCGAACAAGAGGCCGCGTCGCAGGGAGTCCACGCATGAACTCGCGCGCCCCGTTGAACGCCGCCGTCTCGGGCATCGCCGAGGATCTGCCCGTACGGTTCGCCGACGTCTCCTGGGACGGCATGCGGCACGACATCGAGTACGTGCTCATCGCCCCCCAGCGGACCCGGCAGCCCCTGCTCGTGTTCCTGCACGAAGGCCTGGGATCGGTCACGATGTGGAAGGACTTCCCCTATGCGCTGTGCGAGGCCGCCGGCTGCCGCGGACTGGTCCTGTCGCGCTGGGGCTACGGCCAGTCCAGCCCGCGTCCCGCGCACGAAAAATGGCCGGTCGATTTCATGCACCGCCAGGCGCGCGACTTCCTGCCGGCCTTCTTCGAGGCCGTCGGCCACGACACCCGGGCCGATCCGCCCTGGCTGTACGGGCACAGCGACGGCGGATCGATCGCGCTGCTGCACGCGGCGGCCTGGCCCGGCCGCGTGGGCGGATTGATCGTGGCCGCGCCCCACCTGTTCGTCGAACCCGTCACGCTGGCCAGCATCCAGCAGGCACGCGACGGTTACGTCACGACGGACCTGCGCAGCAAGCTCGCGCGCTACCACGCCGACCCGGACTCGGCCTTCTGGGGCTGGAACGACGTCTGGCTGAACCCGGAATTCAAGCACTGGAACATCCAGGCGCTGCTGTCCGCCATACGCTGTCCCGTACTGGCGGTGCAGGGCCATGACGACGAATACGGCTCCATGGCCCAGATAGACGGCATCGCCCAGGAGGTTCCCCATGCCGAACTGCTCAAGCTGGACGACTGCGGCCACTCGCCGCACCGCGACCAGCCCGCCCGATTGATCGAGGCAAGCGTGGCGTTCATGCGGCGCCACCGCACGTAGCACCCTGTCCGGCTTGCCGGACGCCGCAACGATGCGCATCCGCATGGCGCATCGGCCTTTTCCACCAAGAACAGGGCAGCCGACCACGCAGCATGGCCGCCCACCAGGAGACTCGCGATGAACGCTTCCAAACGCAAATTCACCGTCCTCGCCGCCGCCATGATGGCTGCCTCGTGCCTGGCGGTGCCCGCCGGCGCCCAGGCGCCCGGCAAGGTCAAGGTCGGCCTCATGCTGCCCTACACCGGCACCTATTCCGCCCTGGGCACCGCCATCGAGAACGGCTTCCGGCTGTACGTGCAGGAACAGGGCGGCAAACTGGCCGGGCGCGAGATCGAGTACTTCAAGGTGGACGACGAATCCGATCCGGCCAAGGGCTCGGACAACGCCAACAAGCTGGTCAAGCGCGACCAGGTCGACGTGCTGGTGGGCACCGTCCACTCCGGCGTCGCGATGGCCATGGCCAAGGTCGCCAAGGACAACAAGACGCTGCTCATCATCCCGAACGCCGGCGCCGACGACGTCACCGGCCCGCTGTGCGCGCCCAACATCTTCCGCTCGTCTTTCAGCAACTGGCAGCCGGCCTACGCCATGGGCCTGGTCGCCGCCACCCAGCTCAAGCACAAGACCGCCGTCACGCTCAGCTGGAAATACGCGGCCGGCGACGAATCCACCAACGGTTTCAAGGAGGGGTTCGAATCCAAGGGGGGCAAGGTCATCAAGCAATTGAACCTGCCCTTCCCCAACGTGGAATTCCAGGCGCTGCTGACCGAGATCGCCGCGCTCAAGCCCGACGCGGTCTACGTGTTCTTCGCCGGCGGCGGCGCGGTCAAGTTCGTCAAGGACTACGCCGCGGCGGGCCTGAAGGACAAGATCCCCCTGTACGGCGCCGGCTTCCTGACCGACGGCACGCTGGAGGCCCAGGGCGCGGCGGCCGACGGCCTGCTGACCACGCTGCACTACGCCGACGGCCTGACCCTGCCCAAGGACAAGGCCTTCCGCACGGACTACGCCAAGACCTACAAGCTGCAGCCGGACGTCTACGCCGTGCAGGGCTATGACGCCGCCCAGTTGCTGGACGCCGGGCTGAAGGCCGCGGGCGGCGACATCAGCAAGCGCGACGCCGTCGTCAAGGGCATGGAGCAGGCCAAGATCGACAGCCCGCGCGGCCCGTTCACGATGTCCAAGGCCCACAACCCCATCCAGGACATCTACCTGCGCAAGGTCGAGAACAAGACCAACCAGCTGGTGGGCGTGGCGGTGAAGGCGCTGGCCGATCCGGCGCGGGGCTGCAGGATGTAACCCAAGGGAATGCCCCCCCCTACGCGCTTACGCGCGCCCCCCAGGGGGCGGCACTGGCGGACCGGCGGAGCCGGATCCGCTGTGCCCTGGGGAAAAACCAGGCTAGCGGGGGGGGGGCGTGTTTTGGTTCCATGTGGGAAAGCCGAGCATGCCGTTCGACGCTGGCCTGGTTGTCGTATCTAGATGGCGGAGTGTGGGATGGATTTGACGACGTTTCTTATTCAGTGTTTGAACAGCGTGCAGTATGGATTGCTGCTGTTCCTGATCGCCAGCGGGCTGACGCTGATCTTCGGGATCATGGGCGTGATCAATCTGGCGCATGGCAGTTTCTACATGATCGGCGCCTACATGGCGTTCTCGCTGTCGTCGCTGACGGGCAATTTCGTGGCGGCGCTGGTGCTGGGCGTGGTGCTGGCGGTGGCGTTCGGGTATGTGCTGGAGTGGTGCTTCTTCAGCTTCCTGTATGAACGCGAGCACCTGCAGCAGGTATTGATGACCTACGGGCTGATCCTGGTGTTCGAGGAAATGCGCAGCATCCTGGTGGGCGACGACGTCCACGGGGTGCCGGTGCCCGACTGGCTGGCCGGCGGCATTGCCATCGGCAACGACATGACGTACCCGATCTACCGGCTGTTCATTTCCGGCGTGTGCGTGCTGCTGGCCGTGGCCATGTATGCCGCGCTCAAGAAGACACGGCTCGGCATGATGGTGCGCGCTGGGGCGACCAACCGCGAAATGGTGCAGTCGCTCGGCATCAACATCTCGCTGCTGTATCGCATCGTCTTCGCCGTGGGCGTGGCCATCGCGGTGCTGGCCGGCATGATCGCGGCGCCGGTGTCCTCGGTGTATCCGGGCATGGGGGGATCGGTGCTGATCATCTGTTTCGTCGTCGTGGTCATCGGCGGCATCGGCTCGATCAAGGGCGCGCTGGTGGCCTCGCTGCTGATCGGCTTCGTCGACACCTTCGGCAAGGTGTTCTGGCAGCAGGCCGCCGGCGCGCTGATCTACGTGCTGATGGCCGCCATCCTGCTGTGGAAACCGGAAGGCCTCTTCAAACAAGGGACTTAGAGGCCCCCCCCTACGCGCTTCGCGCGCCCCCCAGGGGGCGATGCGAGAGGACCGGCAGAGCCGGATCCTCCGCATCCTGGGTCTAGTGCTTTTATTTTGGGTTGTGGCAGCGGCGCTTCGCTGGCTGCCAACGGGAGCAACGGTGGATATGGAATGAAAGCTTCTTCTCTTCTTGCCTGGATCGTGGCGCTGGCGGTGCTGGCCTTGCTGCCGGTGCTGCCCGAGCCGGTCGGCACGCCGTTCCACGTCGAGCTGGGCGCCAAGGTGCTGATCATGGCGATCTTCGCGCTGAGCCTGCAGCTGCTGGTGGGCTACACGGGACTGGTCAGCCTGGGGCACGCGGCCTACTTCGGCGCCGCGGCGTATGCGGTCGCGATGTTGACGCCGCGCTACGAGGCGGGCAACGGCTGGCTGCTGCTCCTGGCCGCCGTCGGATGCGCCGCCTTGCTGGCGCTCCTGATCGGCCTGCTGGTGATGCGCACGCGCGGCATCTATTTCATCATGGTCACGCTGGCCTTCGGACAACTGGTGTACTTCGTGTTCCACGACGTCGAGGCCTTCGGCGGCAGCGACGGCACCTACATCTACAACAAGCCGGCCTTCACGCTGGCCGGGCGCGCCCTGGTGGACCTGGACCAGGCGCCGCAGTTCTACTGGTTCACGCTGGCCGGGCTGGCCCTGACACTGGCCGTGCTGGGGCTGGTGCTGCGGTCGCGCCTGGGCCACGCGCTGGTGGGCATCAAGCACAACGAGCCGCGCATGCGGGCGGCCGGCTACAACACCCTTGCCTACAAGCTCGCCAGCTTCACCCTGGGCGGCGCGCTGGCGGGGCTGGCGGGCTTCCTGTATGCCACCCAGCACGGCTACGTCAACCCCGAACTGGTGTCCTGGCACCAGTCCGGCAACGCGCTGCTGATGATCATCCTGGGCGGGCTGGGCAGCCTGGCGGGCGCGGTGATCGGCGCCTTCGCCTTCGTCCTGCTGGCGGAGTGGTTCCAGGATCTGACCAAGCACTGGCAGTTGCTCATGGGCGGCTTCATCATCCTTGCCGTCGCCTGGATGCCGCAGGGCCTGGCGGGAGGTTTCTCGCGCCTGCGCATGCCGCGCCGCGGACGGCCCCGCGCCCTGCCTCCCGCCGCCACGGCAGCCGGCGACGAGGCCTCCCCCACCCCGACCCCCGCTACGGAACAGACGACATGACGGCAGTGCTCCAAGCCCAGGGCCTGAGCCGCCACTTCGGCGCGCTCAGGGCCATCGACAACGTCTCGCTGTCGCTCGCCCCAGACCGCATCCATGCCGTGATCGGCACCAACGGCGCGGGCAAGTCGACCCTCATCCACCTGCTGTCCGGCGAGCTGCCCCCCACGGCCGGCCACGTCCGCCTGCATGGGCGGGAAATCACCAACTGGTCGCAACCCCGCCGCGCGCAGGCAGGCATCGGGCGCAGCTACCAGCGCAACACGATCTTCCTGCCGCTGACGGTGCGCGAGAACTGCCGGCTGGCCGCGCAGGCGCGGACGCAGCGTCCCTGGCATTTCTGGCAATCGGCCCAAGCCTGCCGCGCCAGTCTGGACCGCGCCGATGAAGTCATGGAGCGCGCCGGGCTGGCCGCGGTGGCGGGCAAGACCGCCGCCAGCCTGTCGCACGGCCAGAAGCGCCAGTTGGAAGTGGCGATGTGCCTGGCGACCTCGCCCACGGTGCTGTTGCTGGACGAGCCGCTGGCCGGCATGGGCGCGGAAGAATCCGAACGCATGCTGGAGCTGCTGCGGCGGCTGCGGCAGGGCCATGCCATCCTGCTGGTCGAGCACGACATGGACGCGGTATTCGCGGTGGCGGACGACATTACCGTGATGGTCAACGGCAGCCCCATCGCCAGCGGGCTGCCGGCCGACGTGCGCAACAACCCGGACGTCCAGGAAGCCTACCTGGGCGCGGCCCACTGACCCCGGCGGCCGGAGAAAAGGAAGACAGATGGAAGCGCTCATCGACGCCAGCCAGGTGCACGCCTGGTACGGCAGCAGCCATATCCTGCACGGGGTGGATTTCCGCCTGGGGCGCGGGGAAACCGTCGGCCTGCTGGGCCGCAACGGCATGGGGAAATCCACCCTGATCCGCACCCTGCTGGGCCACGTCAAGCAACGCGACGGACGCATTTCGATAGCCGGCCGCGACCTGTCGCGCGGCAAGCCCTACGAAGCCGCCAAGGCCGGCATCGCCTACGTGCCCGAGGGCCGGGGCATCTTCCCCAACCTGACCGTGAAGGAAAACCTCGTCATGGCTGCGCGCCGCGGCGTCGACGGCCAGGCCGACTGGACATTGGAACGCGTGCTGGCCACCTTTCCCCGGCTGACCGAACGCATGGGCAACCTGGGCTGGCAGCTCTCGGGCGGCGAACAGCAGATGCTGTCCATCGGCCGCGCGCTGATGACCAATCCCAGCGCCGTCATCCTGGACGAAGCCACCGAAGGACTGGCGCCGCTGATCGTGGCCGAGATCTGGCGGGTGATCGGCGACATCCGGCGCAGCGGCCTGGCCACCCTGGTGGTGGACCGCAACTACCGGATGGTCATGGCCAATTCCGACCGGCTGGTCGTGATGGAGAAGGGCCGCATGGTGCTGGAAGGCCAGGCGCAGGACCTCGCGCACCGGCCCGAGGCGCTCAGCCGCTACCTGGGGGTGTAGCCCCGGGGCCAGCCGCCCCGCTCAATCGTCGGCGGTCTCGCCCACCTGCTCCGGCGGGATCTCGAACACTTGGCGCAGGTAGGCCAGGTAGGCCTTGTCCTCGCACATGGTCTTCTCGGGCGTGTCGGACACCTTGGCCACCGGCTGGCCATTGCACTTGACCATCTTCATCACCACCTGCAGGGGCTGGTAGCTCAGGTCGTTGGTCAGGTTGGTGCCGATGCCGAAGGCGGTGATGCAACGCCCCGCGAAGTGCTTGGCCAGGCTGATCGCCAGCGGGAAAGTCAGGCCGTCCGAGAACACCAGCGTCTTGGTGCGGGGATCCACCCGGTTCTGCTTGTAGTGCTCCAGCAGCCGCTCGCCCCAGTTGAAGGGATCGCCCGAGTCGTGCCGCGCGCCGTCGAACAGCTTGCAGAAATACATGTCGAAATCGCGCAGGAAGGCGCTCATGCCGTAGACGTCGGACAGCGCGATGCCCAGGTCGCCGCGGTATTCGCGCGCCCACACTTCGAAGCCGTAGATCTGCGAGTCGCGCAGGCGCGGCCCCAGGCCCTGGCAAGCCTGCAGGTATTCGTGCGCCATGGTGCCCAGCGGCGTCAACCCGTGCTTCATCGCGAAATACACGTTGCTGGTGCCCGCGAAATGCTCGCGCATCTGGTCCTTGAGCGTGATGATGACTTCCTCGTGCCAGGCCTTGGAGAAGCGGCGGCGCGTGCCGTAGTCGGCGATATGGAAGTCGCGCAGGGCGGGGTCGCCGCGCACCAGTTCCACCTTGCTCATCAGGCGCTGGCGGCCTTCGGCATAGGCCGGCACCAGGTGGTTGTTGCGGAAATAGACCTCGTTGACGATGGCCAGCACCGGGATCTCGAACAGGATGGTGTGGAGCCAGGGCCCCTGCACGATGATGTCGAGCTCACCCGGCGACTGCGACTTGGACACCGAGATGCACCGCCGGGGCAGGTGGAACAGCCTCAGGAAGTCGACGAAATCGCTCTTGATGAAGCGCATGCCGCCAAGGTAGTCCAGTTCCTCCTGGGTGAAGCGCAGCTCGCACAGCGCCTCGATTTCTTCGCGGATCTCGTCCACATAGGGATGCAAGTCTATCCCCGGGGTACGGCACTTGTACTTGTACTCGACCTGCGCCGCGGGGAACTGATGCAGGACGACCTGCATCATCGTGAACTTGTAGAGGTCGGTATCCAGCAAAGACGTGATGATCATGGCTAAGAACCGCTCTGGTTGCCGTAGGGGGTACCGATGTTGCCGGCGGTCATGCCGTAGACGTGCTCCACGCCGGGAAACGCGCCGGTCTCCACTTCCTGGGCATAGCGCCGGAAAGCCTGCAGGACCGCATCGCCGCCGGCGGGCGCCCCCACCATGTAGTTCTTGACGAACTTGGCGGGCGTGGCCGTGAGGCCCAGCATGTCGTGCAGGACGAGCACCTGGCCGGAACACGCCACCGAGGCGCCGATGCCGATGGTGATCAGTTGCACCGCCTCGCACACCTGGCGGGCGACGGGGTCGGGAACCGCCTCGATCACCATCATGGCCGCGCCGGCCGCCTCGACCGCGCGGGCATCGGCCACGATGCGGCGCGCCTCGGCGTCTTCCTTGCCCTGCACGCGGTAGCCGCCCAGGGCATGCACGTGGGACGGCAGGAGGCCGATGTGGCCGCAGACGGGGATGCCGCTGCGGGTCAGCAGTTCGATGGTGGGCGCCAGTTCGGCCCCGCCCTCGATCTTGACCATCTGCGCGCCGGCCTGCATCAGCGTCACGGCGTTGCGCAGGGCCTGCTGCGGGCTTTCCTGGTAGGTGCCGAAAGGCATGTCCGCCAGCAGGAACGGACGCCGGGTGCCACGCGCGACGCAGGAGACGTGATAGGCGATGTCCTGCAACAGGACCGGCAGCGTCGAATCCCTGCCCTGCACGAGCATGCCCAGCGTGTCGCCCACCAGGATGCAATCGACCTCCGCGTCCTCCATGACTTTGGCGAAACCGGCGTCGTAGCACGTCAGCATGGAAATCTTCCGCCCCGCGGCAAGCTTCTTGCGCAGGACGTTCAGGGTGGATCGCATCGTACGGTCTCCAGGGATGCCTGTTGTGTAACCGAAGAAAATAGCACAAGAGAGGACTTACCCCCGCCCAAGGCCGCCCTCCACCGCCCACTCCCATGGCCCTTCAAGGGGAATGGCCGGCCGAACCGCCCGAGTCCGGTAAAATCATGGGCTGACCTGAACTTTTATCCAGCATCGTCCTGGAGCCGCCTATGACTCACGTCGTGACCGAGAACTGCATCAAGTGCAAATACACCGATTGCGTGGATGTCTGCCCGGTCGACTGCTTTCGCGAAGGCCCGAACTTCCTGGTGATCGATCCCGACGAGTGCATCGACTGCGCCGTCTGTATCCCCGAATGCCCGGCCAATGCCATCCTGGCCGAGGAAGACGTCCCCGCCAACCAGATGCATTTCATCCAGATCAACGCCGACCTGTCGCAAAGCTGGCCCAGCATCACGCGCACCAAGCCGCCCCTGCCCGACGCCGACGAGTGGAAGGACAAGGAAGGCAAGCTGGATCTTCTCGAGAGGTAGGCCCCCCCCTACGCGCTGACGCGCGCCCCCCAGGGGGCGGCACTGGCGGACCGGCGGAGCCGGATCCGCTGTGCCCTGGGGTAACCCGCCGCCCGGAATTAATGGATTGATGTCGGACAAGTACACCGTCGAGACGGTTACCTGGGTCAAGACCTGGGTGCCGCACAAGCTCTTCTCGTTCCGCACCACGCGCTCGCCCGGCTTCCGGTTCGTGCCGGGACAGTTCGCGCGGCTGGGCATCGAGCGCCCGGATCCGGACGCCGAGGACGGGTCGGGCCGCCGCATCGTCTGGCGGGCCTATTCGATCGTGTCGGCGCCCTACGACGATTTCCTGGAGTTCTTCTCCATCGTCGTGCCCGACGGCGAGTTCACCAGCGCGCTCGAGCACCTGCGCGAAGGCGACAAGCTTTACGTCGACAAGACCAATTTCGGCTTCCTGACCACCGCCGCGTTCCCCAGCGGCAAGGATCTGTGGATGCTGGCCTCCGGCACGGGGCTCGCCCCGTTCGTTTCCGTCCTGCAGGACCTGGAGGTGTGGGAGACCTACGATCATCTGATCGTGGTCCACAGCGTGCGCACGGCCGAGGAACTGGTCTACCGGGACACCATAGAAGGGCTGCGCGACCACGAGGTCTTCGGCGAATTCTGCCGGGAACAGCCGGGCAAGCTGATCTACCTGCCCTCGGTCACGCGCGAGCGGGTCGAGGGCGCCATGGATGCCCGCATCACGACGCTGATCGCCAGCGGCGAGCTGGAACGCCGGGCCGGCGTCACGCTGGATCCGTCGCGTTCGCGCATCATGTTGTGCGGCAACCCCGAAATGGTGTCTGATTTGCGCAAATTGCTGGCGGAACGCGGTTTCGGGGCCTCCCGGCGGGGTAAACCAGGCAATCTGGCCGTGGAAAACTATTGGTGACACCGAGTTGCGCGGCCGGCGTGACACACCGATTGTGCAATGCAATATAATCGGTTTACTGGTGAATCGATTGCCCATCCCGTGGTCTGGAGCAAAGATGCTGTACCAATTACATGAATGGCAGCGCGCCCTGTTGACGCCCTTTGCCCACTTCGCCGATGCGTCGGCCCAGTTGTTCTCGAATCCCTATAGCCCGCTTGCCTACACCCCGCTGTCGCGGCGGCTGGCGGCCGGCTACGAGCTGCTGTACCGGCTGGGCAAGGACTACGAGAAACCGGCCTGGGACCTGCCCACCACCACGCTCGACGGCGCCGAGGCCACCGTCACGGAACAGATCGCGGCGGCCCGGCCCTTCTGTAACCTGGTGCATTTCGTGCGCACCCCGGTGTCGCCCCGCAAGGCCGCGGCCCGGCGCAAGCCCGACCCCACGGTGCTGCTGGTGGCGCCGCTGTCCGGCCACCACGCCACGCTGCTGCGCGATACCGTGCGCGCCCTGCTGCCCGAACACGACGTCTACGTCACCGACTGGATCGACGCCCGCATGGTGCCGCAGTCGGCCGGCCCCTTCCACCTGGCCGACTACGTCGACTACATCCGCGACTTCATCGGCCAGCTGGGCCCGGACGTCCATGTCATCTCGGTGTGCCAGCCTACGGTGCCGGTGCTGGCGGCGGTATCGCTGATGGCTTCGGACAACGACCCCAAGCTGCCGCGCAGCATGATCATGATGGGCGGCCCCATCGACCCGCGCAAGTCCCCCACGCAGGTCAACAACCTCGCCAAGACCAAGCCTTACTCCTGGTTCGAGAACACCCTCATCCACCGAGTGCCGCCGCGCTTCCCCGGCTCGGGGCGCAAGGTCTATCCCGGCTTCCTGCAGCACGCGGGCTTCGTCAGCATGAATCCCGACCGCCACCTCAAGTCGCACTACGACTTCTATCTGGACCTGGTGCGCGGCGACGATGACGATGCCGAGGCCCACCGCCGCTTCTACGACGAGTACAACGCGGTCCTGGACATGCCCGCCGAATACTACCTGGACACGATACGCACCGTGTTCCAGGACTTCGAGCTGCCGCGCGGCGTCTGGAAGGTGAACGGCCACCTGGTCAAGCCTTCCGACATCCGCTCGGTGGCGCTGTTCACGATCGAAGGCGAGCTGGACGACATCTCGGGGTCGGGCCAGACCCAGGCCGCGCAGGACCTGTGCAGCGGCATCCCGGCGGATCGCAAGCGCCATTTCACCGCCCCGCGCTGCGGGCACTACGGCATTTTCTCGGGCCGGCGCTGGCGCGAAGTCATCTGTCCCCAGATCGCCGAGTTCATCCGCCAGCACCGGGACGCGGCTTGACCGGAAGCCAGCCGTGAATCGGGTCGATCTCGTCGATGCGCAACTGCCGCAGACCCAGTGCACCAAGTGCGGCTATGACGGCTGCCGGCCCTATGCGCAGGCGCTGGTCGATGACGAGGTACCCATCAACCGCTGTCCGCCCGGAGGCGATGTCGGCATCGCCAGGCTGGCGGCGGTGCTCGGCAAGCCCATCCTGCCCCTGGACGAGACGCGGGGCCGGCATCTTCCCCTGCAGGTAGCCCGTATCGACGAGCAGCATTGCATAGGCTGCACGCTGTGCATCCAGGCCTGCCCGGTGGATGCCATCGTGGGCGCCAACAAGGCCATGCATACCGTGCTGGCGGCCCTGTGCACGGGCTGCGACTTGTGCGTGGCCCCCTGTCCCGTCGATTGCATCAGCATGGAGCCCGTCGAACCGGCGCGCGCCTGGACCGACGGCGACGCCGCCGCGGCCCGCGCCCGCCACCAGCGTCGCCAGGCGCGGCTGGACCGCGAGAGCCGCGAGGACCAGGAGCGGCTGCGCGCCCGTTCGGCCGTGGCAGAGCCTGCGTCCCCCGCCCTGCCGGCCGAAGCGCAGGCCGGCGATCAGGCGGCCGAGCGCAAGCGTGCCATACTGGAGGCCGCTCTCGCCCGGGCCCGTTCCCGGCGCGCGCACTGACCTCGTCCTTCATCACAACAACGGCCCAAGCCGTGTCCGAATGAACACCGCCAAACGACTAGCGATCTTCGAGCGCCTGCGCGCCGCCAATCCCTCCCCCCAGACCGAACTCGAATACGGGTCGACCTTCCAGTTGCTGATCGCCGTCATGCTGTCGGCGCAGGCCACGGACAAGTCGGTCAACCTGGCCACGCGGCGCTTCTTCCCCGAACACGGCACGCCCGAGCGGCTGCTGGCCCTGGGCGAAGAGGGGCTGAGCCAGTACATACGCACCATAGGCCTGTACAAGACCAAGGCCAAGAACGTGATCGCCACCTGTCGCATCCTGCTGGAACAGCACGGCGGGGAAGTACCCGCCGACCGCGACGCGCTGGAGGCCCTGCCGGGCGTGGGCCGCAAGACCGCCAACGTGGTGCTCAACACCGCCTTCCGGCAGGTGGCCATGGCGGTCGATACGCACATCTTCCGGGTCTCCAACCGCACCGGCATCGCGCCGGGCAAGACCGTGCGCCAGGTCGAGGACAAGCTGCTCAAGGTCGTGCCCAAGGAGTTCCTGCTGGACGCCCACCACTGGCTGATCCTGCATGGACGCTACATCTGCGTCGCGCGCAAGCCCAAATGTCCGCAATGCGGCATCGCCGACCTGTGCGAATACAAGGACAAGACGCCGGCCACCGCCTAGGGCGGCTCGCGGCCGGGTACGCGGTTTGCGTCGGCAGGCTTGAGCGGGGATGTCGCGCGGCGCGACAATTCCCCTGCCAAGCTTGTGAAAAGGAGCACGCCATGTCCAACAGTACCTTGCTAGGCACGGGCGAAAGCCTGCCGGAAGACAGCAGCAAGAACGGCAAACTCGGTCCCAGCGATACCTCCGACTCCGGCAGCGATCTGGCCGGGCTGCCCGAGGACGAGGCCGGCACGGATTCGAGCAGGACGGGAGAACGGCTCTCCGTCGACCCCGACGAGGAAGAACGTACCGGCGCCGACGTGCTGCCCGACGAGGTGGTGGACGAGGAACGCCTGGCCCGCTCGCACCCCGGCGACGACGAAGACGACGCGACCCGCGGCCGTTGACATCCCGGGTAGCGCTCGGGGTCAGTGCTGCATGGCGCGGGATTCCCGGGAATCCATGGCATCGGACGGCCTGGCCTGCACCTTGTCGCTCAGGACGGGAGCGGCCACGGGGTCGAAGTCCACCCAGTCGCCGTCGCGCCACCGGCCCTCGGCCTGCTCCACGTCCTTGCCGCCGCAGTCCCTGAGCACCTGCGCGGCGGCGGCTTCGGTGGCAACGGTGACGTGGACGGCCGTCAGGACGCCGGCGCGCCGCATTCCCGTGCTGTGGCCGGCCCGGTAGGCGCGCGAGGCGCTGCGGGTGGCCACCAGTGCGCCGCCCAGCGAGCCGATGTAGGCGCCGACACCCACCGCGATGATCAGCGCGAGCACGGAGCCGGCGGCATACAGCCAGACGATGGAGCCGATGACGGCTCCGAGCAGGCCCAGCAGGGCAGCGCCCGCCACGGCGCCGCGCCGGGTCTTGCGCGCGCCCGGGTCGGCGGCCTGGTCTCCGCCCAGGGGATAGCGGTCATGCTGGCCGGCGGGATTGACGAAGAAGATGGAGACGTCCTCATGGGCAAAGCCGGCGACGAACAGTTTGCGGCCGGCCTCCTCGGCCTCGGGAAAGGAGTCGAAACGGGCAGCGACGATGAGCGACACGGCAATCTCCTCGAATCACGGATGAGGAGTTGCCAGCACGTAGCGTGCCGCGCCTTATTCGCCCGGCGGCGCGGGAGGCGGAGGAGGCAGCTCGGGATCGATGGGATCGGGCTGCTGGGCCGGCGGCACCGGCGGATCCCCCACCGGCTGGTTGGGGGGATCGCCGACCGGTGGCGGATCCTTGACGGGAGGATCCGGGGGAACGGAATGCGCGTACGACGGGGACATATCAGGGCTCCATGGCGCTTGGCGCCTTTCGCGACGGCAGCAGGCGCGCTCAGGAAACCGGCACGTCCTGCATGTCCGCCTCGCGGGCGTCGTCTGCGGCGTAATCCTCCAGCCGGTTGTAGAGCGTCTTCAGGCTGATGCCCAACACTTCGGCCGCGTGCTTCTTGACTCCCCCGCAGTGCTGCAGGGTGGCGAAGATCAGCCGCCGGTCCGCCTCAGCAAGCGATGTACCCACGGGTATGGTGACGATGGGCTCGCTTTCCGTCTTGCCGGCAGGCGCCAGTTGAATGGGCGCCGCCACCGTGTCGATCAGGCCGCCATCGGTCATGATGAAGGCACGATGCACGTAGTTCTTCAGTTCGCGCACGTTGCCGGGCCAGGCATGCGAGGCCATGTCGGCCAGCATGGCGGGCGAGAAGGCCTTGGCCGACTTGTGCGTCTCGTTGAGCATGTCGAGGAAACTCTGGGCCAGGAGTTCGACGTCCTTGGCCCGCTCGCGCAAGGGCGGAAGATGGATGGGAAAGACGTTCAGGCGGTGATAGAGATCTTCCCGCAGCTTGCCGTCGGCCACCGCTTCCTGCGGGTTGCGGTTGGTGGCGGCAATGATGCGCACGTCGCATTCGGTTTCCTGGTTGGTACCGACGCGCATGAACAATCCGGTCTCGAGCACGCGCAGCAGCTTGACCTGGAGCTCGATGGGCATCTCCGTGATCTCGTCCAGGAACAGCGTGCCGCCGTGCGAACGTTCGAAATAGCCCTTGTGCTGGCGCTCGGCGCCGGTGAAGCTGCCGCGCTCGTGGCCGAACATCTCGCTCTCGATCAGGTTGGGCGAAATCGCGCCGCAGTTCACCGCCAGGAACGGGCGCTTGCGCCTCAGGCTCAGGTCGTGCAGCGTCTGGGCCGCCAGCTCCTTGCCCGTGCCGCTTTCGCCGATCAGCAGCACGGTCGCCTCGGTGGGCGCGACCTTGCCGATCTGGTCGTACAGGTCCTGCATGGCGGGAGAACCGCCCAGCATGCGGCCGAAGCGGCCGAAGCGGCGCAGCTCGCCGCGCAGCGAACCGATCTCGGCCTTCAGGTCGCCCGCCCGCGGAATGCGGTCCAGGATGGCCTTGAGGCGCTGCATGTTGATCGGCTTGATGAGATAGTCGGCCGCGCCCAGGCGAAGAGCGTCGACCGCGCTCTCCACGCTGGCGTGGCCGGTGATCAGGATGACCTCCACGGGGATGGACGGGTCCAGCTCCTTGAACAGGTCCATCCCGCTGCCGTCCGGCAGCTTCAGGTCGGTCAGCACGACGTCGGGACTCTGGCGCACGATCTGAATGCGGGCCTCCCGGAGGTCGCCCGCAACGGCGTTGGTGAACCCCTCGGCGCTGACGATTTCCGCCAGGGCTGCCCGGGTATTCGGTTCGTCGTCCACGATCAGGACATGCGGCATGCAGTCAGGCTCCTCGATACGATGAGGTTGGAAACGGGGGGACGGAAACGGCGGCTAGCGCCTGGGCGCGAGCAGGCCTATGACGACGCCCACCGCGATGGCGATGCCCACCGCCCGCCAGGGATTGTCATGGACATAGGCATCGGTCTGGGCGGACGCCTGCCGGTAGGACTCGGCGGCGCTGCGGCGCGCGTCCTGGAACAGGTCCTGGGCCCGGTCCAGCTGGTCGCGCAGCCGCGCCCGCGCCGCCTCGAGTTCGCCGCCCGCGTGGCCGGCGGTGTTCCGCAGGAGCGCCTCGGCATCCTCGACCAGGCTCCGAACCTGGCCGATGGCGCCCTCCACGTCGCGCAGTCCCGCAACCCGATACTTGCCCATATTCGCTCCTTTTGACGTTCCAGACGCCATCCCTATCGTCGGAACGCTCCAAGCAGGAGCGTGACCACGAAGACGATGACGAAAATATAAAACAGGATCTTCGCGATCTCCGCCGCTCCGGAGGCGATCCCGCCAAACCCGAATAATGCGGCAATCAAGGCAATTACGAAGAAAATGGCTGCCCATCGCAACATTGCTTACTCCTTGTATAGACTGCCCCAGGGGCCGGGGACGGATCCGGCGCGGTGTTCGGCCCCATGCCGCCGCAGTTTCCGTTCCGGCCCGCGCTCTCCTGGCCCAAGTGCAAGCAATAGGTAAGAATTACATGAAAACTTGTAAATTCCCCCGACCCGCGCGGGGCTTGCGACAGCCCGTTACCATACCCCCCGCGACCGGCTTCCTGGGCGGGGGACGCCTTGCTTAGAATGGGACTCCCGCCCTGCCGTGGGCACTCCCGCCCCGGCCCCACCCTGGAGACTCATGCGGAAGGAACAGGCGATGCGCCCTGACGAAGCCTTGGCACCGATCCTGGACACCGATACGCCCTACGAGGCGTCCGGCCCCGCCGCCCCGATCGCGGCCGAACCCGTGCGCCCGGCTCCGCCGCCCCAGCACTACGGGCTGCTGTACGGCGCCTCGATACCCATGCGGGAGCTGTACCAGCAGATCGACAAAGTGGCGCCCACCGCGCTGACGGTGCTTATCGTGGGCGAAAGCGGCACGGGCAAGGAATTGGTCGCGCGCACCCTGCACGAGAAGAGCCCGCGCGATACCGGCCCCTTCATCCCGGTCAACTGCGGTGCCATCCCCTCGACGCTGATCGAGGGAGAACTGTTCGGACACGAGAAAGGCAGCTTCACCGGCGCCATCCAGCAGCACGTGGGATATTTCGAACGTGCGGCCGGCGGCACCATCTTCCTGGACGAGATCACGGAAATGGCCCCGGAGATGCAGATCAAGCTGCTGCGCGTGCTGGAGACCTCGGCCTTCCACCGTGTCGGCGGAACGGAACAGATTTCCGCGGACGTCCGGGTCATCGCCGCGACCAACCGCGACCCCCAGGTGGCGGTGCGGGAAGGACGCTTCCGCGAAGACCTGCTCTATCGGCTGGCGGTGTTCCCGCTGCGGGTCCCGCCGCTGCGCGAGCGTCCCGCCGACATCGAACTGCTGGCCCAGCGCTTCCTCGACCAGCTCAACGCAACCGAGAAGACCCGCAAGCGTTTCGCCCGCGGCACCCTGGACGGCCTGCGCCAGTACCACTGGCCGGGCAACGTCCGGGAACTGAAGAACGCCGTGCACCGGGCGTTCATTCTGGCCGACGACGAGGTCGAGGTGCAGAATCCCGAACCCGCTCCGCGCAATCGCCGGGTGGTCCGGCGCGAGGGCAGCCTGGAACTGGCGGTGGGGATACCGCTGCCCGACGCGCAGCGGGAGCTGATCCTCGCGACGCTGGCCCACTTCGGCGGCGACAAGCGCCAGGCTGCCAGCACGCTGGGCATCAGCCTCAAGACGCTCTACAACCGGCTGGACACCTACAAGCACGGCGGCGACGCCTAGAACCGCCGCTACAGCCACCGCTCCAGCAGGCGCGACATGAATTCCTTGAGCCTGTCCGTCAGCGGCCGCCGCTTCCACTGCTCCAGCGACACCGGTTCGGACGCCTGCCTGTCGCGCTCGAACAGGGCTTCCATCTGGGCGCCGAAATCGGCGCCCAGGATCACCGCGTTGATCTCGTGGTTCAAGGTGAAGCTGCGCCAATCGAGATTGCTGGATCCGGCCGTGGACCAGACGCCGTCCACCACGGCGGTCTTGGCGTGCAGCAGCGCATCCTTGCGCTCGTAGATCTTCACGCCGGCCTCGAGCAGTTCTTCGTAGTGGGATCTGCCGGCATGCAGCACGATCGAGAAATCGCTGAATCCCGGCAGCAGCAGCGTCACGTCGACACCACGGCGCGCGGCATCGGCCAGGGCCTCGATGAAGCCCGGATCGGGCACGAAATAGGCCATGGTGATGTGCACGGACCGTTGCGAGCTGTTGATGGCGGACAGCAGCGTCAGGTAGATGGCGTGGTTGTCCGCCGAACCCGGGCGGTTGACCAGGATGCGGACCACGTGCGGCCCGCGCCGGGGCTGCTGCGGCAGGAAATCGAGATCGCCCAGCGGCGGCCCGCCCTGGCTGCGCCACCCCTCCAGGAATACCCGCTCCACGTCGGGCACGGCGGGACCGCGGATGCTGATGTGCGTGTCCCGCCAGGGCGCGTCCTCCCGGCTGCCGGCGTCGTGGGCCCGGGCCGAACCGGCCACCGGCCGGGACGCGTACACGTCGCTCAGATTGATGCCGCCCACGAAGGCGATCTCGCCATCGACCACCAGGATCTTGCGATGGCTGCGCTCGTTGATGGACCATCCGCCCCGGCTCTTGAGCGGGTTGACGGGATTGAAGAAGACCACCTGGACGCCGGCCTGCCGCATGCGGTCGAAAAGATCGGGCGGCACGGACAAGGTGCCGATGTCATCGACCATGACGGCCACGGCGACCCCCTGCGCACGCTTGGCGATGAGCATCTCGGCGATGCGGTTGCCGATCTGGTCGTCCTCGAAGATGTAGCTTTCCAGGTGTATGAAGCGGCGAGCGGCGCCTATGGCCTCTTCCATGGCGCGGTAGGTGCTGGGCCCGTCGCCGAAGAGCCGCACTTCGTTGCCGACGACCAGCGGCGCATCGGCCACGGCTTCCTCGACCTGCAGGTGCCGCGCCAGGAAATCACCCGCCTTGGCCCGCGCGTCCAGTTGCTGGATGATGCGGCGGCTCTCGCGGTAGGTCAGCAGCCCCGCGTCGCTGGAGATGCGTACCTTGCGGCGCGGCTCCACGCCGCTGGCCGGATCGGGAAGCGGACTGGCGCAGTGGCACAACAGCGCCGCGCACAGGCCGTACAGGAGGACGCGCAGGAAGCTTCGCATGTTCTTCTCATTCTGTTACGAGACAGACCCGTTTCGTCGAGCATGGACCCTGGCCGCCGGCGACCGCACCGGTAAAACTTACCGGACCGGCAAGAGCTGCACGCTATTTTCCACCGTCCGGCGCGCCGTGCCTACGTCTTCGCATTGGCACGAAGCTTGCAAGTAGGGGGATTGCGACATCAACGGCCGACCCTCCGGCCAAGCATGGGAGACAGCATTGGTTCAAGCTACTTACGACATGCGTGTGCGGCAGCAACTCTCCTTGACGCCCAGGCTCCAGCAGTCCGTCAAGTTGTTGCAGATGTCCGCGCTCGAGTTCACACAGGAGCTGCAGCAAGCCATCGCGAACAATCCCTTCCTGGAGGAAGACGACCAGGAAGCCTCTTCGGGGGCGCAAGCCGGCGATTCGATCCTTTCCGTGGACCGCAACACCACCGGCTCCGCCGAGGCCGACGATGCCCAGGAACCCCCACCGCCCGCGTTCGACCCGGAACCCTATGGCGGCAGCTACGCCGGCACCCGGACGCGCGACGACGATGGCGAGGATCGTCCCGACATCGGGCAGTGGACGCACAGTTCCATGGGGCTGCACGACCACCTGCACCAGCAGTTGTGCGGCTACCGGCTCGGGGACCGCGACCGGCTGCTGGCCGAGATCATCATCGAGGCGCTGGACGAGGACGGCTATCTGCGCCAGGACTTCGACGATCTGGCGGCCACGCTCGCCGTACAACCCGCCCCCACGCACGACGAATGGATGGTCGCCCTGACCCTGGTCCAGCACCTGGACGCTCCGGGGCTTGCCGCGCGCAACCTGGGAGAATGCCTGCGCCTGCAGCTGGCAGCGCTGGCCGAGACGACGCCGGGGCGCGCGCTGGCGATGGCGATCGCCGACCGCTACCTGGACCTGATGGCGCGCCGCGAGACGGCCGAACTGCGCCGCCGGCTGGGATGCAACGACGAAGACCTGGCGGTGGCCTGCCGCCTTATTCGCAGCCTGACGCCCCGGCCGGGCCTGGCGTTCTCGGAAGAAGGCACCGACCATATCGTGCCGGACGTGATCGTGCGCAAGGTCCGGAACAAATGGGTGATCTCCACCAATCCCGCGGTCATGCCCAAGGCTCGCCTGCACCACGCCTATGCCAACCTGTTCCGCAAGGCGCGCTGCGACGACCGCGCCCCGCTCGCGCAGGAACTGCAGGAAGCACGCTGGCTGATACGCAACGTCGAACAGCGCTTCACCACCATCCAGCGCGTGGCCGAGGCCATCGTCGCGCACCAGCGCACCTTCTTCGATTATGGCGAGATCGCGCTCAAGCCGCTGGTGCTGCGCAAGGTGGCCGAAGAACTGGACCTGCATGAATCCACGGTGTCGCGGGCGACGAACAACAAGTACATGGCCACGCCGCGCGGCGTGTTCGAGTTCAAGCATTTCTTCTCGCGCGAACTGGCCACCGAAACCGGCGGCCGATGTTCGGCCGCCGCCGTGCGGGCGCTGATCCGCGACATGATCGCCGCCGAGGATCGCCGCGACCCCCTGTCCGACGTCTCGTTGACCAGGATGCTGGCCGAACAGGGCGTGGTGGTGGCACGGCGCACCGTAACCAAGTACCGCGACCTGATGAAGCTGCCGCCCGCGGAATTGCGCAAACAGCCGTGAGCCGTTAAAACGCGGGGACAGGGGTATCCCCCACTCGCGGAACCTGCCGATGCGAACAAAAGGAATCCTTGCCGCCGTTGCTGGAGTCGTCGTCCTTCTGGTTGTCGCCGCCTTGCTGACCGACTGGCGCTTCCTGCGGGGGCCGGTGGAAAGACTGGCCACCGAAAGGCTGGGGCGGCAAGTGGTGCTCGAGGACTTCCGCATGCGGCTGCGGCCCGTCACCCGCATCCGCCTGCACGGGCTGGCCGTGGACAACATTCCCGGCGCCAAGCCCGAGCGCATGCTGCAGGCCGAATCCATCGAGGTCCAGGTCCGGCTGCTGCCCCTGCTGCGGCACGCCGTCGTGCTGGACCTGCTGTCGGTGGACGGCGCCCAGGCCCATCTGGCCCGCGATGCGTCGGGCGCCAACAACTGGACCCTGGCCCGGCAGGACGATGGCGGACCGCCCCCCGACGTGGTGGTGCGCGCGCTGTCCTTGAACCGCGTGAAGGTGAACTACGACGACCGCGTGCTGAAGGCCGATGCCTACTTGCAGGCCGACAGCATGGAGACGCCCGCCTCCGGGCCGGCCTACGGGATGAAGCTGGAATTCGGCGGCCACTACCATGACGCCGCCTTCGGCGGCGTGGCGCGCACCGGCGGCATCCTGACGCTGCGCGATTCGGGTACGCCCTTTCCGTTCTTCATCGATGCCAAGGGCGGCCCCACCCGCATCCGGGCCGAGGGCCAGGTGGGCGATCCGTTCGGCGATGCCTCCGTGGACGTGGCGCTGGACATCGCCGGGCCGACCCTGTCCACGCTGTATCCGTACATCAACCTGCCCCTGCCCACCACCCCGCCCTACCGCATCAAGGGCCGATTGAAGCGCGACGGCATGAACTTCGGCCTGACGGGCATGGACGGCAGGATAGGCTCGACCGACATCTCCGGCGACGCCAGCTACGAGATGCGCCGCGACAAGCCCATGCTGCGCGCCAAGCTCAAGAGCCGCGTGCTGGACATGAAGGATCTCGGCCCCCTGATCGGCGTGCGCGACGATGCCACGGCGCAGAAGGAGCAGGCCGCGCCCCGGCCGGCGGCCGACCGCCGCATCCTGCCCGACGCCGAGTTCAGGCTGGAGCGGCTCAACGCCATCGACGCCGACGTCACGCTGGACGCGGGCGACGTGCGCGTGCGAGGCCCCTGGGCCTTCGACGATTTCTCGGCCCACCTCGTGCTGCAGGACGGCGTGCTCAAGCTGGTGCCGCTGAATTTCGGCTATGCGGGCGGCGAGCTGCGCTCGGACATCACGCTGGACGCACGCCAGCCGGTGATACGCACCGACGCCCATATCGGCGTGCGGCGGGCCCGGCTGAACCGGCTGTTCCCCGACGTGAAACTGATGCAGAAAAGCGAGGGTACGCTGGGCGCCGACGTGAAGCTCAAGACCGCCGGCAACTCGATACGGGCCATGCTGGGGCGTGCCGACGGCACCGTGGGCGTGGCCGTGACCGGCGGCGAGATCTCCAACCTGCTGGTCGAGGCCATCGGCCTGGACGCCTCCCAGGCGCTGGGATTCCTGATCGGCGGAGACAAGGACACGCGGCTGCGCTGCGCGGTCGCCACCTTCGGGGTCAAGGACGGCATCGCCACTTCGCAGGCCCTGGTCGTCGACACCGACGACACGCGCATCGACGGCCATGGGACCATAGACCTGCGCAACGAACGCCTGGGGCTGCGCTTCGAACCCCGGCCCAAGGACAAGAGCATACTGGTGGCCCGCTCGCCCATCGACATCGTCGGCACTTTCGGCGCCCCCGACTTCAAGATCGACAAAGCCTCGCTGTTCGCGCGCGCGGGCGCTTCCGTCGCGCTGGCATTCATCAATCCGCTGGCCGCGCTGATCCCGCTGATCGAGACCGGCCCTGGCACCGACGCCGACTGCCAGGGCCTGCTGGCCAACCTGCGCGAGGCCCGCCGCAACGCCGATACCGCCGCCCCCAAGGGCAAGGCGCGCTAAACGGCCCCGCCCGCTTCAGCGTTCGTTGCGCGGCACGCTCGGCTCGCGCCGGCCTCCGCTGGAGCGCAGGTCGGTGTCTTCCTGGCCCGATTGCACATCCTCGTAGGCCTGCTCGATCACCTTGCGCGGCGCGCTTTCCTGGCTGTCGTGCGATTCGTCGTGCTCGTGGGGCAGCCGCGGCTCGCCCCGGCCCATGTCGTCCTGGGCCCGGGTCCGTTCCGGCCGCCGCTTCTCGGGTTCCTTCATGCTCGGCTCCTTATCGCGCCAGCCGCAGGCCGGCGTACTGCCAGCGCGAGCCAGGCGCAAAGAAATTGCGGTACGTGACACGGATGTGACTGCGAGGCGTGGCGCAGGACCCGCCCCGCAGCACCATCTGGTTGATCATGAACTTGCCGTTGTATTCCCCCACCGCGCCGGCGGCGGGACGAAAACCCGGATACGGCAGGTAGGCGCTTTGCGTCCACTGCCAGACACCGCCCAGGAAACCGGGCGCATCGGCGCGCAGCCGCGCTGGATGCAGCAGCCCCGACTCGGCGAAGTCCCCATCGGCCGGCAGGCCGGCGCCTTCGGCCATGGCCCGCGCGGCCGCGATTTCCCATTCCTGTTCCGTCGGCAGCCGGGCGCCCGCCCACCGGGCATAGGCATCGGCCTCGTAATAGCTCAAGTGGCAGACGGGCTCGGCCGGGTCCATGGGGAGCGGCCCGGCCACCGTATGGCACATCCATCGGCCGTCGCGCCGCATCCAGTACAGCGGCATGTCCCATCCACCGCGCACGCGCGCATCCCAGCCGTCGGACAACCACAAGTCCGGCCGGCCATAGCCGTCGTCCTCGATGAAGGCCAGGTATTCCGCATTCGAGACCGGGCGCTGCGCCAGTTCGAACGCATCGACCCACACGCGGTGCCGCGGCGCCTCGTTGTCGAAGGCAAAGCCTTCGCCCGCATGCCCCACGTCCGCCAGTCCCTCGTCATAGCGCAGGAATGCCGCCGGCCCGGGTTCCGACGGCGGTTCCTTGGCCCGGGCCGGCCGCCACGCGGGCAGCAGAGGGTTGTGCCAGAAGTGGTGCTTCAGGTCGGTCGCGATCAGTTCCTGGTGCTGCTGTTCGTGATGCAGGCCGAGCTCGACCAGCGCCAGCGCCCGCGGCGGCGCGTCATCGTCCATCCAGGCCAGCAGGCGTTCCAGCACCGACTGCTGGTAGGCCATGACCCGGTCCAGCGACGGACGCGAGAGCAGCCCCCGCTGGCCGCGCGGATGCCGCTCGCCCACGCCCACGTAGTAGGAGTTGAACAGCTCGCGGAAGGCGGGATCGAAGGGCCTGAAGCCCGGCTGCCACGGTTCGAGCACGAAGGTCTCGAAGAACCACGCGACGTGGCCGACGTGCCACTTGACCGGACTGGCCTCGGGCATGGACTGCAGCATGCAGTCCTCGGGCGTCAACCCGTCCAGGAGGGCCAGCGTCGCCTCGCGCACGGCCGCCACGCGGCGGGCCAGCAACTCGGGAACGAACACATCGTCGCGCGCGTTCATCGCTGGGCCAGGAAAACGCCGAACCACGAACGGGGATCGGTCCACATGTTGCGCACCGAAAAACCCGCCTGCGCCAGCATGGCATCGAACTGCGCCGGCGTGTACTTGTAGGAATGCTCGGTCACGATCTCCTCGCCTGCCTCGAATATCCGCTCCGACGTCCCCCAGCGTACGCGCTGCCGCTGCCGGGCCCGCAGCCGCATCTCGATACGGCCGTGGCCATCGTCGAAGCGCGACTCATGGTCGAACTCGGCCGGCTGGAAGTCGCTGCCCAGCACCCGGTTGCATACGCGCAGCACGTTGCGGTTGAATGCCGCCGTCACGCCCAGGTCGTCGGCATAGGCGCGCTCCATCACGCGCCTGTCCTTGCGCAGGTCGGCGCTGATCAACAGACTGCCGCGCGGACCGGCCTGGCGGCAGATCGCGGCCATCAGCGCGACGGCTCGCTCCGGATCGAAGTTGCCGATGGACGATCCGGGGTAGAAAAACACCGGCGGATGCTCCTCGATATCGACCAGGTGGCGGCGCAGGTCCAGGTCGCCCGAGAAGTCCGCCTCCACGGCCACGCAGGCGATCTGGGGGAATTTGCGCCCCAGCGCCGCCACCTCGTGCCGCAGGCAGTCGGCGGCGATGTCCACGCCCAGATATCGGCAGGCGTCCACGTGGGCCAGCCAGGAACGGGACTTCGCGCAATCTCCGCAGCCCAGGTCCACCCACTGGATGCGGCGCGGCAGGGACCGGGCGATGGCCGGACGATGGGCCTCGAAGATGGCCCGCTCGGTGCGGGTCGGGTAGTACTCCTCGAGTTCGCAGATGGCGTTGAACAGGACGCACCCTTGCGCGTCGTAAAGAAACTTCGGATCGATATGGGCCTGCGCATCCCGCAGGCCGGCGGCCAGTTCCGCCGCGCGATTGTCAAGCGGCGCCGTATCGGCGCGCCGCCCGGGGGACGGCGCGCCTTCCATCGAAAAGGCGGTGTCGTTCCCGGCCATTCTGTGCGCGGGACCTCGAAGCATGGTGGTCAATATGGGCTCCTTGGGGGACAGCGGCAGAGTGTCCGCCCCGGGCCGTAGCAAGCGCAATGCCCGGCCGCGGCCGTCGGACATGGGCCCTATCTATACGCTTGTCGCTTCCCGGGGAACAGGAATGGGATGTAACCCTTGCCTACGACGCTGCGAAAGGAGCCCGCATTTGACCGTAAACCGAAACAAACTATGGCGGCCACCCCTGTTTTTCCCTCATGGGACAGCCCCTAAGCTGATGGCTGTCGCGACGGTTTCCCTCCGTCCCCTCACTATCAAGGAGTTTCCATGAACATCGCCATCCTCGGCGCCACCGGCAACGTCGGCAGCCGCCTCGTCAACGAAGCCCTGGCCCGCGGCCACCACGTCACCGCCCTCGCCCGCCACGCCTCGAAGCTCGCCGCACGCCCCGGCCTGGAGACCCTGGACGTCGACCTGGCCGACGGCGCGAAGCTGGCCGACGCCCTGCGCGGCAAGGACGCGGTCATCAGCAGTGTGCGCTTCGCCACCTCGCCTCTGGCCGCCGTCCTCGGCCCCGTCAGGCAGGCCGGCGTGCGGCGACTGCTGGTAGTGGGCGGCGCCGGCAGCCTGGAGGTGGCTCCCGGAATCGCGCTGGTGGACACGCCGACGTTCCCGGCCGAGTACAAGCCCGAGGCGCTGGCCGGGCGTGACTGGCTGAACGCCCTGCGGACCGAGAAGGACCTGGATTGGACGTTCCTGTCGCCCTCGGCGCTGTTCACGCCGGGCGAGCGCACGGGCACGTTCCGCCTGGGCGGCGATACGCTGCTGACCGCGGCGGACGGCCGCAGCTGGATCTCCATGGAAGACTTCGCCATCGCGATGCTGGACGAAGTGGAAAAGCCCGCGCATACGGGGCGGCGCTTCACCGTCGGATACTGATGGCGTCGCGGCGGGGCAACGCGAACCGCGACGCCCGCCCCGGGGCCGTTACATGTAGCGACGATTGCAACAGCCCGCACAAACCGCCGGCCGGAAATCGCCCCTACAGTCGGACTATCGCAGTTTCGGAGAATCTGTATGAAACGGCTGGCAATGGCAGGGCTGATGGCCGCGGCCCTCTTGGCCGTCAGCGCGACGGCCCAGGCCCGCGTGAGCGTATCCATAGGCATCGGTATACCAGGTATCGTCTATGGCCCGCCACCGGTCTACGTGGCCCCCGCGCCGGTCTACGTGCCCCCGCCTCCCCCCGTCATGGTGATCCCCGGGCCGGTCGGCTACGTGCCCTACGACCCGTACTGGCGGGAAAGGCGCTGGGAACAGGAGCGGCGCTGGGAGCGCGAGCGCTACCGCGAAGAGCGCCACTACCGGCGCCACGGCTACCGCGATTGAACGACGGCCCCTAGACGGGGCCGTTTCTTTTTGCCGCCGGCCGCCCCCGAAGGCGCGACCGAATGTCGCGACTTGACGTAGATCATTGTCACGTACGGCCGAGCACTGATACCTTAGGCGTAGCCCAACGTACAACGGGAGTACGCCCCTGTCCCGCCCCGCCTGCGCGCGCTCCGGCGACGCGCTTCGCCCCTCCCCCGGCGACTGGCTGCAACTGGCCGGATCGCTGACGTGGCTGGCCCAGGCCGGCATCCTGGCCGCGGCGGTGCAGCGCATGGCGGCGGATCCCGGCGACGTGGCCGCAGGCCTGGTGTCCGCCGCGGCCTTCCTGCTTGCCGGCGCCCTGCGCGCGGCGTGCGATGCGTGGGGAACGCGCCTGAGCTTCCAGGTCGCAAGGAGCCGCCTGTCGGCGCTGCGTGCCGCCGCGGTCGACGCGCTGGCAAGCGGTTCCCCGCTGGACAAGCGCCGCCCCGCCGCCGGCCACGCGGCCAGCGTGCTGGCCGAACAGGCCGATGCCGCGCTGCCCTACCTGGCCCGCTATCCCGCCATCCAGTTGAAGATACTGGTCGTGCCGCTGGCCATCCTGGCGGCCGTCGCGCCGCTGTCGTGGGTCGCGGCGCTGGTCCTGCTGGCCTCGGCCCCGCTGATCCCGGTCTTCATGGCGCTGGTGGGCTGGCGCGCCCAGCGCGCCAGCCAGGCCCACCTGGCGGAGATGGGCACGCTGAACGCCTTCCTGCTGGATCGCCTGCGCGGGCTGGCCACGCTGCGTGCGCTGGACGCCGTCGACGCCACCACCGGACGGCTGGCATACGTTGCACAAACACTGCATACGCGTACCATGGCGGTACTGCGCATCGCCTTCCTGTCCTCGGCGGTGCTGGAATTGTTTTCCGCCATCGGGGTCGCCATGGTCGCGGTCTACGTAGGATTCCACCTGCTGGGCACCTTGCCCTTCGGCACCTGGGGCAGTCCGCTCTCCCTCGGCCAGGGGCTCTTCGTCCTGCTGCTGGCCCCCAGTTTCTTCGAACCGCTGCGCGACCTTTCCACGGCCTGGCATGACCGGGCCGCGGGCCGGGCGGCGCTGGAGGCGCTGCGGGCGCTCGCCGCCGCGCCCACGAAGCTGGTGGGCGGCATCCTCCCCTTGCCCTCGCCGGACGACGCGCCCGCCCGTCGCCCTCCCCCCGCCGTCGAACTCGTCCAATTGCGCTTCGCGCACGCCGATTCGGCGCCACCGGTCATCGACGGCCTGGACCTGCGCGTGGCCCCGGGCGAGCGGGTAGCCATCGTCGGACCGAGCGGCGCGGGCAAGTCGACGCTGCTGGCGTTGATCGCCGGCCTCGTGCCGGCCCAGTCCGGCGCCGTCCTCATCGACGGCGTGGCGCTGGATGACCAGAACGCGCCGCGTCTGCGGGCACGCATGGCCTGGATAGGGCAGAAGCCGCATGTCTTTGCCGGTACGCTGGCCGCCAACGTCGCCCTGGGCCGCCCGGACGTGGACCCGCGGGCGGTGGACCGCGCCCTGCGGGCCGCGACCCTGGAGCTGCTCGCGGGACGCGAAGCTGGACGCCCGCTGGGCGAAGCCGGCACCGGCCTGTCCGGCGGAGAATGCCTGCGCCTGGCAATGGCCAGGGCAGTCGCCGCGCCCGGCAGCGACCTGTGGCTGGCCGACGAACCCACCGCCCACCTGGACGCCGCCACGGCCCGGGAGCTGACCCGCCGGCTGCTGGCGCAGTCCGCGGGCAAGACCCTGATCGTCGCCACGCACGACCCCGAACTGGCCTCGCGCATGGACCGGGTGATCGACCTGGCCCCCCCGCGCGCGGCGCCGGCCGGCATGGACCTGGCCGCGCTGGACGTCATGGAGGCCGCGTCATGAAGGCCTCCATTGGCGCCGTCTTGCGGCTGTTCTTCGCCGGCCGGCGGCGCCTGTTGTGGAGCGGCATCGCGCTGGCCGCGCTGACGGTCTTCGCCGGCATGGGGCTGCTGGGCCTGTCCGGATGGTTCATCACCGCCACCGCGCTGGCAGGACTGGCCGCCGGCACCGCCCTGGCGTTCGACGTGTTCACTCCCGGCGCCGGCATACGGCTGCTGGCCCTGGTCCGCACGGCGGCCCGCTATGGCGAGCGGGTCGTCACCCACGATGCGGCGCTGGCGGTCATCGCCGCGCTGCGTCCCCGGCTGTTCGCGGGCTGGGCCCGGCCCGAGGCCGCGCGCAAGCTGCTCGCCCGGCCGGCCCGGCTGCTGTTCCGCCTGACCGCCGACGCCGACGCGCTGGACGCGCTGTACCTGCGCGTGCTGGTTCCCGCCGGGGCCGCCTGTGCCGCCATCGCGCTGGCCGGCGTCACGCTGGGCGTGATCAGCCTGCCGCTGGGCCTGGCAATGGCCGGCTGGCTGCTGGCCGCCGGCGCCGGCATACTGGCCTGGACCATGCGCCGCAGCCGCCGCGCCGCCTGCCGCCGCGCCCATGCGCTCGAAGCCCTGCGTGCGCAGGCCATCGACCTCGTCTCCGGCCAGACCGAACTGGCCATGGCCGGCCAATTGGCGCAGCGATGCCGGCTGCTGGCACGGACCGAACACCGGCTGGCCGCCGCCGACGACACCATCAACCGCGCCGACACGCAAGGCGGGTTCCTGCAGGCCATGGCGGGCACGCTTGCCATGGGCGCCACGCTGGCGGCCTGTGTCCTGCTGGTGGCCGGCTCGGCCATCGGCGCCCCCGTGGCGGCGCTGGCGCTGCTGCTCGTGCTGGCAAGCGCCGAACCGCTCACGCCGCTGCGGCGGGGAATCCTGGAGCTGGGCCGCACCCTCTTGGCCATCCGCCGCCTGGCGCCAAGACTGGACGCACCCGCCGCGCCCCCGCCCCGCGCCGCCTCCGGCGACATCCGGCTCGAACACGCCAGCCTGGGCCACGAAAGCCGGCCCGGCCTGCCCGCCGGCCTGGCACTGGCGGATGTCACGCTCGTGGTCCGGCCCGGCGAGCGAGTCGCGGTGGTCGGCCCCAGCGGCGCGGGCAAGTCGACGCTGCTGGCCCTGGTGGCGGGCGAACGGCTGCCCTCCGGCGGGCGGGTCCAGGCCCCCGCCTCCTGTCTGCTGACCCAGCGCACCGAGCTGTTCCAGGACAGCGTGCGCGACAACCTGCGCCTGGCCCGCCCCGATGCCAGCGACGACGAGCTGTGGGCCGCGCTGCGGGCCGCGGGCCTGGACCAGGCCATCGCCGCCCTGCCCGCCGGCCTGGATACGCGGCTGGGCGAAGGCGGCCTGGGGCTGTCCGCCGGACAGGCACGCCGGCTCGCGCTGGCGCGGCTGTTCCTGCGCCCCACGCGGCTGTGGCTGCTGGACGAACCCACGGAAGGGCTGGACGCGCCGACCGCGCGCGACGTGGTCGACCGATTGGCCGGACAGGCCCATGGCCGGACCCTTCTCATCGCCACCCATATCAGGCGGGAGGCCGCCCTGGCGGACCGCATCGTCGTGCTGGCCGCCGGCATCGTGGCCGCCGACCTGCGCCGCGGCACTCCCGCCTTCGATCATCAACTTCACACCCTGCGCCCGGACTGAGGAGGAAGCTGGCACCATGGACCTCGACATCGTTTCACTCTCGCGCCTGCAGTTCGCATTGACGGCGCTCTACCACTTCCTTTTCGTCCCGCTCACGCTGGGCCTGTCGGTCGTCATCGCCATCATGGAGACGGTCTACGTCATGACCGGGCGCAAGATCTGGCGGCAGATGACCAAATTCTGGGGCACGCTGTTCGGCATCAACTTCGTGCTGGGCGTGGCCACCGGCCTGGTGATGGAGTTCCAGTTCGGCATGAACTGGAGCTACTACAGCCACTACGTCGGCGACATCTTCGGCGCGCCGCTGGCGCTGGAAGGCCTGATGGCCTTCTTCCTGGAAGCGACCTTCGTCGGCCTGTTCTTCTTCGGCTGGAACAAGCTGTCGCGCGTCGGCCACCTGGTGGCGACCTGGTGCGTGGCGCTGGGATCGAACTTCTCGGCGCTGTGGATCCTGATCGCCAACGGGTGGATGCAGAACCCCGTCGGCTCGGCCTTCAATCCCGAGACCATGCGCATGGAAGTCAGCGACTTCTTCGCCGTCCTGACGAACCCGGTGGCACAGGCCAAGTTCGTCCACACGGTATCGGCCGGCTACGTGACCGCCTCGGTGTTCGTGCTGGGCGTATCGGCCTGGTACCTGCTGAAGGGCCGGCACATCGACGTGGCCAAGCGCTCGATGACGGTGGCCGCCTCGTTCGGGCTGGCCTCGGCGCTGTCGGTGGTGGTCCTGGGCGACGAAAGCGGCTACCTGTCGACCGAGCACCAGAAGATGAAGCTGGCCGCCATCGAAGGCATGTGGGAAACCGAGCCCGCGCCCGCTCCCTTCACCATCGTCGGCATCCCCGACCAGCAGGCGCGCGAGACCCACTACGCCATCCGCATCCCGGCCGTCATGGGCCTGATCGGCACGCGCTCGCTCACCACCGAGATCCCCGGCATCACCACGCTGGTCGACCACGCACGGGACCGCATACGCAGCGGCATCGTGGCCTTCGACGCCTTGCAGCGCATACGCGCGGCGGGAAGCTCCGCCGCCATCGCGCCTGCCGACCGCGACGCGTTCGAGGAGCACGGCCGCGACCTCGGCTACGCCCTGCTGCTCAAGCGCTACCTGGACGACCCGCGCCAGGCCACGGCCGCGCAGATCGACCAGGCCGCCTGGGACACCGTGCCCATGGTCCTGCCGCTGTTCTGGTCCTTCCGCATCATGGTCGGCCTGGGTTTCTTCTTCATCCTGCTGACGGCCACGTTCTTCATCATGTCGGCCCGCCGCCGGCTCGACGCGCACCGCTGGCTGCTCAAGGTCGCGGTGTTCTCGATCCCGCTGCCCTGGATCGCCGCCGAGATGGGCTGGATCGTGGCCGAGTTCGGCCGCCAGCCGTGGGTCATCGAAGGCGTGCTGCCCACCGCCGCCGCCGTCTCCGACCTGGGCGTGGAGACGGTACTGCTGACCATCCTGGGTTTCACCGCGCTCTACACCGTGCTGTTCATCGTCGAGATGAGCCTGATGCTGCGCGCCATTCGCAAGGGCGTGGAACCCGACCCCGATCCGGAAGTCCGGCTCGTGGCCCCGCACCTGTCCCAACGCCTTACCGCCCAGGAGTAAGCCATGATTCTGCACACACTCATCGACTACGACGTGCTGCGCCTGATCTGGTGGGCGCTGCTGGGCATCCTGCTGATCGCATTCGCGCTGACCGACGGCTTCGACCTGGGCACGGGCATGCTGCTGCCCTTCGTTGGCCGCACCGACATCGAGCGCCGCGTGGTCATCAATACCATCGGCCCCGTGTGGGAAGGCAACCAGGTGTGGCTGATCCTGGGAGGCGGCGCCATCTTCGCCGCCTGGCCGCCGCTGTATGCGGTGTCCTTCTCGAGCTTCTATCTCGCGATGTTCGCCATCCTGTTCGCGCTGATCCTGCGGCCGGTGGGCTTCAAGTACCGCAGCAAGCGCGAAGGCACGCGCTGGCGCGCGGTCTGGGACTGGGCGCTGTTCGCCGGCGGCCTGGTGCCCTCGCTGATCCTGGGCGTGGCGGTGGGCAACGTGCTGCTGGGCGTGCCCTTCAGGCTCGACGGCGATCTGCGCATCTTCTACGACGGCAGCTTTTTCGGACTGCTGTCGCCCTTCGCCCTGCTGTGCGGCCTGGTATCGGTGGCCATGCTGGCCACGCAAGGCGCGTGCTGGCTGGTCCTGAAGACCAGCGGCGAGGTGGCCGAGCGCGCGCGCCGCTACGGCAGCGCGGCGGCGTTCCTGACGCTGCTGCTGTTCGCGCTGGGCGGCATCGCGCTGTGGGCATGGGTGGACGGGTACCGGATCACGAGCGCCATCGATCCCCTGGGCGCCTCCAATCCGCTGCGCAAGACGGCGGAAACCGCGACGGGCGCCTGGTTCGACAACTATGCGGCCCATCCGTGGCTGATGCTCGCACCGGCCGCCGGCCTGGCCGGCTCCGCGCTGGCCCTGCTGCTGCTCCGGGTGCGCAGCGAGGTCGGTGCGCTGCTGGCCAGCTCGCTGGCCATACTGGGCATCATCCTGACCGTGGGCGTCTCGATCTTCCCGTTCCTGCTGCCGTCGTCCGCCGACCCGCGGGCCAGCCTGACCGTCTGGGATGCCTCGTCCAGCCACCTGACGCTGTTCATCATGCTGGTGGCATCGGCCATCTTCGTCCCGATCATCGTCGCCTACACGTCCTGGGTCTACCGGGTCCTGTGGGGCAAGGTCGACGAAGCGTCCCTGAAAGAACCCGGCAACCACGCCTACTGACACACCTGGGAGGAACGAGCATGTGGTACTTTTCCTGGATACTGGGGTTGGGCCTGGCGGCGACCTTCGCCGTCCTGAACGCCATGTGGTACGAACTCAGGGAACAAGACGAGTAAGTCCCCCTATCGGAGATATCGAGCGGTATGAAGACTTGGGATCAACGCTTTTCCGAACCTGGCTACAAGTACGGAACCGCGCCCAACCGCTTCCTGGCCGAGCAGGAACCCCGCCTGCCGGCCGGTAGCCGGGTGCTGCTGCCCGGCGATGGCGAGGGCCGCAACAGCGTGTGGCTGGCCGAGCGCGGACACCAGGTGCTGGCGGTCGACAATTCGCAGGTCGGACTGGACAAGGCGCTGGCCCTGGCGTCGAACCGCGGCGTCACCATCACCACGCTGAACGCGGACCTGGCCGCCTGGACACCGCCGCCGGCCACCTGTGCAGCGGTCGTGCTGATCTATGTCCACCTGCCCAGCGGCTTCCGGGCCGACGCCCACCGTCGCCTGGCGGGCGCGCTGGCTCCCGGCGGCTGGCTGGTCCTGGAATCCTTCCACCCGCGCCAGCTGGCCTACCGGAGCGGCGGTCCCCGTGACGTCGACATGCTGAGCGACCTGGCCACGATACGCGCGGACTTCGCCGGCCTGCTCGAGGAAGTGCACGGCTGGGAAGGCGAGGTGGAACTGGACGAAGGAGACGGGCACCGCGGGCCGGCCTTCGTTACCCGCTACGTGGGCCGGCGCGCGGCCTAATCTGCGGCACGCCGGCCCATGCCAGCCGCCCCATGCCTGGCGGCATATCCGCTATAGTTGTTGCACCAAGCCTGGCTGCCGCGCGCATGTCCCCTACTTCGAAATCTTCGTCCGTACCGACGCTCTCGTCCGATACGTATTCGCTGTCCTCCGATCTGACCACGCGGGCCCCGTCCGTCCAGCAAGCCTACGCTTACGTGCGGGACGGCATCATCTCGGGCCGGTTTCCCGAGGGCGCGCGCATCACGGAAAAGGAAGTTTCGGAAGCACTGGGGTTATCGCGCACGCCGGTACGCGAAGGGCTCAGGCTGCTCGTGGCCGATGGCCTGCTGATCTTGCGCGCCAACGCGGGGGCCACCGTGCGAACCTGGACCACCCAGGAAATCCGGGATCTCTACGCGGTGCGCATCCTGATCGAATCGGAACTGGCCGCCCTGGCCGCGACCCGCATGAGCCCGGCCACGCTGGCCGAGCTGCACGAGATCCAGGACGAGATGGAATCACGCGGCCCGGACATCAGTCCCGCCAACCTCGACCGCATCGCCCCGCTGAACCGGAACTTCCACGCGCGCATCTCCGAATCCGCCGGCAACCCGCGGCTGCTGGCCATGCGCACCAAGGGCGTGGACATCAAGATCATCCTGCTGACGCGGCGCAGCTACGACCGCTCGCGCCTGGCGCGTACTTTCCAGCATCATCGTGAACTGATCGATGCATTCACCGCGCGCGACCCCGAATGGGCACGCGCGGTCATGCATGGCCACCTGCGGTCGGCCCAGTTCGCGCTGCTCGAACGCGCCTCGTCCCCCGTGGATCAGAACGCCGCTCGATAGATCGCCAACGCGTCCTCTTCCGACACCGGCCGCGGATTGTTGACCAACAATCGCTGCTGCATCATGGCATCGCGCGCGAGCATGGGAAGATCGGCCTGCGCCACGCCCACTTCGCGCAACGAACGGGGAATGCCGGTTGCGCGCACCAGCTCTTCCATGTAGCGGATGAAGCCATCCGCCGCCGCCAGATCATCGGCGCCGGCATACTCTGCCTGCACCACGCGTGCCAAGTCGGCGTACAGCGGCCGCGCGGCAGGGAGATTGAAACGCAGCACGTGGTTCAGGACCAGGGCATTGGACAGTCCATGCGGCACGTGAAAATGCCCACCCAGGGGATAGGCCAATGCATGAACCGCCGCGACGGGCGCATTGGAAAACGCCTGCCCGGCCAGCATGGCCCCGAGCAGCATGGCCTCGCGCGCATCCAGATTCGAGGGTTCGCGGCAGGCCAGCAGCAGATTCCTCGACAGCCATTGCATGGCGCGCCGGGCCAGCATGTCGGACAAGGGGTTCTTCAATCGCGCCGACGTATAGGCCTCGATCGCATGGACCATGGCGTCTATGCCCGTCGCTGCCGTGGCGGCGGCCGGAAGTGCCACGGTCAGTTCGGCATCCAGGATGGCCAGGTCTGCCATCAGCAACGGCGAGACGACCCCGCTCTTGCTGGTCTCGCCCGTCGTCACGATCGAGATCGCCGTCACCTCGGAACCCGTGCCCGCCGTGGTGGGCATCAGGATCAACGGCAGGCGCGGACCGGCGACCTTGCCTATGCCATACATCTCGGCCAGAGGCTGGGCCGAGCCGCAAAGCACGGCGATGAGCTTGGCCACGTCCATCGAAGACCCGCCGCCCATGCCCAGCACGACTTGCGCCCTGGCATCGCGCGCGCGATCGGCCGCTTTCGCCACCACATGATCGGGTGGATCCGCCACCACGTCGTCGATGACGGTGACCTCCCAGCCGTGGTCCCGCAAATCGGCCAGCGCGGGCGCCAGCAGTCCGCTGGCATGCAGGAACCGGTCCGTGACCAGGCACAGGCGCATGGCGGAATGACGGTCCCGCAGCAGCCGGCCCAAGCGACGCGCGGCGCCCCGCTCCACGATCAGCTGCGGTACGGTGGAAAATTCGAACCTGTCCACGTTCGGGCTCCCGAATACGTCAACGCGCCCAGCGCTTCTCGAAATCCCACACCTCCCCGAAGCCGATCAGTTCGCAGAACTCCCTGAAATCGGCCATGGGAATGTCGGGCGACAGACTGGTGCCCGTCTCCTTGAGGTGGCGCAGCGCCTTTTCCATCGCCGCGGCCGCGACCAGGCTGGTCATGGCCGGAAAGATCGCGAGCGAGAAACCAATTTCCTTGAGCACATGAGCCGGCAGGATCGGGGTCTTGCCGCCGTCGGCCATGTTGGCGATCATGGGCAGGTCGAAGGCCTCGCAAACGCGGCGCATTTCCTCTTCGCTCTGGGGGGCCTCGAAGAACAGGATATCGGCGCCGGCTTTCGCATAGGCTTCCATGCGGCGCATGGCGTCATCCACGCCCAGGCTGGCGCGCGCATCGGTGCGGGCGATGATGAGGAAGTTTTCCTTGTCTTGCCGGGCATCGCAGGCAACCTTGATCTTGTCGACCATGTCCTCGATCGGTACGCAACGCTTGTTGGGCGTATGGCCGCACTTCTTGGGAAACTCCTGGTCTTCCAGCTGGATGGCGGTGACGCCGGCTTCCTCGTAGCCGCGTACGGTGTGGTGCACATTGAGCAAGCCGCCATAGCCCGTATCCGCGTCGGCGATCAGTGCCGCCGAGGTCGTGCGCGTGATGGTGCGCATGCGATCCACCATCTGGGTATAGGTGGCGATGCCGGCGTCCGGCAACCCCAGGTTGGAGGCCGTGAGCCAATAGCCCGAACCGTAGACGATGTCGAAACCGACCTTGGTGGTCATGATGGTGGCGATCATGTCCTGCACGCCCGGGATGACGATGAATTCGCCGCTGGAGAGTTTTTGTCTGAGAATCGGATTGGCCATGCGGCCTCCACTAAGCGAAGAAAAGGGAACCATTCAGTCCATGGACGCCAGCCAGGGCCGGTCGCGCTGGATACGCCCTTCATAGGCGCGCAGCGCCGCGTCGTGACGCAATGTGCGGTCTATCTCGTCCTCGGCCGAAAGCAGTTGTTCCGCATGGCCGTCGGCCAGTGTGATCGGGATGGCGCCGCCATCCGGGAGCGTGAGAGTCCGCTGCGCCACCCGCAGGCGCAGCATGGGCTGGGCCGGCCCCGCCCATGCCCGTACCAGGCGTTCGTGGTCGGCCGGCGTCACCGTGGCAGGCACCAGGCCGTTCTTCACGCAGTTGTTGCGGAAGATATCGCCGAAGGAAAGGGCCACGACCGCCCGCACGCCATAGTCCGCCAACGCCCACACCGCATGTTCGCGCGACGATCCGCAGCCGAAGTTGGAAAGCGCCACCAGCACGCTGGGCGGCTCGGCCTGTTCCATGAAGGCCACCTCGGGCCGGCCTTCGGCCCGCCAGTCGGCGAAAAGGTGCGCCCCCAGGCCCGTGCGGTGCACCGCGCGCAGGAAGCGGCCGGGAAACAGGGCGTCGGTATCGATATCGTCGCGCGGCAGCAGGACGGCGCGGCCGTGGACTTCCGCAATGACTGCTTTCATGCCAGGTACTCCCGGGGATCGGCCAGGCGGCCCCGAAGGGCGGATGCCGCCACCGCGGCGGGACTCATCAGGTGGGTCCGCCCCCCCTGCCCCTGCCGGTTCTCGAAATTGCGGTTGGAGGTGGATGCGCAGCGCTGGCCCGGCATCAGGCTGTCGCCGTTCATGCCTATGCACATGGAACAGCCGGACTCTCGCCACTCGAAGCCGGCGTCGACGAAAACCTGCGCCAGGCCTTCGGTCTCGGCCGCGCGCTTGACGCTGGTCGAGCCCGGCACCACCAGCGCGCGCACGCCCGCGGCGACACGACGGCCGCGCACCACTTGCGCGGCGGCGCGCAGGTCTTCCAGGCGGCCGTTGGTGCACGAGCCGATGAAAGCCACGTCGATGGGCACCGAAGCGAGCGGCTGGCCGTGTTCGAGACCCATATAGGCCAGGCTCTCCCGCAGGCGGTCGCGGTCGGCGTCGTCCCTGGGCACGATCCCGTCGCCCACGCGGCCCGAGAACGGGGCGCTGTCGGCCGGCGTCGTGCCCCAGGTCACGAGCGGCATGATCCCGTCGGCGTCGAACTCGACGTAACGGTCATAGTCGGCCGTCTCGTCGGTGCGCAGCGCGGCCCAGGCCTGTGCCGCCTGTTCGAAATGTTCGCGCGCCGCCCCCTGGACCCGTTCGCGCAGGTAGGCCAGCGTGATGGCGTCGGGCGCAATCAGGCCGAAGCGCGAGCCGGCCTCGATGGTCATGTTGCACAGCGTGAGCCGCGCCTCCATCGAGAGCGCCTGCACCAGCGGGCCCAGGTATTCGATGCCATGGCCGGTCCCGCCGCTGGTGCCGATGTGGTGGATCAGGGCCAGCGCGAGATCCTTGGCATAGACTCCCGCGGACAACTGCCCCGAGATCCGGACACCCATCGTCTTCGGCTTGCGCATCCAGAGGCTCTGGGTGCTCATCACATGGCCCACTTCCGAGGTGCCTATGCCCCAGGCCAGCGCCCCCAGCGCGCCCAGCGTGGCACTGTGCGAATCGCCGCAGACCACGGTGCTGCCCGGCAGCACGTAGCCCAGCTCCGGCGCGATGACGTGCACGATGCCTTGCAGCGGATGGTCGAGGTCGAACAGGCGCATGCCCGTGCGCCGGGTATTGCGCCGCAGCGTGGCGATCTGCTCCCGGCTTTCCGCATTGGGAATGTTCGACAGCCGGTCGGCCGTGGTGGGTACATTGTGGTCCTGCACCGCGATGTGCCGCCGCGGCGAACGCAGCGAGCGGCCGGCCTCGGCCATGCTGGCGAAGGCTTGCGGGCTGGATACCTCCTGCACCAGATGCCGGTCGATATAGATCAGGTCTTCGCCGGAATCATTGCGGGCGACCGAGTGTTCCGCCCAGATCTTGTCGAATAGCGTGGTCATGGCTGCGAGGCCGCCACTGGCTCGTACCACGGCAGTTCCGGCCGGTTGCCGTAGCGACGCACGCGGATGTTGGCCTGCTCGCCATGCCCCGCGAAATTCTCCATATGGCACAGGCGCGAGCAGTATTCGCCGATCTCGGCACTGGCCGCGTCGGTCGTCACGTGCTGGAAGGTGCAGGTCTTCAGGAACTTGCCGACCCACAAGCCGCCGGTGTAGCGCGCCGCCTTGTTGGTGGGCAACGTGTGGTTGGTGCCGATCACCTTGTCGCCGAAGGCGACGTTCGTGCGCGGCCCCAGGAACAGCGCGCCGTAGTTGGTCATGTTTTGCAGGAACCAGTCCGGATCGCGGGTCATCACCTGCACGTGCTCCGAGGCCAGCTCATCCGCCTTCTGCAGCATTTCTTCCCGCGTATCGCAGACGATGACCTCGCCGAACTCCGCCCACGAACGAGCCGCGATCTCGGCGGTGGGCAGGATCTTGAGCTGCCGTTCCACTTCGGCCATGGTGGCGTGCGCCAGCGCTTCGCTGTCGGTCAGCAGCACGGCCGGCGAAGTCGGCCCATGTTCCGCCTGTCCAAGCAGGTCGACCGCGCAGATTTCGCCATCCACCGACTCGTCCGCGATGACCAGCGTTTCGGTAGGGCCGGCAAACAGGTCGATTCCCACGCGGCCGAACAGCTGGCGCTTGGCTTCCGCCACGAACATGTTGCCCGGACCGACCAGCATGTCCACCGGTGCGATCGAAGACGTGCCGACCGCCATCGCCACCACGGCCTGCACGCCGCCCAGGACCAGGATCTCGTCCGCGCCCGCCATGTGCATCGCGGCGACGATGGCCGGGTGGGGTTCCCCGTGGAAAGGAGGCGCGGTAGCCACCACCCGCTTCACGCCCGCCACCTTCGCGGTCAGCACGCTCATGTGCGCCGACGCCAGCAGCGGATACTTGCCCCCGGGGATGTAGCAGCCGACCGCGTTGAGGGGAATATGGCGGTGCCCCAGGAAAACGCCGGGACGAGTCTCGACCTCCACGTCCAGCATGGATTCGCGCTGGATCCGGGCGAAGTTGCGCACCTGCGCCTGGGCGAAGCGAATGTCGTCCAGTTCGCCGGACGAGAGGCTCTTCATCGCCCGCTCGATGGCCGGCCGCGACAGGCGGAAGTCCTGCGGATCCCAGTTGTCGAATTTCCTGCTGTACTCGCGGACGGCCTCGTCGCCGCGAGCCTCGATGTCGCGGATGATGCCCTCGACGGTGTTGCGGACGGCGACGTCGTCGTTGGCACGGGCCTGGACATCACGGCCGCGCTTGAGATAGCGAATCATGGCGTCTCCTGATCGTGTTCAGTAGTGCGACAACAGGCGCCCCAGCCCCTGGACCTTGTCCTGGATGCCGCACTGGCGCAGCGCGTGCCAGTACGTGGCCGTGTTGATCGCGATGACGGGCTTGTCCAGGAAGAGTTCGGCGGCGGCGGCCAGCCGGACCATGGAGAGATTGGTACCGAGTTGCACGATGGCGTCGACGTCATCGCCATTGAGCTCGTTTATCGCGTCGCGGCACATCTGGTCGGTGGTATGCGCGATCTGGACCGGGCTCGGGCGGCGCAGGCAGATGTCGCGCACGACCGTGAAGCCGCAGTCCTCGAAAAACTGCCGCGCTTCCGCATTCGCCACGGGGTAGTAGGGAGAAAGAAAGGCAATCCTGCGCGCGCCGTAGGCATTCAACGCTGCCTCCAGCGCGAACGAACCGCAGCTCACATCCACGCCCACGTGCTCGCGCATCTTTTCCAGATACGCCTGAGCCCCTTTCTTGCCCCCCCAGAACATTACCGCCGACATGCCCATGATCAGGTATTGCATCTCGCAGGTCTTGAGCACACTGGCCGCCTGCATGGTGTTGCCCGAAATCGACTCCATCATGTGCACGAAGCTCTCGTCACTATCGACCTTGAAGTCGGGAATCTCGATGCGGCTGTAGTGGTTGGTGACGCCTACCGGGCGCATGTCGTCGAAATCCGGTTGCACGATGGTATTGGTCGACGGTCCAATCACGCCGAACTTCATCCGATAACCCAGGTGATCCATGGCTTGCTCCTCAAGAAAAAAGTGAAATCAGTTCGTCGCGATCCATCACGTCCGCATACTTCTGCCCCATGTCGAACAGGCTGGCTTGGTGCGGGCCCATCGCGCGGTCGCCCACGCAATCGGCCACCACCACGGTCAGGAAGTTGTGCTGCATGGCGTCAAGCGCAGTTGCGCGTACGCAGCCGCTGGTGGTGCAACCCACCACCACCGCGGTGTCCACGCCCTTGCCGCGCAGCCAGTCGGCCAGGCCTGTCGCGAAGAAAGCCGAGGCGCCCTGCTTGCGCACGATGTACTCGCCGGCGGTTGGCGCGAGCCCCGGGACGATCTGCGAACACTCGGCTGTTTCGGTGAATCGGGTCAGGCTCGGTGTCTTGCGGCAGAAAACGTTGTGATCGCTGCCATCCTCGGCATACACCATGCGCGCATGCGCGATTGGCCAGTTGCGCTGACGGAAGGCATGCAGCAGGCCTTGCGTGCGTTGCGCCGCCTCGCTCACATGCGCGCCTCCCAACAGCGCCGGATCGACGAAACCATTGATGAAATCGACCAGCACCAGCCCGCACTGGCGTCCCACGCCGCTTGCATGTCCCAGGCCCTGGCGCTGGTAGACATCCAGTTCATCCATGTCCTTCCCCTTCAGGTCACGCAATTTCCGCCGCGCGCTCCAGCGCGTCGAACATCGAGGTCTTGCGGATATAGTCCAGCGACGCGACCGGGTCGGTCGCGGTGGCGCGCAGCTCATCGTGGATGCGGGAGCGCACGGCCTCGTCGCGTTCTTCGATCATCTTCTTGTTGCGCGCGGTGTTGGCGTTGATGTATTCGATGGCGACGGTGCGGCGCTGGCGTTCATACAGGTCGAGCAGTTCGATGGGCGCGCGTCCGGCCAGGACCTCGATCAGCTTGCCGGTCAGGTTGAAGGCGTCATGCACGCCGCCATTCATGCCCATGCCGCCCAGCGGGTTGTTGATGTGCGCGGAGTCTCCCGCCAGCAGTACCCGGCCCTTGCGAAACTGCGCGGCCACGCGCTGGTGCACCTTGTACAGCGTGCGATGAACGATCTGGTAGGGCCGCGGCTGGGGCAGCAGGCCTTGCAGGCGTCGCTCGATGACGGCATCCGAGAGGACCCGCTCGTCGGACTCGTGCTCGGGCGTGGGAAACAGCACGCGCCACAGCGACGGCACCTTGAGCAGCACGCACCATTCCTCCGGATCCGAGATGTAGTTCACCAGCGACAGGTTCTCGAAGTGCTGCTCGAACGGGAACTGCGTCGACACCACCAGGAAACGCTCGGGATAGGTGTAGCCCTCGAATTCGATGCCGACGCTGTTGCGCACCGCGCTCCAGGCGCCATCCGCGCCGATGAGAAAGTCGCCGCGGGCGGTCTCGATGCCGTCGGCCGTGCGCAATTGCACCGTGACGCCGCCTTCGTCCTGCTGCACCGACTCGACCGCGCAGCCGAACCGCACTCTGGCATTCGGATAACTGGCCAGTTTCTTGACCAGCTCGTCGTTGAGCTTCCACTGCTCGCATTGCAACCGGAAGGGATACTTGGTGCTGCCGGCCAGCCGAGCCAGATCGAACTCGGCGATCAGTCCCTTGCGACGGTCCCGCTGCTGGGTATAGCGCGCCTTCAGGCCGGCCTCGACCAGGGGGTCGGCAATACCGTAGCGATCGAGCATATCGAGCGTGGGCGGATGAAAGGTCGAGGCACGCAGGTCCTCCATCACGCTGGCATTGCGCTCGAACAACTCGACTTCGATCCCGGCATCGGCCAGCACCATGGCACTGACCAGGCCCACCGGGCCGGCCCCGGCCACCAGAACTCTTGCTTTGGGCATCTCTTTCTCGCTTTGTACACAATCTGAGAAAAATTATGAGCCAAAGAAAACCGCCAGTCCAGCGCTTAGTTCCTTTTCAAACTTTCCCGCCCATGCACCAATCAAGCGCAAACTGGCGAAAACAAACGCCAAAATGGTGAATTCGAAAATTTTCTCGGGGTTTTCACCAAAACATCGAACCAATCGAGCAAATAAGGATTAGGATTGGATTGTGTACAAAACAAGACATCCTCAGGATGCCATCGTGGCAGTCGCCGCCCCTCCCGAACACAACCGAGGAACCACCATGCTTCGACCGCTTCTAGCCTCCCTGCACATCGCGGCCGCCGTCGCGATCCTTCCCGCAACGGCCAACGCACAGTCCTACCCCAGCAAGCCGGTACGGATCATCGTCCCCGCAGCCGCGGGCGGCACTTCGGACATCGTTGCCCGGCTGCTTGCGATGAAGCTGCAAGAGTCCATGGGCAAGCCTTTCATCGTGGAATACAAGGCCGGTGCCGGCACCAACCTCGGCAGCGACTACGTGGCCAAGGCGGCACCGGACGGCTACACGCTGCTGCTCAATGGCATCTCGATGGCGACGAGCCAGGTGCTATATCCCGACCTGCCGTATAACCCGCTGAAAGACCTGACACCGATCATCGAAGCCGCCGCCATGTCCAACGTGATCACGGTCAATCCCCAGTTGCCGGTCCACAACCTGAAGGAACTCATCGCGCTGGCGAAGAAGAACCCCGGCAAGTACAACTACGGCTCGCCCGGTTTCGGCAGCTCCGCCAGCCTGTCCGGCCAACTGCTCGAGATGAAGACGGGCGCCAAGCTGACGCACGTGGCCTACCAGGGCAACGCCCAGGCGACGAACGATCACCTCGCGGGGCTGCTGGAGGTCGGCTTCGTCAACCTGCCCGTGGCATTGCCGTTCGTGAAATCCGGCAAGCTGAGACCGCTGGCGGTCACATCCTCGACCCGTTCGTCGCTGTTGCCCGACGTGCCCACGGTGGCCGAGGCCCTGAACATCGACTATGAACTCACGGGCTGGTTCGGCCTGCTGGCCCCGGCCGGCACGCCCGGCGACATCATCGCCAAGCTGCACAAGGCCTCGGCCCAGGCCCTGGCCGACCCCTCCTCGCGCGAGACGATCATGAACGCGGGCGCCGAAGTGGTTGGCGGATCGAGCGCCGACTTCGCGCGCACACTGCGCGTGGACACCGAGCGCCTGACGGAGCTGGTCAAGCAATCGGGCGCCTCCGTCAACAAATAGCCCGTCCCGGGAAAGCCAGGATGCTCGAGCAGGGGTCCGTGGCACGCCTCGTGCCCGGACCTCGACGATGGACCGACCGACAACGCAGGGAGCACGTACCATGCGTAACACGCGACTCAAGGCCAGCTGCTTCGCACTCATGGTTGCCATCTCGGGTGGCGCCCACGCGGCTCAACCGGAGGACGCCTACCCCACCCGGCCGATCAGGATGATCATCGGCGGCGCGGCGGGAGGATCCTCGGATGTCTTTGCGCGCGCCATCGGCGACCACATGGCATCGACGCTCGGACAACCCGTCATCGTCGAATACAAGCCCGGAGCAGGTACGAACATCGGCACCGAATACGTCGTACGCGCCAAGCCGGACGGCTACACCATCCTCATCAACGGCTTGCCCATCGTGGCCAACCCCCATCTTTTCTCCAACCTGGGCTTCAACCCCGCGACCGACCTGGTGCCGATCTCGGGAGTCGCCAAGATGACCAACGTCATCACCGTCAACGCGTCGGTTCCGGTCAAGTCGCTGCCCGAACTGGTAGCCGAGGCCAGGAAATCGCCGGACCGGTTCGTGTACGGCTCGCCCGGCGAAGGCACCTCCAGCCACATCGCGGGCGAAATGCTGTCCGCCCGGACCGGCGCCCGATTCACCCACACGCCCTATCGCGGCAACGCCCAAGCCATGACCGACCTGCTGGGTGGCACGCTGCAGATGGGATTCGTCAACACGCCCGTGGCCGCCCCCTTCCTTAAGGAAGGCCGCCTGCGCGCGCTGGCCGTTACGTCAAAGACCCGATCGCCGCTACTGCCTGACGTGCCGACCGTGGCCGAAGCCCTGAACCTGCCGGACTTCGACTTCAACGGCTGGTTCGGCCTGTTCGCGCCCAGGGGAACGCCACCCGCGATCATCGCCCGCCTCGAACAAGCCGCCGGCAAGGCGCTGGCCGACCCCAAAGTGGACAAGATCTTCGTCGATGCCGGCGCCAGCGCCATGGAGCCCGGTGCGGCCAGCTTCGCCAAGTTCCTCACGGAGGAACGGAACAAGATCGACCCGCTGCTGGACAAGCGCAGCAAGTAGCGGCCCCGCCGACCGGAGAGCGGTCGCGCGCCGCCCTCCGCCCCTGCCTCCCCCTCCCCCGGACCGCCATTGCGCCCCACGCGCACGGTTTATTTTTTAAATAAAAATCATTATTATTCTTCTTTTTCTCGGTTCCCATGGAGGACCGATGTCGACCCTGACGCTTCGCATCTGGGCCTGGCCGCTCGCGCTTGGCATCCTCACCATCACCGGACTGCTCAGCGCCCTCGTGTCCGATACCTGGGGCGACGCCTGGTCCTGGGTCGGCCTGGGCACCCCGGTCGCAGTCATGCTCTGGTTCGGCTTGCGCCGCCGTCCCGTCCGGGCCCGCGCCCATGGATCGCCCCACCGCTCATGAACGTCTCGACCCACTCCGCCGGCACCCGCGGCCCCACCACCTTCACGAAGGACTGACGCATGTCCGCCCGCTCGCTCAAGACCTGGGCCTGGCTGCACAAATGGAGCAGCCTGGTCTGCACGGTGTTCATGCTGCTGCTGTGCCTGACGGGCCTGCCGCTGATCTTCCACCATGAAATCGGCCACCTGCTGGGAACCGAGGTCGAAGCGCCCGCGATGCAGGACGACAGTGCCCGGGTCAGCCTGGACCGCATCCTGGAAGTCGCGCATGCGCGCTACCCCGAACGGGTCATCCAGTTCGCCTCGCAAGACGAGGATGACGAGCGCATCTGGTTCGTCACGCTTACCCCCACGCCCGCCCCCACCGACGATTTCCGTTCCGTGGCGGTGGATGCGCGCACCGGCGAGATCCTGGCCGAGCCGCGCTTCGACGAAGGCTTCATGTACGTGATGCTCAAGCTGCACGTCGACCTGTTCGCGGGCCTGGCCGGCAAGCTGTTCCTGGGTTTCATGGGGCTGCTGCTGCTCATCGCCATCGTCAGCGGCACCGTCCTGTACGGTCCCTTCACGAAGAAGCTGGACTTCGGCGAGGTCCGGCGCCATCGCACCAAGCGCGTGAAATGGCTGGACCTGCACAATCTGCTGGGCATCGTGACCCTGGTCTGGGCCTTCGTCGTCGGTGGCACGGGCATGATCAATACCTGGGCCGACCTGATGATCAAGTATTGGCAGTACGATCAGCTCAGCACCCTGCTCGCGCCCTATCAGGGCCAGCCCCTCACGCCGGCGCCCGAGCGGGCCTCGCTGCAGCGGTCCATGGAAGCAGCCAAGGCGGCCGCCCCCGGCACCCGCCTGTCGTTCATCGCCTTCCCCGGCACGGCGTTCTCCAGCCCCCACCACAACACCTTCTTCCTGGCCGGCAACGAACCGCTCACCTCCAAGCTGCTGCAGCCGGTGCTGGTCGACGCCAAGACCGCCGAGGTCACCGCGGCGCCCAGGCTGCCCTGGTACCTGACGGCGCTCCTGGTCTCTCAGCCCTTGCACTTCGGCGACTACGGCGGCCTGCCCATGCAGATCATCTGGGCGCTGCTGGACATCGCGACCATCATTGTGCTTGGCAGCGGCCTGTACCTCTGGCTCAGGAAGCGGCAACCCGCCACGGCGGCGCGGCGCAAGCAGGCCACGGCGTCCGCGTGACCGCGCCGCCCCCCTTGGGGGCGCGGCGCGGGGGGCGCGGACTCGCAGCCTACATGTTGGCGATGACCGATTCCCCGAATCCCGAGCACGACACCTGGGTCGCGCCCTCCATCTGGCGCGCGAAATCGTAGGTCACGCGCTTGGACTGGATGGTTCGCTCCATGGCCGGCAGGATCAGGTCGGCCGCCTCGTGCCAGCCCATGTGCTGCAGCATCATGCGGCCCGACAGGATCTCGGAACTGGGATTGACGTAATCCTTGCCGGCGTACTTGGCGGACGTCCCGTGGGTGGCTTCGAACACGGCCACCGAATCGCTCATGTTCGCGCCCGGGGCGATGCCGGCGCCCCCGACCTGCGCGGCCAGCGCCGATGAAAGATAGTCGCCATTCAGGTTGGGCGTGGCGATCACGTCGAACTCGACCGGGCGCAGCAGCATGGTCTGCGAGAACGTGTCGATCAGGCAGTCCTTGATCAGGACGTCCCGGCCGGTGCGCGGGTTGCGGATGCGGCAGAACGGCCCCGCGTCTATGGTCTCGGCGGCGAATTCGCGGCGGGCGATCTCGTAGCCCCAGTCCCGGAACGCGCCCTCGGTGTACTTCATGATGTTGCCCTTGTGCACCAGCGTGACCGAGCGGCGGTCGTGGTCCAGGGCATACTGGATGGCCTTGCGCACCAGGCGCTCGGTGCCCTCGCGCGAGACCGGCTTGATGCCGATGCCGGAGGTGGCCGGGAAGCGCAGGTGCTTGGCCCCGAGTTTCTCCTCCAGCACGGTGATCAGCTCCACGGCCTCGGGCGAACCCGCGGCGTACTCGATCCCGGCGTAGATGTCCTCGGAGTTCTCGCGGAAGATGACCATGTTGGTCTTCTCCGGCTGCTTCAGCGGCGACGGCACCCCGCGCAGGTACTGGATGGGCCGCAAGCAGACGTACAGGTCCAGCGCCTGCCGCATCATCACGTTCAGCGAACGGAAACCGCCGCCCGGCGGCGTGCCCAGCGGGCCCTTGATCGCGACGACGAACTCGCGCAATGCGGCCACGGTCTCGTCGGGCAGCCAGCCCCCCTCGCCATACAGCGTGGTCGCCTTGCGACCGGCGTAGATTTCCATCCAGTGGATGCGGCGGGCCTCGCCATAGGCCCTGGCCACGGCCGCATCGATCACCTTCAGCGCCACCGGCGTGATGTCGCGCCCGGTGCCGTCGCCCTCGATGTAGGCGACGATGGGCTGGTCGGGCACGTTGAGGGAGAAATCCGCGTTGACGGTGATGCGGCTGCCCTGGGCGGGCACCTGGATATGCTTGTAGGAAGACATGCGGCGTTTCCGAACGATCGTTGAAGCAAGCCGCGGCGCGGCCCTGTCACATCCCGTGGATTATCCCGTATTCGGCCGGGCGGCGCACGCGGCCGGCGGCGGGGCGGGCCCGGCGCGGCGGGTACAATGCCCGGATGATGTTCAATCCTACCCGAGACCAGGTCCGCCAGTTCTTCACCGAGACCTGGCGCAAGCATCGCGCCGGCGAAGTCCTGACGCCGCTGGAAGCCACCGCGCTGGACTGGATCCTGGAACACCCCGAATACCACGGCGACCTCGAGAACCCCGAGGCCGCCCAGGCCGACTACAGCGTCGAGGCCGGCCGCACCAACCCCTTCCTGCACCTGTCCATGCACCTGGCGATCGCCGAACAGCTCTCGATCGACCACCCGCCCGGCATCCGCGACGCCTACCAGCGGCTGGCCCAGCGCAAGGGCGCCCACGAAGCGGCGCACGAAATCATGGAATGCCTGGGCCGCGTCGTATGGGAAGCCCAGCGCCTGGGCACCCCGCTCGATACCGATGCCTATATCGAGCTGATCCGCCAGCGCGCCGGCTCGTAGGCCGCCGCATTCCCGCCACGCGGTCCTTCAGCAGGCCGGCCACGACATGGACGTCAAGCAGCTCCGATACTTCGTCGCCATTGCCCAGCAGGGCAGCCTTTCCGCGGCGGCGCGGCGCCTGCACGTGGTCCAACCGGCCTTGAGCCAGGCCCTGGCCGCCCTGGAAACCGAACTCGGCACGCCTTTATTCACCCGCGGCCCCACGGGCGTGGTCCCGACCACGTCGGGGACGGAACTGCTGCACCATGCGCTGGCCATCCTCAGGCAGATCGACCGGGCCAGGGCCGCCATCCAGTCCACCCTGGACACCGCCAGCGGCCCGGTGCGCATAGGCATCCTGCACAGCGCCGCGCCGGTCGCCTGCGCCCCGCTGTTCACCCGCCTGCGCCAGGAGGCCCCCGGCATCCAGCCCCAGTTGGTGGTGGGCTATTCCGACGCCCTGGCGCAGCGGCTGCGCCGCGGCGAACTGGACCTGGCCATGCTGGTGCTGGCCAGTGACGAGCGGGGGGAATCCGACGCGCATCTATACGAGGAAAACATCTGCCTGGTGACGCCGGCCAGCCATGCCGGCGGAACGCCGCCGGTGGAACTGCCGAGCCTCCAGGACTTTCCCCTGCTGCTGTCCATGGCACAGCCCCTGCACCAGTCGCTGCTTGCCCTGGCCCAGGCGCAGAAGCTCCGGCTGAACATCATGGGCGGCGTGGAGGACATTTCCTCGCTCCTCCTCTTGTGCGAGACTGGCCAATTCTCCACCCTGCTGCCCGAAGGACTGGCGGGCACGCTGACGCGAGGCACGTCGCTGGTCGTCCGACGCATCGCCCACCCCGCCTTTTCCCGCCGCGTGGTCGTACGCGCCTGCCCCGACCTGCCCAAGTCCCATGCCGTCATCGCGGCCGAGCGCATCATGAAGGCCACGCTGGCAAGCCAGGTTTGACTGCCCGCCATCACGCGGGGTGATGGCGCTCTCAAAACTTCCTATTACCGGTCAGCCGGCCCCAGCCGCTAGGATCTCGGCTCCGAGACCCTTCCTTCCACGAAGCAAAGCATGCGGCCCAATTTCCTGATGTTCATCGTCGACCAGCTGTGCGCCGATCACCTCGGCTGCTACGGCAACACCACGGTGCGGACCCCGAATATCGACCGGCTCGCCGAGCGGGGCTGGACCAGCTCGAACACCTACGTCGCCACGCCGATCTGCATGCCCAACCGCTCCAGCCTGATGACCGGCCGCATGCCGTCGGCCCACGGCGTCCGCCACAACGGCCTGCCGCTGGGGCTGGAAGCCGTGACCTTCCCGGAGCTGCTGCGCGAGGCGGGCTACGCCACGGCACTGATAGGCAAGTCGCATCTCCAGACCATGACGGACCATGCGCCGCTTCCCGATCCCAGGACACCCCGCCGGGCCCGCGACGGCGCCCGGCATTACCCCGGGGACTACCTGCAGGAAAGCGTCGCCAGCTGGCGCGGCCACGAATACCCCATGAGCCTGCCCTACTACGGCTTCGGCCATGCGGAGATCGGCATCGAACATGGCGACGACATCAACGGCCACTACCGGCAATGGCTGCGCGGCAAGTGCGCCGACGCGGAAACATGGATCGGCCGGTCCAATGCCCTGCCCAGCGACTACGAGCTGGCGGCGGTCGGCCAGGCCTGGCGCACGCGCGTACCCGAAGCCTTGCACCCCAGCGCGTGGGTAGCCGAGCGGACCTGCGACCGTCTGCGCGCCTATGCGCGGAACGATGCGCCGTTCTTCCTGTATGCCTCGTTTCCGGACCCGCACCATCCCTATACGCCGCCGGGCCGATACTGGGACATGTACCGTCCGGAGGACATGGCGCTGCCCGCGTCCTACCGCTCGGACACCCCGCCGCCCCACCTGGCGTGGCTGCGCCGCCAGCGCGACGCGGGGCGCGCCCACAAGACCTCCATGGCCTGCTTTGCCGCCACGGAACGAGAAGTACGAGAGGCAATCGCGCTCAACTACGGGGCCATCAGCTTCATCGACGCAAACATCGGCCGTGTACTGCAAACCCTGGAAGAATGCGGGCTGGCCGACAACACGATCGTGATCTTCACGGCCGATCATGGAGAATACGGCGGCGATCATCAGTTGCTGTTCAAGGGCTCCCTGCATTACCGCAGCCTGATACGTACACCGCTCATATGGGCCGCGCCGGACGCCCGGCGCGTGCGGGAAAACGGCCTGCTTTCGACCATCGACATCGCGCCCACGATTCTGGAAGCTGCCGGCGTCGAAGCCTGCAACGGCATGCAAGGCATGTCCTTCCTGCCCTCGATCCAGGCGCGGCCGTTCCAGGCCCGCGACGCGGTACTGATCGAAGAGGAAGGCCAACGGACCTATTTCGGCTTCGACGCCCCCGTCCGGATGCGAACCCTGGTCCATCCCCGCTACCGGCTCAGCGTGTATGACGGCGTGGAATGGGGCGAACTGTACGACCGCCTGGACGATCCGCTCGAGTGCGCCAACCTCTGGGACAGCGCCGCCCACCGCGGCATCCGCGACGCCCTGATCCAGCAGTTGCTGCGCCAGGCCATGGCGCACCCGGACACCGCCCTGTCGCCGCTGGCCGTTGCGTGACGGAAAAGATACTCACAAGGAGACAACATGCCCCGCTTCGCAACATCCTGGCTGCTTTGCGCAGGCCTTGCCCCGCTCGCCTGGCAATCACCCGCCCTGGGCGACGACTGGCCGACGCGGCCGGTCAAGCTGGTCGTCTCGCACGCGCCCGGCTCGAGCACCGACATCGTGGCGCGATACATCGCAACCCAGCTTGCCCGCGGCTGGGCCCAGCCGATCGTGATAGAAAACAAGCCCGGCGGGCAAAACATCATCGGCGCCCAGGCCGTCACCCGCGCCTCGCCTGATGGCTACACGCTGTTCTACGGCACCACCAGCGCCCTGGTCAGTAATCTTTATACGATCAAGGGACTGCCCTACGATCCCGTCAAGGACTTCGTCCCCATCCGGTTCATCGGCTACAGCCCGTTCATGATCGCAGCCACCGCGGGGCTGAAGGCATCCACGCTGAAGGAGGCCTTGTCGGCCCCCGGCAAGGACGGCACGGGCCCTCGCGTCGCGACCGAAGGCGCCAAGACCTTCTCGGGCATACTGGCCAACACATTGGAATCGATGTCAGGAGCCCGCTGGACCACGGTGCCTTATTCGAAGTCCTCGGAAGCGCTGCAGGACACCATAGCCGGCCGGACCGACCTCGTCGTCCTGCCTGCCATCGTGGTGATGAATCATGTCGGGCAAGGCCGGCTGAAGGCCCTGGCGGTCAGCACCGCATCGCGGCTGCCGTCGATGCCGGACGTTCCGGCCCTGGGAGAAACTTTTCCCGGCTTCGGACTGGCCGGTTGGCACATGCTCGCGGCCCCCGCCGGCACGCCCGCTTCCGTCGTGGCGCGCCTGAACCGGGAACTCGACACGCTGCTGGCCAAGCCGGAAATCGCCCGACACCTGGCCTCCCTGGGCCTGGACACCGATCCGGCCCTGTCCACCGCCGACCAGAACCGCCGGTTCCTGCAACAGGAACACGCCACCTGGCAACGCATCACCCGGCAGACCGGCCTGCTCCCCGAATAAGCAAGGCTCCACACAGGAGCGAAATGGAAGACTGAGGATGCGGTGGATCCGGCTTTGCCGGTCCATCCGCATCGCCCCTCGGGACCCGGCGCCGGGCCGCCCCAAGGCGGGTCCCGGCCCCTTGGGGCTGCCGCATAGCGGCTGGGGCCCACCATTCTGGGCGCGCGTCAGCGCGTAGGAGGACCCTACTACTTACGTACGGCCAGGTTGCCAGGCAGGCTGGACAGGTACGCCGCCACATCCTCGATGTCCTTGTCGGACAGTTGGACGGCGAACGCACCCATGATGGCGTTCTTGCGGATGTTGGCCGACGGCGCGGCATTGGACTGGCCCCGGCGATACGCCTTCAGCGCATGCGCGAGGTAGTCGGGATGCTGGCCCGCCAGTTGGGGATAGCTGGGATCGATGGAGGTCTTGGCATCGGCACCGTGGCAGGAGGCACAGTTGATGCGATCGAACACCGCCTTGCCGGCGGCGATGTCGCCGGCGGCCTGGGCGGCCGACAGCGAGAGCAAGGCGCTGCCGACGAGGAAGGAAAGGCGCTGGATGGTCTTCATGGTCGGACGGCTCACTTCAGGCTGGAGTAATAGGCGGCCAGATCGGCGATGTCCTGCTCGGACAGGCTCTTGGCGATGCCAACCATGGAAGGATGCGTCCGCGCGCCGCTGGCGTACTCCTTCAGCGCCGCCTCGATGTACTTGGCGTTCTGCCCAGCAATCATCGGAACGTGATAGACCTCGGGAAAGCTGGCTTTGTAGCCCGGGATGCCATGGCAGCCTATGCACATGGAATTCTTGTCACGGGCGGCATCGGCGTTGCCGGTGATGGTAGCCGGCGGGGCCGATTGGGCCACGGCCGAGCCGACGACCGCACAGGCGGCCAGGGCGGCCAACGCGGGCAGCGCCCGCTTCGTTATGCTCAACTTCATTAGAACGCTCTATCAGAATCAAGGAAATCCCGATACCGGGCGGCGAAACGACTGAGCGGCAACGCCCGGCCCCCACAGGCCAACGAAGCGTCTCCGTTTTATTCCATCGAGAAACCGTATTGTTGTACTCAGGTCCGGTTTCCGTCTTTATTTAACCCCTAATGATACATCAGGAACAACCTCCGTCCGCCGCCCCTTTTGCGGGACGGGCGCCGGTTCACCCTGCCCGTCCGGAGTTTTCTTATACTGGGTGCTTCGCCCCCGCGGGGCCCTACCGCCAGCCCGACCATGCCCCAGTCCGTCTCGCCGTCCGCCGCCCGCTTCCAGGGCACCGACACCTACGTCGCCACCGACGACCTGACGCTGGCCGTCAATGCCGCGCTCACGCTCGAGCGCCCGCTCCTGATCAAGGGCGAACCCGGCACTGGCAAGACCATGCTGGCCGAGGAAGTGGCCCGGGCGCTGGGGCGGCCGCTGCTGCAATGGCACATCAAGTCCACCACCAAGGCGCACCAGGGGCTGTACGAATACGACGCGGTCTCGCGCCTGCGCGATTCGCAGTTGGGCGACGAGAAGGTGCGCGACATCACGAACTACATCGTGCGCGGGGTGCTGTGGCAGGCCTTCGCCTCGCCCGAGCCGGTGGTGCTGCTGATCGACGAGATCGACAAGGCCGACATCGAATTCCCCAACGACCTGCTGCGCGAGCTGGACCGCATGGAATTCCACGTGTACGAAACGCGTGAAACCGTGCGTGCCGTGCACCGGCCGCTGGTCATCATCACCTCCAACAACGAGAAGGACCTGCCGGACGCCTTCCTGCGGCGCTGCTTCTTCCACTACATCCGGTTTCCCGAGAAGGAGACCATGGAACGCATCGTCGAAGTCCACTACCCCGGCCTGAAGAAGGAACTGTTGTCGGCGGCGCTGGACAGCTTCTTCCAGCTGCGCGAGACCCCGGGCCTGAAGAAGAAACCGTCCACGTCCGAACTGCTGGACTGGCTCAAGGTCCTGCTGGCCGAGGACATCCCGCCTGAAGCCTTGAAAAGCACCGACCGCGAAGCCGCCGTGCCTCCGCTGCATGGCGCGCTGCTGAAAAACGAACAAGACGTCCACCTGTTCGAACGCCTGATCCTCATGGCTAGAAGCGGCAGACGGGCATGAAATCGCATCGATCCACCCCGCGCGTCATTCAGGGTGCCGCGGATCCGGCTTCGCCGGTCCGCCAGCGCCGCCCCCTGGGCCCGGCGCCGGGCCGCCCCAAGGCGGGCCCAGGCTCCCTCGGGGGGCTGCCGCGCAGCGGCGGGGGGCTCACCGTTCGGGGCGCGCGAAGCGCGTAGGGGGGGCCTCATGCTCATTGATTTTTTTTACCATCTGCGCAAGCACCAGTTGCCGGTCTCCATCAACGAGTACCTGACGCTGCTGGAAGCGCTGTCGCGCCGGGTGATCGCGCCGTCGGTGGACGAGTTCTATCTGCTGGCCCGGATGACGCTGGTCAAGGACGAAAGCCAGTTCGACCGCTATGACCGGGCCTTCGCCAGCTACTACAAGGGCATCGAGGCGGCCTTCCCGCCGGGCAAGGAGATCCCGGCCGAATGGCTGGTGCAGCGCTTCATGCGCGAGCTGTCGCCCGAGGACAAGGCCGCGATCGAGAAGCTGGGCTGGGACAAGCTGATGGAACTGTTCCGCCAGCGGCTGGAGGAGCAGAAGGAACGCCACGAGGGCGGCAGCAAGTGGATAGGTACCGGCGGCACTTCGCCCTTCGGCAGCGGCGGCTACCACCCCGAGGGCATCCGCATCGGCCAGGACAGCGCCGGCAACCACAGCGCGGTCAAGGCCTGGGACATGCGCAGCTTCCGCGACTACGACGACCAGGTGGAACTGGGCACGCGCAACATCAAGGTGGCCCTGCGGCGGCTGCGCCGCTTCGCCCGCGAAGGCGCCGACCTGGAACTGGACCTGGACGACACCATACGCAGCACGGCGCGCAATGCCGGGCACCTGGACATCCGCATGGTGCCCGAGCGGCACAATACGGTGAAGGTGCTGATGATGCTGGACGTGGGCGGCACGATGGACAGCCACATCCAGCGGATCGAGGAACTGTTCTCGGCCGCGCGCAGCGAGTTCAAGCACCTGGAAGTCTATTATTTCCACAACTGCCTGTACGACTGGGTCTGGCAAAGCAACCGCCGGCGCCACGCCGAGCGCGCCCACACCTGGGACGTGCTGCGCAAGTACAACCCGGACTGGCGCCTGATCTTCGTCGGCGACGCCACCATGAGCCCGTACGAGATCCTGCAGCCGGGCGGTTCGGTGGAATACCACAACACCGAGGCCGGCGCGGTCTGGCTGCAGCGCATGGCCGCGGCCTATCCCCGTTTCGTCTGGCTCAATCCCGAGCCGGAGGGCCTGTGGCCCTACCGCCAATCCACCGACATCATCCGGAAACTGATGCAGGGCCGCATGTATCCCGTCACGCTGAGCGGCCTGGAACAGGCCATGCGGCTGCTGTCCAAGTAGCATTCCGGGCCGCGCGGCGGGAACGTTGTCGCGGCCCGGCACTCCAATCCACTTCCTGAACGGTTCGAGTCCGCCTATGCCATCATCGCTCACCGCCAACCGCTCCGGTCTCCTGGGCCGGGCCTTCGCCTGCGTGGCCCTGTCCGCGGCCGCCCTGCTGCCGCCGGCTACCCACGCCGCCCAGGCCCGGACGCAGGCAGCCGTCCCTGCCGGCGTACAGAAGGTCACCTCGGTCGAAGGCATCAACGAATACCGGCTGAACAACGGGTTGCGCATCCTGCTGGCACCCGACCAGTCCAAGCCGACCACTACGGTCAACATGACCTATCTCGTGGGTTCCCGCCAGGAAAACTACGGCGAAACCGGCATGGCGCACCTGCTGGAACACATGCTGTTCAAGGGTACGCCCACGATGCGCAACGCGCTGGCCGAGTTTTCGCGCCGCGGCCTGCAGGCCAACGGCAGCACCTGGACCGACCGCACGAACTATTTCGCCAGCTTCGCCGCCAACGAGGCCAACCTGGACTGGTACCTGGGCTGGCAGGCCGACGCCATGGTCAACTCGCTGATCGCGCGCAAGGACCTGGACTCGGAAATGACCGTCGTGCGCAACGAGATGGAAAGCGGCGAGAACAATCCGTTCCGTGTGCTGATGAGCAAGATGATGGCCGCGGCCTATCAGTGGCACAACTACGGCAAGACCACGATAGGCGCGCGCTCGGACGTCGAGAACGTCGACATCGGCCGCCTGCAGGCCTTCTACCGTACCTACTACCAGCCGGACAACGCCGTGCTGATCGTCTCGGGCCAGTTCGACGAGGCCAAGACGCTGGCCGTCATCGCCCGCACCTTCGGCAAGATACCCAAGCCCAAGCGCACCCTGCCGCGCCTGTACACCGAGGAACCGGTCCAGGACGGCGAGCGTAGCGTCACGCTGCGCCGCGCCGGCGGCTCGCCCATGGTCGCGGCCATGTACCACACGCCGCAGGGCGGCGCGGCCGATTCCGCGGCCATGGAAATGCTGGCCGGCATCCTGGGCGACGCGCCCTCGGGCCGGTTGTACAAGTCGCTGGTGGAAACCAAGCTGGCCGCCTCCACCTTCGGCTTCACCTTCGGCATGTACGATCCGGGCATGATCATGATGGGCGCCCAGCTGCAGCCCGGCGCCAGCCTGGATGCCGCGCGCGACAAGATGCTGGAGACCATCGAGTCCATCAAGGCGCAGCCGATCACCAGCGAAGAGCTGGAGCGCGCGCGCACCCGCTGGCTCAAGGACTGGGACATGGCCTACAGCGATCCGCAGAAGGTGGGCGTGTCGCTGTCCGAGAGCATCGCCCAGGGCGACTGGCGACTGTTCTTCGTGACCCGGGACCGTATCCGCGACCTGAAGCTGGCCGACGTGCAGCGCGTGGCGGAAAGCTACCTGCTGCAATCGAACCGCACGCTGGGCACCTACATCCCGACCGACGGTCCCCAGCGCGCTCCCGCGCCGCAGCCCCTGGACCTGCAGGCCGAGCTGAAAGGCTACAAGGGCGACACCGACTTCGTGCAGGCCGAGGCCTTCGACGCCACGCCGGCCAATATCGACGCCCGCACCCAGCGCAAGACGCTGGACCTGCCCAACGGGCCGGTCAAGCTGGCGCTGCTGCCCAAGTCGACGCGCGGCCACCTGGTCAATGCCCGCCTGGTGGTGCAGTTCGGCGACGCCGAGACGCTGCGCGGCCAGCGCGAGATCTCGCGCGCCGTGGGCGCCCTGCTCGACAACGGCACGGCCACGATGACGCGGCAGCAGATCGAGGACCGTTTCGACGCGCTGCGGGCGGACGTCGGCTTCGCCGGGGGCGGCACCAGCGCGGCGGTCGACATCTCGACCACCCGCGACAACCTGCCCGCCACGCTGGAACTGGTGCTGGACGTGCTGCGCAACGCCAACTTCCCCGAGGACCAGTTGGACGAGTACCGCCGCCGCGGCCTGGCCTCGGTGGAAAGCGCCCGCCAGGAGCCCACGGCCGTCGCGCAACAGGCCTTGGCGCGGCACGACAACCCATGGCCTGCCGACGACCTGCGCTACACCCCCAGCTTCGACGAGCAAGAGGCCGCCTACAAGGCGCTGACCCGCGATGCGCTGGTGCAGTTCCATGACCGCTTCTACGGCGCGGGCCGCGTGCGGCTGGCCGCCGTGGGCGACTTCGACCCGGCGGCGGTCGAGCAGTCGCTGACCAAGGGCCTGCAAGGATGGAAGAAGGCTCCGGCCTACACGCGCGTGGACGATCCCTACCATGCGGTGCCGGCCAAGCGCTTCGACATCTCGCTGCCCGACAAGGCCAACGCCTTCTACCTGTCCACCATGCCGATCAGGCTGCAGGACACCGATCCGGACTATCCCGCGGCCATGCTGGCGAACTACCTGCTGGGCAGTTCCGAGACCTCGCGGCTGTGGATGCGGGTGCGCGAACGCGAAGGCCTGTCGTACAACGTGCGCAGCCAGCTGTCGGCCTCGTCCTACGAACCCTCGGGCCAGTGGACGCTGTACGCCATCTACGCGCCCAGCAACCGGGCGCGGCTGGAGACGGCCATCAAGGAGGAATCCGAGCGCGTCCTGCGCGAAGGCTTCAGCGCGCAAGAGGTCAAGGACGGCATCGACTCGCTGATGAACCTGCGCCACCTGGCCCGCGCGCAGGATCGGCGGCTGGCGGGTGCCTGGTCGGACTACCTGGACCTGGACCGCACCTTCGCCTTCGCGGCGGAATCCGACCGCAAGCTCAAGGCCCTGACCGCGGAGCAGGTCAACGCGGCGCTGCGCAAGTACTTCAAGCCCGAAGACTTCAGCACCGCGGTGGCGGGGACCTTCAAGCCGTAGTCCGCCCCCCGTCGGGAGGCCCGTCGCCGTCGGGCCTCCCGGCCGCATGCTGCGGCCACAGCATCTTCACCACTTCCCGGTCGCGGCCGAAGGCAAAACAGGAATCGATCTTCTCCCGTGCCCGCTCCTCGCCCATCAGCAGGGGCATGTCGCGCTGCAGCCCGCGTATGCCTTGCAAGGCCGTGGTCGCCATCGGCACCAGCATTTCCATCAAGTGGGTACAGCTGGCCGCGCCTCGCAACCGGTCCTTGACCATGGCCGTCCAGCCCCGGGCGATGCGCTCGCCGACCAGCACGCGCAGCGTGTCCGTGGCTTCCTTGCATAGCGGCCAGGGCGTCGAATCCGACGCCGCCACGATGTCCCGGATCACATACGCGTCGTCCACCGTCAGGCGTATCCACAGGTCGTGGAGCGCTTCTCCCGCGGGCAGCGGGTCGTCCGAACTCATGAGTTGGAAGGGAAAGGGCTTGCGGTCGACCAGCCGGGCTTCCACGTCGTACAGACCGTCTTCGCGGGCGTAGGTCTGCATGTCGATGACGCGGTGATGGACGGAGCGGCGGGCGGAGGGTTCCGGTAGAGGCATGATGGCAGGCTTCCTGGCTGGCGCCCAGCCATTGTAGAGGCACCGGCCCGCGCGATCGAATCGGCGGGCCCGGCCTCCATGCCAGCAACGCTAGGCTTGCGCCTCGGCCAGCACCACGGCCCGCTTGCGCCGGATGGCCGGCGCAAGCGCCAGCACGATCAACAGCGCCGTGGCGATCAGCAGCCCCAGCGAGATGGGCCGCGTGACGAATACCGAGAAATCGCCGCGCGCCACCATGAGCGTGCGCCGGAAGCTCGTCTCCATCATGGGCCCCAGCACGAAGCCCAGCAGCAACGGCACCGGCGATATCGACAGCTTGCCGAACAGGTAGCCGGCCACGCCAAAGCAGGCGACCAGGAACACGTCCGCCACCGAATTCTGGATCGAATAGACCCCGACGCAGCAGAACACCAGGATGGCTGGATACAGCAGCCGGTACGGCACCTTGAGCAGCCGCACCCACAGTCCGATCAGCGGCAGGTTCAGGACCACCAGGATCAGGTTGCCTATCCACATCGACGCGATCAGGCCCCAGAACAGCGCGGGATGGCTGGTCATGACCTGCGGTCCCGGCTGGATGTTGTGGATGGTCATCGCGCCCAGCATCAGGGCCATGACGGCGCTGCCGGGAACGCCCAGCGTCAGCAGCGGGATGAAGTTGGTCTGCGCGGCGGCGTTGTTGGCGGCTTCGGGCGCGGCGACGCCTTCGATGGCGCCATGTCCCATTTCCGCCGACCTGGACGACAGTTTTTTCTCCAGCGTGTAGGCCGAGAAGGCGGAAATGGTCACGCCCGCTCCGGGCAGGATGCCGAGGGCCGACCCGAGCGCGGTACCCCGGACGATCGAGGGCGCCATCCTCCGGATGTCGTCCCGGGTGGGCATCAGGCTGGCGATGGGCGCCACGGCTGTCGTTCCGGAGGCCTTCTGCATTTCCAGGTTCGCCACGATCTCGGCCACGCCGAACAGGCCCATGGCGAGGCAGGTGAACTCGATGCCCTCCATCAACTGTGGAATCTCGAAGGCCAGCCGCACCGTGCCGCTGTTCACGTCGGTCCCGACCAGGCCGAGGATGATGCCGATGGCGATCATGCCCAGCGACACGTCCAGCGACTCGGAAGACAGCGCCACGGCGCCGACCAGCCCCAGCAGCATCAGCGAGAAATACTCCGCCGGCCCGAACTTGAACGCCATCTCGGCCAGCGGCGCGGCGAACGCCGCCAGCAGCAGCACGCCGACGCAGCCGGCGAAGAAGGAGGCGATGGCCGCCGTGGCGAGCGCCGGGCCCGCCCTGCCCTGCGTGGCCATGGCATGTCCATCGATCAGCGTGACTGCCGACGAGGACTCGCCCGGCAGCTTCACCAGGATGGCGGTGGTCGACCCGCCGTACTGGGCGCCGTAGTAGATGCTGGCGAGCATGATGAGCGCCGACGTGGGCGGCAGCGCATAGGTGATGGGCAGCAGCATCGCGATGGTCGGCACCGGCCCCAGCCCGGGCAGGACGCCGATCAGGGTGCCCAGCAGGCAGCCGGCGAAGGCATAGGCAAGGTTCTGCCACGACAGCGCGGTGGCGAAGCCCAGCGCCAGATGGTCCAGCAATTCCATGCGAGGCTCCTCAGTCCAGGAAGGCCGGCCACAGGTTGAACGGCAGCCCCAACCCGTGGACGAATGCGCCGACGATCAGCGCCACCATGACGGCCGCGTTGGCCAGCGCGCCGCGCCACGTGAATTCGTGGCTGGCGCGGCTGGCCACGACGACCAGCGTGGCGATCGCGAGCACCAGCCCGAGGGGTTTGAGCATGACGCCGAACAGCACCACCGATCCGGTCATCCAGGACAGCGACCGGAAGTCCCAGCGCGCCAGTTTTTCCCGCGGCGCTCCCGCCACATACGCCCGCACGGTGATGGACAGGCCCAGCGCCGCGAGCAGCAGGCCCAGCCAGAACGGGAAATAGCCGGGCCCGATGCGCGCGGGCGTGCCCATGGGATAGCCCAAGGCGAGCAGCGACGTGCCGGCCCCGAGCAATAGATACAGCAGGCCCGTGGCCAGCCTTTTTTCACTACGCGGATACATGGTCCCCTCTTCTTGGTCTTGTCGGCCGGAGCCGCGGGCGCGATGGCCCGCACCCGGTTACTGCAAGGTAATGCGCGCGGCCTTGATGACCTTGGAATAGCGCTCCAGGTCCTGCCTGAGCGACTGGTCGAACTCGGCCGGCGTGCCGCCCGCGACGCCATACCCCATGCTCTCGACCTGCGCCTTGATGTCTGGCTGGCGCAGGATCTCCATCACGTCGCGATTGATCTTCTCGATCACGGCCGCGGGCGTCTTGGCCGGCGCCAGGATGCCCTGCCAGGACTCGACGTCGAATCCCGGCACCCCGGACTCCGCCACGGTCGGCACGTCGGGCAGCGCCGGCGAGCGGTAGGAAGTCGTGACGGCCAGCGGCACGAGGCGCCCGGCCTTGATGAATTCGGTGACCGCGGCCATGGTGATCATGGTGGCGTCGATGTGCCCGCCCATGACATCGACCGCGGCCGGCCCGCCCCCGGGGTACGGGATGTAGTTGACGTCGATGCCGGTCTGCGCCTGGATCATTTCGTGAGCGATGTGGGCGATTCCACCGCTGGTGGGCAGGCCGACCGTCACCTGGCCCGGCGACTTCTTCGCCAGCGCCAGGTATTGCTGGAAGGTCTTGACTCCCAGCGTGGGCCGGACCACCAGGATCTGCGGATTGGCGATGGCCCGCACCACCCCCGAGAAATCCTTGAGCGCATAGGGCGGCTTCTTGAGCAGCGCGGTGTTCAGCACCACGGCGTCGCTGTGCAGCAGCAGGGTGTAGCCATCGGGCGCCGCCTTGGCCACCTGCGCCGCCCCGATCGAGCCGCCCGCCCCGGTGACGTTCTCCACCACCACCGCCTGGCCCCACCTGGCATTCAGTTTTTCCGCCAGCAGGCGGGCGATCTTGTCGGTGCTGCCGCCGGCCGATACCGGCACCACCATCCGGACCGTCTTGGCCGGGAAGGCGCCCGGATCGGCCGCCCGCCCCGGTCCCGCCCACGCCACGGCCAGCGCCGCGACCAGGAGCAGGCCGGACGCCGGCGCCCTGCCGCCTCGCTTCGTGTTCTTGGTCTTCATGCTTTCCTCCTCAGGTGTCATGGCGAGATGCGATATGCGCCCCGCTCTTGTGCGTCGAGCTGTCCGATCAGGCCCGTTTCCCAGGCGAGATAGCGCCGGGCGGCCTCCTTGTTGCCGTCGTGCCTGTCGTGGACGAAGAAAAGAAAATCGATGCAGTCTGCATCGCGCGGCGTATCGGGCGTGGCCTCGACCGCCAGCCCCGCCTCCCGCCACTGCGCAACCGGCGCGACCAGCGCGCGCGCCCCGGCGCGGAGCGCTTCGGGCAGCTCGCCCGCGGCCAGCGCGGCCAGTTCGGCGCTGGCCGCCACCAGCACCAGCGCGCCCGCCCCCGTGCCTGCCAGGCCCGCCATGCGCGGACGGATGGCCCAGCGCGCCCCCGCGATATGCGCCTGGCGGTAGGCCATGCTGGCGCGGACGTCCAGGATCTGCACCTGGCCCGCGGCCACCAGGGCGGCCAGTTCCGCCGGGCCCACCAGCGGCAGGCCCTGCACGGCGACCGCCGGCGCCGGCGGCGGCAGCGCCGCGCCCGCGCGGGTCCATTCTTCGGGGGGCAGCACATGGATTTCACGCCCCATCTGGGCCAGCCAGCTCGCCACCACCCGCGCGCGGATGCCGTCGTCGTCCGTCACCACCAGCCGGGCGCCCTTGACTCCCACGTACAGATCGGTGCCCTGCAGGAGCTGGCCGCCCGGCGCGTGCTGGGCGCCAGGCAGCGAACCGGCGGCGAACTCCTCGCCGGTGCGCACGTCCAGCAGGAACGTGGTGCGATCCTCCTGGCGCATCCAGCCGGCCAGCGTCGCCGCGTCGACCTCGGCGACGCCGTGCCGGCCGGCCAACTCCCGGGCCCTGTCCCGCCGCGCCTTCAAGTCCGGCGCCGCCGCGTCCACCTGCGGATAGCGCCTGTCGTTGCCGTGCTCCAGCGCCAGGTCGTTCAGATACCAGCCCTGCGTACCGTTCTCCAGGGCATAGACGGGATTGGGAATGCCGATGTTGATCAGGGTCTGCGCGCCGATGATGCTGCGCGTACGGCCGGCGCAATTGATCACCACGGGCGTGCGGTCATCCGGCACCAGCGCGTGGATGCGCAGCGCCAGTTCGCCGTTGGGGCAGCAGACCGCGCCCGGGATGTTCATCTTGCGGAATTCGTCCACGGGACGGCCGTCCAGGACCACCACCGCTTCCCCCCGCGCCTGCATGGCGGCCAGTTCCGGGGCCTGGAGCCGGGGCGTGTGATAGGCGTGCTCCACCAGTTCGCCGAAGGTCTTGGACGGCAGGTGCACGCCCTGGAACATCCCGTAGCCGGCGGCCTTCCAGGCGGCCGCGCCGCCGCGCAGCACGTGCATGTGGCCATAGCCCACCGCCTCCAGCCGCGCGGCGGCGCGTTCGGCCACGCCATCGCCGTCGTCCAGCAGCACGACGGGAACGGTCTTGCGCGGCACCAGGCGCTCGACGTCCAGCTCCAGCCTGCTGTAGGGAACCGACACGACGAAGAAAGGATGCTCTTCGCCGTACTGCCCGTGCTCGCGCACGTCCAGGAAGGCGATCTCTCCGCCTTCGTCCAGCCATTGTTTCGCTTGCCCTGCGGTGATGGTTTTGCTCATGGGAGATATCTGTGGATGAAGCCGGTCGATCCCGCATCCGGCCTGGGTGACCTCGATAAAACTATCTTGGAAACTTATAATTTCTTTTGACCGACCCACAGTCTATGCAGCGAGCACACCCAGCACAATTTAGAAATCGACCCTAAAATATAAGCATTTCTTATATGAAGAATTTCGACCTGACGCAGTTGCGCACCCTGGTGGCGATCGCGGAACACGAGACCTACCTCGCGGCCGCCGAGAAGACGCACCGCACGCAGGCGGCGCTGACCCAGCAGATGCAGCGCCTGGAAGCGCAGGCGGGCGTGCCGCTGTTCGAGAAGGCCGGACGCTACAAGCGCCTGACGGCGCACGGGCGCAGGCTGCTGGACTACGCCAAGCACATGATCGCCATCAACGACGAAGCGTGGCGAGCCCTGAAAGACCGCGAGCTGACCGGCTCGCTGCGCGTGGGCTCGCCGCAGGATGTGGCCGACAGCATCCTGCCGCCGCTGCTGGCGAACATCGCGCGGCTCTCCCCCAGGCTGCAGATGGAGATCCACGTGGGCCGCAGCCCTTTCCTGATGGAGTCGCTGCGCATGGGCGAACTGGACCTGACGGTCTCGACGCGCGAGGATCCGGCGCTGGAAGGCATGGTGCTGCGCACCTCGCCCACGGTCTGGCTATGCTCGGCGGACTACGTCTTCGAACCCGGCAAGCCGGTGCCGCTGATCATCGCGGACGAACACAGCCTGTACCGCCGCATCGCGCTGACCGCGCTCGATGCGGCCAGGATGTCATGGCGCACGGCCTACCTCGCGCCGCACATGATAGGCATCAAGGCTGCGATACGGGCCGGCCTGGGCGTGACCGCCCGCTCGGTGGAACTGCTGGGGCCCGATATGCGGGTGCTGGGCGAGAAGGACGGCCTGCCCCGGCTGCCCGACGTGAGCTACTACCTCTGGATGCGCCCGGACTCGCTGAACCCGGTGCTGCGCCAGGTCTACGACGGGCTGAAGTCCACCTTGCGGCCGCTGGACCTGCGCGGCGGAAGCGCTGCCTAGGACCTGTTCACGCCAAAAGGAGGCTCGCACAGGCCCTAGAGGGTATCCATGCCCGCGAGTTCGTCGCGCGCGATTTCCACGAAGGCTTCGGCGGCCGGCGACAGGCTCCGGCCCCGTTTATGCACCAGCGAAAAATCCATCGGTACCCGCGGGCCCACCAGCCGGCAGCGCGTCAGATTCTCGTAGCGCATGCCTCCCGCCAGCGCCGATGCCCAGATCGACACCCCCAGCCCGCTGGCCGCCATCCAGAATGCCGAGGACAGGAAATTGACCTCGTGCACGACGTTGAGCGCGATGCCGGCACTGGCCGCGGCCGCCTCCATCCGGCCGCGCATGCCATAGGCCAACCCCTGCCGCACGGCTATGACCGGCTCCCGGGCGAGGTCACGCCAGCGCACCTGGCGGCGGCCCGCCAACGGATGGTCCGTCGCGCATACCAGGCACAGGTGATCGCGCAGCAGCACCCGGGATATCAGCAGGGCGTCCTCGCGCTCCGGCGTGCCGATGCCGAAATCCACGGGCTCGGACAGCACCCTGGCCAGGAACTGGTCCGGCGCGCAATCGTCCAGCACCAGTTGCACGCCGGGATAGGCGTCGCGAAAACGCCGCACCACGCCCGGCATAAGGACGCTGCCCACGGTGGCGGTGACCGCCACGTGGACGCGGCCGATACGGCGGTCGCCCAGGTCTTCCATCCGCGTGCCCAGCCAGGCCACGTCGCCCAGTATGCGTTCGGCGGTGGCGATGATCTCCTGCGCGGCCTGGGTCGGCACCAGCGACCGCGAGGTGCGGTCGAACAACCGCAGGTTCAACGTGGACTCCATCTGTCTGAGCATGGTGCTGACCGCCGACTCGGTCACGGAAAGGCGGCTCGCGGCGGTCGCGAGCTTGCCGAACCTGTAGACGGCGACGAAAGCCCGCAGTTGCCGCAGGCTCAACTGGGTCTCGATGCTCATTCAGATTTTTCTCAAGATTCGAACAAAATGTTTTGATTGGCTTTGGCGCGACCAGGCGATTCAATACTCTATCCCAAGCGCGGCCGGAGCGCCTCGCCATATTGAACACGCTCAGGAATTCATGCGGACCGATACCCCCTCCTCCTCCCGCCCCGCGCCCCACGCCGAAGAATGGCAGATGCGCGTGGACCTGGCCGCCTGCTACCGGCTCCATGCCCACTACGGGTGGACCGATCTCATCTATACGCACATCTCGGCGCGCGTGCCGGGTGCCGAGGAACACTTCCTGCTCAACCCCTTCGGGCTGATGTTCGACGAGGTCTGCGCCTCGAACCTCGTCAAGATCGACATCGACGGCAACGTCGTCGAACCCACGCAGCATCCCGTCCATCGTGCCGGATTCGTCATCCACAGTGCCGTCCATGCCGCGCGTCCGGATGCGCGCTGCGTCATCCACGCCCATACCCGGGCCGGCATGGCCGTGTCGGCGATGAAGTGCGGACTGCTGCCGTTGACCCAGCACGCCATGCTGTTCCACGGCAAGGTTGCCTACCATGACAGCGAAGGACTGGCCAACCAGATCTCCGAACGCGAACGCCTGACCGCCGACCTGGGCGACAAGCCGGTCATGATCCTGCGCAACCACGGCACGCTGGTGGCCGGAGCAAGCATCGGCCAGGCCTTCGCGATGATGTGGCACCTGGAAATGGCGATGCAGGCCCAGGTCGATGCACTGGCCAGCGGCCAGGAATTGACCCTTCCCGACTCCGCCCTGGCCGACAAGATCTCCGCGGCCGGCTTCCGTCCGCCCGGCACGGTCCGCTCGGACGGAACCGTCAGTCCCCTGGGCAACCTCGAATGGCCCGCGCTCTTGCGCATGCTGGACCGCAAGGATCCGTCCTATCGCACTTGATTCACCCCATCGCATCCGGCCCGCCACCGGCGCGCGCCGGCCTCACGACAAGAACGCAGCGCGGCAAGAGCCGCGCGCAAGGAGACAGGCATGTTCCATCGTTGCCGCTATCTGTTCGCCGGCCTGGCCGCCGCGCTGGCCCTGGCGGCCGCGCCCGCCCACGCCTATCCCGACAGGCCGATACGCATCATCATTCCGTACGCGCCGGGAGGCGGTGCGGACGGCTTGTCCCGCCTGCTTGCGCAGCGCCTGGAAAAAACCCTGGGCCAGCCCGTGCTGGTCGAATCGCGCTCCGGTGGCAATACCGTGATCGCCGCGCAAGCGGTCGCACGGGCCGCCCCCGATGGCTACACGCTGTTGATGACGGGCGGTTCGACCATGTCCCTGATCCCGCTCACCAGCAAGCAGGTACCCTACGACGTCCGGGCCGACTTCGCCCCCATCAGCATGCTGTCCAAGGGCCCGTACCTTCTTTGCGTGTCGGCCGAACTCGGCGCCAATACGCTGGACGAGGTGCTCGCCATGGCGCGGGCCAAGCCCGGCGCGCTGTCGTATGCGTCCAATGCCATTGGCGGCTCAGCCCACCTTGGCATGGAACTGCTTGCCCAGCGGGCCGACGTGCGGCTCAACCACGTGCCCTACAAGGGCTTTGCCCCCGCGATCGCCGACGTGGTGTCGGGACGCACGCCGCTCGCCATGCTGGACCAGGCCGCGTTGGGAGGATTCGGCAAGTCGGGCCGCATCAAGGTTCTGGCTGCCACGTCGCTGCAACGCTCCAGCATGTATCCGGACGTGCCGACCCTGGCCGAACTGGGCTTCCCCGGCTATGAGCTGGAAACGTGGTTCGCGCTCTACGCCCCGGCGCGCACGCCGAGCGCGATCATCGACAAGCTTGGCGATGAAATCCGGGCGTGGCTGGCGACACCGGAAGCCCGGCAGGCACTGAACGCGCTCGGCCAGGAAGCCGCGCCGTCCACCGCCAGCGCGGTACGGGCCCGCATCGAAAGCGAACAGCAGTCCTACGGGCCGCTGATCTCGGCGGCGAAGATCAGCACGGACTGATGCCATGCGGACGTCCCCTGCATCCACGGACGATTTCCGGCTGCTCATCGTCAACGCCGATGGCCAATACTATGCGCGGGAACTGACCCGGCGCCTGCCGGATCTCGCGTTCGACTGGATTGGCCCGAACCAGCCGATACCCGATTCGGCTCGGCAGGCCACGGCACTGGCGTGTTTCGCCAGCGCGTTGAACCATGGCTTGCTGCGTGCCTTGCCCCGGTTGCAGTGGCTGCAGGCCTTGTCCTCCGGCGTGGATGGCATCGCGGACCATCCGGACCTGCCGCCGGACGTGGCGTTGACGTCGGCACACGGCATCCACGGCCCGGCCGTCTCGGAAATGGCCTTGACGCTGATGCTCGCCCTGGCACGCGATCTCCCGTCCATCCTGGCGGACCAACGCGCACGCCGCTGGCAGCGCCGACGCCAGCCGCTGCTGCACGGCAAGACGCTCGCGGTAGTGGGAACGGGCTTGATAGCCAGCGAACTGGCAATCAAGTGCCAGGCGCTGGGCATGCATACGCTGGCGGTATCGGCGAGCCCTCGCCAGGTGGCGGGCTTCGACCGGGTGCACGCCCATGGCACGCTGCGCGACGTGGCTGCGCAAGCGGACTTCCTGGTGCTCCTGGCCCCCCTGACCCAGGCAACGCGGGGATTGGTGGACGCCGCCGTGCTGGCGGCGATGAAACCCGGCGCCTTCCTCATCAACCTGGCGCGCGCGGCGCTATGCGATACCGCCGCGCTCGTGAACGCACTTCGCGGCGACAGGCTGGCAGGCGCCGCGCTGGACGTATTCGAACGCGAGCCCCTGCCTGAAGACGATCCCTTGTGGTCGGTACCCAGGCTGTTGATCACGCCGCACATCGGCGGCGAGTCGGACCGTTATGCCGACCAGGTGCTGCCGCTCATCGCGCACAACGCGCGTGCCTGGGCCAGCGGCGACCGGGCCGGCCTGCGCAACCGGGTGCGCTGAACGTCCGGTCGCCCGGTCCGATATCAGCTGAAGAACTCCTTCACCCTGTCCGTCCACGACTTGCTCTGCGGAGAATGCTTGTCGCCGCCTTCGCTCAGCGAAGCCTCGAAGTCGCGCAGCATCTGCTTCTGCCTGTCGTTCAGGCGCACCGGGGTCTCGAGCACGACGTGGCAATAGAGGTCGCCCGGATAGCTGGAGCGCACGCCGCGTATGCCCTTGCCGCGCAGGCGGAAGACCTTGCCCGACTGCGTGCCTTCCGGGATGCTGATCTCGCCGCGGCCGCCCAGCGTGGGCACTTCCAGGTCCCCGCCCAGCGCCGCGGTGGTGAACGGAATGGTCAGCTCGCAGTGCAGGTCGTCGCCGTCGCGCTGGAAGATGCCGTGCGGCTTGATGTGGATCTCGACGTAGAGGTCGCCCGAAGGACCGCCGTTGACGCCGGGCTCGCCGTTGCCGGAGGAGCGGATGCGCATGCCGTCGTCGATGCCGGCCGGGATCTTGACCTGCAGGGTCTTGTTGCGGCGGACCTTGCCGACGCCGTCGCAGGCCGTGCACGGATCGGGGATGACCTTGCCCGTGCCGTGGCAGGTCGGGCAGGTCTGCTGGACGCTGAAGAAGCCCTGCTGCATGCGCACCGCGCCGGTACCGCCGCAGGTGTGGCAGGTCTTGGGCTGGGTGCCGGGCTTGGCGCCGGAGCCGTGGCAGGTGTCACAGTTGTCCCAGCTGGGGACGCGGATCTCGGTGTCGAAGCCGGTGGCGGCCTGCTCCAGCGTGATTTCCATGCTGTATTTCAGGTCGGCGCCGCGGTACATCTGGGCGCCACCGCGCTGGCGGCCGCCGCCGAATATCTCGCCGAAGATGTCGCCGAACGCGTCGGCGAAGCCCCCCGCCCCGCCGCCCATGCCGCCCGCGGCCGCCGCATCGACGCCGGCATGGCCGTAGCGGTCGTAGGCATCGCGCTTCTCGGCTTCGCAGAGGATCTCGTAGGCGTACTTGACCTCTTTGAACTTCTCTTCCGCTTCCTTGGAGCCGGGGTTGCGGTCGGGGTGGTACTTCATGGCCAGCTTGCGGTAGGCCTTCTTGATTTCTTCCTCGGTGGCGGTGCGGGCAACGCCGAGGACTTCATACAGATCGCGTTTGGTGGACATGGTTCTTTCTTCGGTGGCCCGTTTTCAGAAGGCCGGCAATATCTCTGGTGAATAGCGGTTGCGTGCTATTGACGGATTTGGGTAGGCCCCCTGACGTCGCGGGGCAGCCAGGGGGCCTACCCAAATCCTGCACCGGTGCCTGCACCAGCGCAGTCAAAACGAAAAGCGGAACGGCCCACATTGTAGGCCGCTCCGCGGGTACCGCTTACTTGTCGTCTCTTTTGACTTCCTTGAAGTCGGCGTCGACCACGTTGTCGTCGGCCTTGGCTCCGCCGGCGTCACCGCCAGGAGCCGCACCCGCGCCGGCGGCCTGGGCCTGGGCTTGCATGTCGGCGTACATCTTTTCGCCGAGCTTCTGCGAAGCCTTGGACAGCGCCTCGACCTTGGCGTCGATGGTGGCCTTGTCGCCTTCCTTCAGGACGTCCTCGAGATCCTTGATGGCGGCCTCGATGGATTCCTTCTCGGACGCCTCGAGCTTGTCGCCGTATTCCTCCAGCGACTTGCGGGTGGCGTGGACCAGGGCGTCGGCCTGGTTGCGCGACTGCGCCAGCTCGGCCACGCGCTTGTCCTCGTCGGCGTTCGCCTCGGCGTCGCGCACCATGCGTTCGACTTCATCCTCGGTCAGGCCGGAGTTGGCCTTGATCGTGATCTTGTTTTCCTTGCCGGTGCCCTTGTCCTTGGCCGACACGTGCAGGATGCCGTTGGCGTCGATGTCGAAGGTGACCTCGATCTGCGGCGTGCCGCGCGGCGAGGGCGGGATGCCTTCGAGGTTGAATTCGCCCAGCGCCTTGTTGCCGGCGGCGATTTCGCGCTCGCCCTGGAACACCTTGATGGTCACGGCCGGCTGGTTGTCGTCGGCGGTAGAGAACACCTGCGAGAACTTGGTCGGAATCGTGGTGTTCTTCTTGATCATCTTGGTCATGACGCCACCCAGGGTCTCGATACCCAGGGACAGGGGCGTCACGTCCAGCAGCAGCACGTCCTTGCGGTCGCCCGACAGCACGGAGCCCTGGATCGCGGCGCCGGCGGCGACGGCCTCGTCGGGGTTCACGTCCTTGCGCGGATCCTTGCCGAAGAACTCCTTGACCTTCTCCTGCACCTTGGGCATGCGCGTCATGCCGCCGACCAGGATCACGTCGTCGATGTCCGAGACCTTGACGCCGGCATCCTTGATGGCGATGCGGCAGGGCTCGATCGTGCGGTTGATCAGGTCCTCGACCAGCGCTTCCAGCTTGGCGCGGGTGACCTTCAGGTTCAGGTGCTTGGGACCGGAGGCGTCGGCCGTGATGTACGGCAGGTTGATCTCGGTCTGCGTGGCCGACGACAGTTCGATCTTGGCCTTTTCAGCGGCTTCCTTCAGGCGCTGCAGGGCCAGGACGTCCTTGGACAGGTCCACGCCCTGTTCCTTCTTGAACTCGGCGATGATGTAGTTGATCAGCACCTGGTCGAAGTCCTCGCCGCCCAGGAAGGTGTCGCCGTTGGTGGACAGCACCTCGAACTGCTTCTCGCCGTCGACGTCGGCGATCTCGATGATGGACACGTCGAACGTGCCGCCGCCCAGGTCATAGACGGCGATCTTGCGGTCGCCCTTTTCCGACTTGTCCAGGCCGAACGCCAGCGCGGCCGCGGTGGGCTCGTTGATGATGCGCTTGACGTCCAGGCCGGCGATGCGGCCGGCGTCCTTGGTCGCCTGGCGCTGGCTGTCGTTGAAGTAGGCCGGCACCGTGATCACGGCCTCGGTCACTTCCTCGCCCAGGTAGTCCTCGGCGGTCTTCTTCATCTTGCGCAGCACTTCGGCCGACACCTGCGGCGGGGCCAGCTTCTTGTCGCGCACCTGCACCCAGGCGTCGCCGTTGTCGGCCTTGACGATGGCGTAGGGCATCAGGTCGATGTCCTTCTGCACCGCCTGTTCGTCGAACTTGCGGCCGATCAGGCGCTTGACGGCGTACAGGGTGTTCTTGGGGTTGGTAACCGCCTGGCGCTTGGCCGGCGCGCCGACCAGGATCTCGCCGTCTTCCATGTAGGCGACGATCGAGGGGGTGGTGCGGGCGCCTTCGGCGTTTTCGATGATCTTGACCTGCTGGCCTTCCATCACTGCGACGCAGCTATTGGTGGTGCCCAGGTCGATGCCTATGATTTTGCCCATAATCCTTGTTCCTGAAAGAAATCAGAAAATTTCGCTTGATCAATAAATAGGTGGGAATTTCGTTATTTCAATGCCTGCGATAGCTTCTTTCGATCGCGGCGGGCCTTATTTGGCGGCCGCGACCGTCACCAGTGCCGGACGCAGTACTCGATCGACGATCATGTAGCCCTTCTGCAGGGTCTGCAGGACCGTGTTGGCCGGCTCGTCCGACGGAACCGACGCGATGGCCTGATGGTGGTGCGGATTGAATTTGTCCCCGGGCACCGGGGCGATCTCGACCAGTTTGTTGCGCTCGAAGGCGCCGATCAGCTGCTTGAGGGTCACATCCACGCCCTCGCGCAGGGTGTCGATGGACTGGTTTTCCTGGGCCAGGGCAGCCTCCAGGCTGTCCTTGACCGGCAACAGGTTTTCCGCGAATGCCTCGATGCCGAACTTCTGGGCCTTGGAGACTTCCTCCTGGGCGCGACGACGGATATTGTCTGCCTCGGCACGGGCGCGCAGCATGGCATCGTAGTTGTCCTTGGCCTCGGCCTGGGCCGCGGCCAGCTGGGCCTGCAGCGCGACGATGGGATCCTCGCCGCCCTCGGTTTCGGGCGTTTCCGCCGCCGGAGCGGGGTTCACGTTTTCGGGATCCAGATTGGGTTGGTCGCCAGGCTTGTGCTCAGCCGACATTGGTGCCTCCATGAAAAACCAGAAAAATCAGTGACTTGCTTGAACTCTATGCGCGAGATGGGGGTGAAATCTGCGCTTTCAAGTATATCCCCCCCCTACGCGCTGACGCGCGCCCCCCAGGGGGCGATGCGGGTGGACCGGCGGAGCCGGATCCACCGCATCCTCGGTCTAGTGCCCGCTTCTTGGGTTGTGGCACCCGTGCTTCGCTGGCTGCCAGCGGTAGCAACGGTGCTTGAATCCAAGAAACGGGTACTAGACCCAGGAAACCGCGGATCCGGCTTTGCCGGTCCGCCGGTTTCGCCCCCTGGGGGGCGCGCGTCAGCGCGTAGGGGGGGTCCTCAATTGGGGGTTCTAAACCTTTCGATCTTGCGGCGGTCTTGCTTGGTGGGGCGGCCTTTCAGGGTCGCGGCGGGGTCGGCGTTCTGGCGGCGCAGTTCGATGGCTTCCAGGCGGCGTTTCATGCCTTGCTGGGTCTCGTCGTACAGGGTGCGCGCGAAGACCGCCGGGCCGCGCTGGGTGGACAGGGCTCGGACCAGGACCTCCCAATCCTGGTCTCCGGCGCGGATTTGCAGGATGTCGCCGGGACGCACGGCGCGCGAGGGCTTGACCCGTTCGCCGGACACCTTCACCTGCCCTGCCTCGACCGCTTCCTGGGCCAGCGTTCGGGTCTTGTAGAACCGTGCCGCCCACAGCCATTTGTCGATACGTAGTTCTTCCATCACATTACCGGTCCGTCGCCGGCGTCTTGTCGTTCTTGCGCTGCAGCAAGACGGCTGCATGCGCCGCGTCGGCGGGCTGGCGGGCCTCGGAGCGGGTGGTCCAGCCTTGCATGTGGCGCCCGGCCAGGTCTGCCAAGGCCCCTATCCACGCCGGCGAGTCGTTCAACGCGTCGATGTAGCGTAGTTGCCGGCCCCCCGCCAGCAGGAAGGCTTCCTTGCCCTGCATCGCGATCTCTTCCAGGGTTTCGATGCAATCGGCGACGAAGCCCGGGCAGAACACGTCCACGTCAGACACGCCGCTTTTCGCCAGTTCCTTCAGCCGGGGTTCAGTATATGGCTGGAGCCACTCGGCGGCGCCGAAACGGCTCTGGAACGTAATCTCGACCTGTTCGGCATACAGGCCCAGCCGCTCGGCCAGCAGCCGGCCGGTCTCCAGGCATTGCTCGTGATAGGGGTCTCCCAGCGCGATGGAACGCTTGGGCAGGCCGTGGAAACTCAGCACCAGTTTCTGGCCTCGCCCGTTGCTGCGCCAGAAATCCAGGATGCGGATGGCCATCGCCTCGATATAGCCCGGATCGGCGTGGAAATCGCGCACGAACCGGACCTCGGGCACGTTGCGCAGCCGGGCCAGGCACGCGCCCACGGCGTCGGACACCGCGGCCGTGGTGCTGGCCGCGTACTGCGGATACAGCGGCAGGACCAGGATGCGCTCGCAGCCGGTCTCGCGCAGCGAGGCGATGGCCGCCTCGAGCGACGGATTGCCGTAGCGCATGGCCAGCGCCACCTCCACGACCAGCCCCCGGTCGGACAGCGCGCGCGACAGCGCCTCGGCCTGGCGGCGGCTCCAGGCCAGGAGCGGGGAACCCTCGGGCGTCCACACCGAGGCGTAGCGCGCCGCCGCGTCGCGCGGCCGCAGGGTCAGGACCAGGCCGTACAGGATGGGCAGCCAGACCAGGCGCGGAATCTCGACTACCCGGGGATCGGACAGGAACTCGGCCAGGTAGCGGCGGACCGCGGAGGCAGTAGGCGCGTCGGGCGTGCCCAGGTTGACCAGCAGCAGGCCGGTGCGGGTGGGATGGAGGGAAGACGGCGGCGGCTCGGGAAGGAAACGCATGCGTGGCGTGTGCGGGTCTCAGGAATGGCGGGAGGAGCGGCGCGGGGCGGAGATGCCCCCGGCCGTTGCCGGCGGACGCCGGCTCAATGATGGCTCAACGCGTTGGACAGCAGCCGCGCGGTGATGTCGACGATGGGAATCACCCGTTCGTACGACATCCGGGTGGGGCCGATCACGCCCAGGGTCCCCACGACCTTGCCGTCCACCCCGTAGGGCGCCGTGATGACGCTGACCTCTTCCATCGGCACGAGCTGCGAGTCGCCGCCGATGTAGATCTGGACGCCCTGCGCCCGGCTCGAGACGTCCAGCAGCTGCATCAGGTCGGTCTTTTTCTCGAACAGCTCGAACATCCTCCGCAGCTTGTCCATGTCGGCGGTGATGTCGGACACGCCCAACAGGTTCAATTCACCCGAGATGACGACGCTGTCGTCCTCGGTGGCCGCCTCGGCGCTGGCATCCACCGCCAGTTCCATCAGCCGGGAGATGTCCTCGCGCAACTGGCTCAGTTCCCGCTGGAGGATCTGGCGCACGTCCTCGAACGACTTGCCGCTGAAATGCTGGTTGAAGAAATTGGCCGCCTCGGTCAGCTCGGTCGAGGAATAATCCCGCTGGACCATCAGCATGCGGTTCTGCACGTCGCCCTCGGGCGTCACGATGATCAGGAGCACCCTGGTGTCGGACAGCCGGATGAACTCGATCTGGCGGAACATCTGGCTGCGCTTGGGCGACATCACCACGCCGGCGAACTGGGTCAGCTTGGACAGCAGCGAAGCCGCGGCCGCGATGACGCGCTGCGGTTCGGCCGAAGGCAGCAGGGTCTGGATGTGGGTGGCCTCGGAGACTTCGTAGGGCTGCACCGTCAACAGCGAGTCGACGAACATCCGGTAGCCCCGGGGAGTGGGGACGCGCCCGGCGGAAGTATGGGGGCTGTGGATCAGGCCATGGTCCTCGAGGTCGGCCATGACGTTGCGGATCGTGGCCGGCGACAGGTCGAAGACCTTGGAGAGCGTGCGCGAACCGACAGGCTGTCCGTCGGTGATGTAACGCTCGATGAGAGCTTTCAACAATGTACGTGCGCGATCGTCCATAAAGGGATTGTACCCCCCCTACGCGCTTACGCGCGCCCCCCCCCCGGGGGGGGCGGCACTGGCGGACCGGCGGAGCCGGATCCGCAGTGCCCTGGCAACTGCCAGGCTGATGGGGGCCGGGGTTCTTTAGAGGAACGGCGTTCAAGGTGGGTGAACGGATTGAGTATTGGGAATGGCAAAAAGGACCACATGGGGCCCCGTTGGGGGGTCTCCCCTCATATAATGCCTGCATGCATTTTCCCATCGTCGCCCTCGTCGGCAAATACCACGATACCGGCATCGCCGCGCCGTTGCGCGCGGTCGCGCAGATGCTGCGCGATGCCGGACGCGAGGTCGTGTTCGAGAAGGACACCGCCACCAATATCGGCGTCCTGGACTACCCCTCCGCCACCGTCGAGGAGATCGGGCAGCGCGCGTCGCTGGCCATCGTCATGGGGGGCGACGGCACGATGCTGGGGGTGGCGCGGCAGCTGGCGCCCTGGGACGTGCCGGTGGTGGGAATCAACCACGGCCGGCTGGGATTCATCACCGACGTCCCCATCGAGGATGCCGGCACCGCCATCGCCGGCATCCTCGACGGCCAGTTCGAGTCGGAAACCCGCACCCTGCTGGCCTGCAGCGTCATCCGGGGCGAAACCACGCTGGTCTCGGCGCTGGCCTTGAACGACGTGGTGCTGAGCCGGGCCGGCCTGGGCGGCATGCTGGAAGTCACGGTGCAGGTGGATGGCCTGTACATGTCCAAGCAACGCGCCGACGGCCTGATCATCGCCACGCCCACGGGATCGACGGCCTACGCGCTGTCGGCCAACGGCCCCATCCTGCATCCGTCGCTGCGCGGGCTGGTGCTGGTGCCGGTGGCGCCGCAGGCGCTGTCGAACCGGCCGATCGCGATCCCGGACGACTGCACGATAGACATCACCCTCACCCGCTCTCCGGGGGGCCGCGACGAAAGCGCCAGCGTGCACTTCGACATGCAAAGCTGGTCGTCGCTGCAGGAAGGCGACCGCGTCCTGGTGAAACGCGCCGAACATACCATCCGCTTCCTGCACCCGGCCGGATACAGTTATTTTTCCACCCTGCGGCGCAAGCTGCACTGGAACCAGATTTCCGGCACCGCGATCGACTAGTCTTTCCCGCCCCTTCCACCGGCCCCATTCGCATGCTGCGCGCCCTGCACATCAACGATTTCGTGATCGTCGACCAGACCGAGGTCGAATTCGGCCCCGGCTTCACCGTTTTCTCCGGCGAAACGGGCGCCGGCAAGTCGATCCTGATCGATGCGCTGGCGCTGGCCCTGGGCGAACGCGCCGATGCGTCGGTGCTGCGGGAAGGCGCCAGTCGGGCCGAGGTCAGCGCGGTGTTCGACGTTCCGCCGGCCCTGCTGGACTGGCTGGCCGAACGCGAGCTGGACACCGACAGCCTGGTGCTGCGGCGAGTCATCGATGCCCAGGGCCGCAGCCGCGGCTACATCAACGGCGTACCCGCCACCCTGACCCAGTTGCGCGAATTGGGCGAGCACCTGGTCGACATCCATGGCCAGCACGCGCACCAGAGCCTGCTCAAGACCGATTCCCAGCGCGACATGCTGGACGACCACGGGGACCACGGCGCCTTGCGGCGCGAGGTGGCCCAGGCCTGGAAGGCCTGGCGCGAGCTGGCGCGCAGGCTCGAAGCCGTGGAACGCGACGCGGCCTCGCTGCAGCAGGAGCGCGAGCGCCTGCAATGGCAGGCCGACGAGCTCGACAGGCTGGCGCTGAAGGACGGCGAATGGGAGCACCTGCAGGCCGAGCACGGCAGGCTGGCCCATGCCCAGTCGCTGATCGACGGCGCCAGCCAGACCATCGCCGCCCTGGAAGAAGACGATGACGCCGCCCATGCCCGCCTGGCCGCCGCGGCCCAGCGCATCGGCCAGCTGGCGGTGCACGACGCCGCGCTGGCACCGGTGTCCGAGGCGCTGGAATCGGCCCGTATCGCGTTGCAGGAAGCCGTCTCCGACCTGAACAGCTATCTGGGGCGCCTGGAGCTCGACCCCCAGCGCCTGGGCGAAGTCGAGGCGCGCCTGCAGGCGGTGTTCGACACCGCCAGGAAGTTCCGCCTGCAACCGGAGGAATTGCCCGAACGGCATGCCACGCTGCTGGCCCAGCTCGAGACCCTGAAGGAAGCCGAGGACGTCCAGGCGCTGCGCGCCAGGGCCGAAGCCGCCAAGGCCGCCTACGACGCCGCCGCCGCCAAGCTCGGCCGGGCCCGCAAGAAGGCGGCCGGCTCGTTGTCCAAGGCGGTGACCCAGGCCATGCAGACGCTGGCCATGACCGGCGGCCGCTTCGAGGTCGCGGTCGAGCCGGCCGACCCCGGTATCCACGGATCGGAGGCCATCGAATTCCGCGTCGCCGGACATGCGGGCACCACGCCCCGCCCGCTGGCCAAGGTGGCGTCCGGGGGCGAACTGGCGCGGATCTCGCTGGCCCTGTCCGTCATCGCCAGCCGCGCAGCGCGGGTTCCGACCCTGATCTTCGACGAAGTCGACACGGGCATAGGCGGCGCGGTGGCCGAGGTGGTGGGCAGGCTGCTGCGCGAACTAGGCAGTTTGCATCAAGTATTGTGCGTCACCCACCTGCCCCAGGTCGCCGCTTGCGGCAATACGCACCTGCGGGTCGACAAGCGCCAGGAGAAAGGCGCGGCGATCTCCACGGTCAATCGGCTGGACAGGGGGGGACGGGTGGACGAGATCGCCCGGATGCTGGGCGGCATAGAGATCACCGCCACGACGCGCAAGCATGCGCGGGAAATGATAGGCAACAACTGAGGCGGGCCAGCGCCCGCCCCTTGCCTGCCTTCAGCGGCTCTTGGCGCAGTTCTGGCAGATGCCGTAGAGCGACAGCGCGTGCCCGGTCAGCACGAAGTTGTGATCCTTGGCGATCTTCTGCTGGCGTTTTTCGATTTCCGCGTCGAAGAACTCCTCGACCTTGCCGCAATTGGTGCAGACCAGATGGTCATGGTGGTCGCCCTCGTTCAGCTCGAACACGGCCTTGCCGCTGTCGAACTGGCTGCGGACCAGCAGCCCGGCCTGCTCGAACTGCGTCAGCACGCGATAGACCGTGGCCAGCCCGATCTCGACGCTTTCGCCGATCAGGGCCCGATAGACGTCTTCGGCGCTCATGTGGCGCACTTCGGCCTTGCGGAAGACATCCAGGATCTTGAGCCGGGGAAAGGTCGCTTTCAGGCCTATACTTTTGAGTTCGCTTTGATCTGTCATGATGATCCCTTCTGAAAGCGGTTTCGTGTGTCGGTCCCCGCTGGACGGCGGGAACCGGCGTGGGTGCTGGGTCTTCGAGCCCAGTCAGCCATCTGGCGCGCGACACGCGCATGGCGCGGCGCTCCGGCATGGAAGGCGGCGGGACGGCCCGGCTCGGCGCACGAAGCGCCCTGTTACCCGTCCCGCGGCAGCCGTCCTGAAGTGCCGGGAAAGCCCCGGAAAAGCCCAGGCAATCCCCGAGGGCTTTATGATAACGGTTTCCCCAATCAAGACGAGTGCGGATCTGTGCCAAACGCTCTGATTTCCTTCATCCACGGCCAAGCCGGCACCTTGCGGCGGCTGGCCCCGGCCGCGCTGCTGGGCCTGGCGGCATGCAGCTCGGTCAACAACTACGTCCCGAACTTCGTCAAACCCTACCGGGCCGACGTCCAGCAGGGCAACTGGCTGACCCAGCAACAAGTGGAGCTGCTGCGCCCCGGCATGACCCGCGAACAGGTGCGTTTCGCCCTGGGCAGCCCTACCCTGACCAGCATTTTCCATTCCGACCGTTGGGACTATCCGTACCTGTTCACGCCGGGCCACGGGCAGACCGAGGAACGGCGCTTCACCGTCTATTTCGTCAACGACCGGCTCGAGCGCTGGACCGGCGATGAACAGCCCGCCCGCCAGCCGTTCCAGCAGAAGGACACGCGCAAGGCCCTGGGCGCCATCACGCAGCCGGCCCAGCAGGCCCCGAACGCGGCGCCCCTGACGGTCGAGGGCAACGCCGCCTCTCCCAGCCTGGACCCCGGTTCCGCGCCCGCCGTCGCCACGCCGGTCGCTCCGATCGCGCCTCCCGCCGCACCGCCCTCCGGCGACGCGGCCCCCGCTCAACCCGCCACGAATACCAAGGAATGACCTCGATGCGTATCGCCATTGCCGGGGCTACCGGCCGCATGGGCCACATGCTGATCGAAGCCGTGCTCGCCGCCCCCGACCTGGAACTGGCCGTCGCGCTGGACCGCGCAGGCAGCCCCGCCATCGGCCACGATGCCGCCGAGTTCCTGGGCAAACAAAGCAAGGTCACCATCACCGACGACCTGGACGCTCTTGCCCAGGCCGACTGCCTGATCGACTTCACCCGACCCGAGGCCACGCTGGCCCACCTGGAAGCCTGCCGCCGCCACGGCGTCAAGCTGGTCATCGGCACCACGGGCTTCGACGAAGCCGGCAAGGCCGCGATCGCGGCGGCCGCCGACAAGGTCGGCGTGGTCTTCGCGCCCAACATGAGCGTGGGCGTGAACGTCACCCTCAAGCTGCTGGACATCGCCGCCCGCATCCTGAAGGACGATTACGACGTGGAAGTGTTCGAGGTCCACCACAAGCACAAGGTGGATGCTCCATCCGGCACGGCGCTGAAAATGGGTGAAACCGTGGCGCAGGCCTGGGGCAAGCCGCTGTCCGAGGTGGCCGAGTGGGCCCGCCATGGCGACACCGGAGCCCGCAAGCACGGCACCATCGGCTTTTCCTCCGCCCGCGGCGGCGACGTGGTGGGAGACCACACGGTCTTCTTCTGCGGCCCGGGCGAACGCATCGAGATCACCCATCGCTCGAGCAGCCGCGTCAACTACGCCGAAGGCAGCCTGCGCGCCGCCCGCTATCTGGCGGACAAGTCGGCCGGCCTGTATGACATGCAGGACGTCCTGGGTCTGAGGTCCCCCCCTACGCGCTGACGCGCGCCCCCCAGGGGGCGATGCGGGTCCGGCAAAGCCGGATCCACCGCATCCTGGGTCTGGGTGCGGACGTCTCGGGGCGGAGCGCCGCATCCCCTCAACGGTGCTGGCGGACCGGCAAAGCCGGATCCGCTGTGCCCTGGCAACGGCTAGAACGGCCTCTTATGGGGCCGTTTTGCTTTTCAGGGTCCATTGATGGCCTTGTTCTTGGCTTCTACGGCGATGACCAGGCGCTGGGCCATCTGGGGCAGCGGGACGATCTCGTGGACGGCGCCCAGGGCGATGGCTTCGCGAGGCATGCCGAAGACCACGCTCGACGCTTCGTCCTGGGCAAGGTTGTAGGCGCCGGCCTCGCGCAGCGTCAGCATGGCCCGCGCGCCGTCCTTGCCCATGCCGGTCAGCATGACGGCCACGGTGCACGCCCCCGCCGCGCGGGCGGCCGACAGGAACAGGACTTCGACCGAGGGACGGTGGCGATTGACCGGCTCGCCCTCGGACAACTGCGCGTGATAGCCCAGCAGCGGCAGCGGCCGCACCGCCAGGTGCGCGTGGCCGGGAGCCACATAGACGTGCCCTGGATGCAGCCGTTCGTTGTGCTCGGCTTCCTTGACGCGCAGCGGCGTGTGCTTGTCCAGGCGCTCGGCGAAGCTGCGCGTGAACCCGGGCGGCATGTGCTGGGTGATGACGATGGGCGGCAGGTCGGCGGGCAGCGCTTCCAGCAGGTCGCGCAGCGCTTCGGTGCCGCCCGTCGAGGCGCCGATGGCGACCAGCAGCCTGCGGTCGTATTGGGACGGCGGAGGCGCGCGGCCGTCGGCGGGCCGGTGGTGCTCGTCGGTCATGGATGCGCTCAGCCCGGCTGCCTGGCGTAGACGGTACGCCCCTGGAGCACGAAGCGCTGCTGCCCCTGGGAAAAGCTTTCGGAATGCCCGACGAACAGCAGGGCTCCGGCCGGCATCAACCCGGCCATGCGCTCGACCACCCGCAATTGCGTGGGGCGGTCGAAATAGATGAGGACGTTGCGGCAGAACACCGCATCGAGCGGCCCGCGCACCGGCCAGGCGGGATCCAGCAGGTTCAACTGGCGGAAATTCACCAGCGCGCGCAGTTCGGGCCGCACGGCGTACAAGCCCTCGGCTTCCTCGATGAAGTAGCGCCGCGCCTGCTGGTCGGGCACCTTGGCCAGTTGATCCCGCCGGTACACGGCCTGGCGCGCGGTGGCCAGCACATGGGTGTCCAGGTCGGTCGCCAGGATGCGCACCGGCGGCGCCAGGGTCCCGAACACCTCGGCGGCCGTGATGGCCAGGGTCCAGGCCTCTTCGCCCGTGGAAGCGGCCGCGCACCAGAGTTGCAGGGTCTGGCCCGGGCGCTCGGCGGCCAGCCGCTTCAGGTAGGCGGCCAGGATCTGGAAATGGTGGTTCTCGCGGTAGAAATACGTGAGATTCGTGGTCAGCGCGTTGACGAAGTATTCCCATTCGGGCGCGCCGGCGCGCAGGCCCTCCAGGTAGGCGCTGAAGGACGGACGGCCGGTCGCGCGCAGCCGCCGGGCCAGCCGGCTGTAGACCATGCTGCGCTTGGCGTCCGACAGCGAAATGCCGGTGTGCTGCCGCAACAGGGTCCGTATCCGGTCGAAATCCTGGCCGCTGAAGGCGAATTCGGTGCCGACGAGAGAGTCGGCCGTGCCCGGCATGGCGTCGGTCATGGCCAGGAGGCTGGTTCTGGAAGTCACGCTTGGCCCTAAAGGAAAAGCCCCCACGCTATCATTGACGGGATTATCGGCAACACTTACTGATTCATTAAGCAATGTTCAATCGCGGCCCCGTCTCCGTGCAGAACGCCAGCCCCCCGCAGGCCGGCCTGCCTCGCTTCATGACGGCCGCGCCCGGCCAGGCCCCGGCCGCGCTGGGCCCCGACGCCCGCGAAGCCTCGCAACTCGCCATCCTCTTCATCGAGGACTCGCTCGCCGACTTCACGCTGATGCGCGCCGTGCTGGTCGACGCGGGGCTGAACGTCACGGCCCAGTGCGTGGACACCGAAACGACCATGCGGCAGGCCTTGGCCGAACGAGCCTGGGACGCCATCATCAGCGATCATTCCCTGCCGACCTTCAGCGGCCTGCGCGCGCTGAAGGTGGCCAAGGAAGTCGGGTTCCGCGGCCCCTTCCTCATCGTGTCCGGCGCCATCGGCGAGGAAACCGCGGTCGAGGCTATGCGGGCCGGCGCCGACGACTATGTCATGAAGAACAACCTGCGCAGGCTCCCTCCCGCGCTGGAACGCGGCCTGCGCGAAGTGCAGACCCGCGACCAGCGGCAACGGGCGGAAACCGCGCTGGCCTCGGCCCACGATCAGCTGAACGCGGTCTTCTCGGCCACGCCGGTCGCCCTGTTCGCCATCTCGCGCGAGCGTACCGTCACCATGTGGAGCCCGGCCTGCGAAGACCTGACCGGACTGGGCTCGGCCGACACGCTGTCCCGCTCGTTCGCCCTGCCCTCGCAGCCCGACACCTGGAAGCTGCTGACCCTGATCGCCCCGGCGCTGGACGGTTCCGAGGTACGCGGCCTGCCGTTCAGCATAGAAACCCGGGGCGAAAAGCGCGAGTTGCTGGTATCGGCCAGTCCGCTCAGCGGTTCTCCGCCTTCGGGATGCGTGGTCGCGCTGTCCGACGTCACTCACCTGGCCCATGCGCAGGCGGAACTCAGCCGTTCCGAAAGCCAGCTGCGCGAACTCTCCCGCCACACCGAGCGCGTGCGGGAGAACGAACGGGCCGAACTCGCGCGCGAGATCCACGACGATCTGGGCGCCCTGGTCACCCGGATACGCGCCGACCTCGCGCTGGCCCGCCGCCGCTCCCGCGAAAAGGAAACGGCGCAGTTGCTGGACGAAGCCGAACAGATGGTCGCTTCGCTGGGCGAGGCCATCTCCCGTATCGCCCGGGCCATGCGGCCGCCCGTGCTCGACTTCGGCATCGTTGCCGCGATCGAGTGGCAAGCGCGCGATTTCGCGCAGCATACGGGCATCACCGTCAACGTCCACACCAACCAGGACGACCTGGCGCTCGAACTGGAGCAATCCATCGCCGTCTTCCGCATCTTCCAGGAAGCCCTGACCAACGTGTTCAAGCATGCGCAGGCCACGCGCGTGGACGTCGACCTCTTCGCCGACGACAGCACCCTCAGCCTGGAAGTCCGCGACAACGGCATCGGCCTGTCGTCCGACGCGCTGCGCAAGGGAACGTCGTTCGGCCTGCGCGGCATGATGGAACGCGTCCACGGCCTGGGCGGCTGGATGGACATAGGCGGCGCGCCCCAGACGGGCACGCCGCCTTTCCGAGGAACCACACTCATGATTTCGATCCCGTTGAATCCCCCTACGCTCTCCCTGCCTGGCGGAAAATCCCCCCACCACGAGCCGGAGGACCAGGAATGATCCGTCTGGTGCTCGCCGACGACCACGCCATCGTGCGCTCCGGCCTGCGGCAGATCGCGCAGGCCGAGGAAGGCATATCGGTGGTCGGAGAAGCGGCCGATTGCGGCGACCTGCTCGACGTGCTGCGCAAGACCGAGGCCGACGTCGTGCTGATGGACATATCCATGCCCGGCAAGAACGGGCTCGAAGGGCTCAAGCAGGTGCGCGAACGCTGGCCGCGCATCGCCGTGCTCATGCTCAGCATGTATCCCGAGGACCAGTACGCGGTACGCAGCGTCAAGGCCGGCGCGGCCGGCTACCTGCACAAGAACTCCCCGCCCGAAACCGTGATCGAGGCCATCCGGACCGTCGCGCGCGGCAAGAAATACATCACGCCCGAACTGGCCGAACAACTGGCCACCCACCTCAGCCAGGGCGACGAGCGCCCGCCGCACGAATTGTTGTCCGACCGCGAATACCAGACCATGGTGATGATCGCCTCGGGCCGCACCCTGACCCAGATCGCCGAGGAAATCTCCCTCTCGCCCAAGACCGTCTCGGTCTACCGCGCACGCCTGCTCGAGAAGATGAAGCTCAAGAACAACGCCGAGCTGACCCACTACGCGCTGAAACACAAACTGGTGGAGTAGAGGCCCCCCCCTACGCCCTTCGGGCGCCCCCCAGGGGGCGAAACCGGCGGACTGGCAAAGCCAGATCCGCGGTTTCCTGGGTCTAGGGAAACCATCTTGGACTGAAGCACAGTTGCTATCGCTGGCAGCCAGCGATAGCACCGGTGCAACAACCCAAGACAACCCCACTAGACCCAGGATGCGGTGGATCCGGCTCCGCCGGTCCACCCGCATCGCCCCCTTGAGGGGGCCCGCGTAGCGGGTAGGGGGTGGGCTTCCCTAGGGGGTCTCTATACTTCCGATGGCCTCCCGGCCGTCGTCGGTGTAGGCCAGGTCCTTGAAAGTCAGGGCGCGGGCCATGGCGATGCCTCGGCCGTGCATGTCGAAGGCGCGGTCGGGAGAGATTTCCAGGTAGGTTCGCCAGTCGAAGCCGGGGCCCTGGTCCCTGACGCGGAAGCGGATGCGGTCGGGTTCGCGTTCGAAGCTGACGCTGGCGATGCGGTCCCGGTACGGGGCCAGGGACAGCCGCCGCTGGATCTCCGCCGCCCAGCGGCCTTCCATGCTCAGGCGCCCCTTGTCGGCGAAGCCGATTTCCAGGTTGCCGTGTTCGACCGCATTGACCATCAGTTCGGCCAGGCCTATTACCGCCACTTCGGGCGCGGGACACAGCTTGGCCAGGAAGAAGGCCAGTTGCCGGGCCTCGGCCAGGGACACGAAGCCGAAGCTGGCCTGCCGCATGTGGGCGAACACATCGTGCACGTCGGACAGGCGCCGGCGCAGGCCCTTCTGCCGCGCGCGGAACTCGATGGCCGCGCTGACGACCGCGATCAGCATGTCGTGCTCGTACGGCTTGGTCAGGTAGTAGTAGGCGCCCCGGTGTATACCCTCGAGCACGTCGGCGGGGCGCGCGGCCGCGGTCTGCATGATGACCGGGACATCGGCCAGGCGGCGGTCCGCGCGTATGCGGGTCAGGAGCTCGATGCCGTCCAGTCCCGGCATCATCCGGTCGAGCACGATCAGGTCATGGTCGATGCCCGGATCCTGCAGCACGTCCCAGGCCTGGATGCCGTCCTGCACGCACCGGAGCCGATAGCGAGGATCGGACAGGTGCTCGGAAATGATTTCCAGGTTGAGCGGCTCGTCGTCGACGACGAGGATGTTGAACGGTTCCTGCGACATGAAGCATCCGGTGTGGCCAGGTGAACGCGCCGGCAGCGCCATCGCGTCCATCCGCCGCCGGATCCTGCCTGCTTACAGGAAATTGAAAATGGACATCCGGGCGATCTGCGTATAGGTCTGCTGCGCGGCCTGCACAGTGTACGTGCGTTTGGCCAGTTCGCCGGTCAGTTCCGTCATGGTCTCCAGGTCGGACCCCACCACGCGGGAGATCTCGCCGGTGATCTGGTCGCCGCGGGTTTCGCCCGCGGTGGTGGCCGCCTCGATCTCGGTCAGGCGGCTGCCGATGGACGAGCGAGCCTCGAGCAGCCGGTTCATGGCCGAGTTCAGGTTCAGGTTGACCTCGTACAGCGCGTTGGCCCGCGAGACGGATTCGGTCGCGGAAGCCGGCTGGCTCAGGGCGGCGATGGCCTGGTCCAGCGTATCGAATACGCTTTGCGAACGCGACGGGCCGAAGCTCAGCGTGTCGCCTTCGGCCGGCCGGCCGCTGATGCCGATCTGCACACCGGCGATATCTATCGCCTGGCCGTCCTCGCCCAGGGTGCCGGTGCCCACCTCGGCCCCGTCCTTGTCCGAAACGGTATAGGCGCCGTCGGCGCCGAACTCGATGGTGTACGGACCGTAGGCCGCCGCGGCCGACCAGGCCTGGCAGTCGGTGACCGTGCTGGCGGTCAGCGTCGCGCTGCCGGTATTGCCGCTGCCGGCGCCGACATCCAATCCGTTGCGGCCGGTGGGGATGTCGCCGAACAGGTAATTGCCGCTGAAGCTGACGTCGATCACGCGGTTGGGGCCGATCTGGCTCTGGCGCACGCCGGCATCGCCTTGGTAGACCACGCCCGAGGCGTTGCGCACGAAAGGCTGGCTGTCGCGCTTGTAGCCGGCGAAGATGTAGTTGCCGTTCTCGTCCTGGGTATTGGCCACGCTCATCAGCTGGTCGCGCAATTCTTTGAGATCGGCCAGGATGGATTGCCGGTTTTCCTCGTTCAGCCCGCCGCCGCCCGCCTGCACGACGCGGGTCAGCGCCAGTTGCAGGGTGCCGCCCGCCTCCACCAGATAGTTCTCGGTGCCCTCGAGCAGGCCCTTGGCGTCCGCCTGGTTCTTCAGCATCTGTTCGTTGGCCTTGAGCGTGGCGTCCAGCGCCACTTCGCGGCCGGCCGCGACCGGATCGTCGGACGGACTGAGCAGCTTGCGCTGGGCGGAGAGCTGCTGCGAGACCTGCAGCAGTGCGCTCTGCTGGCTGGTGATGGCCCGGATGCTGTTGTCGTAGAACTGGTTGGTGCTGACTCTCATGGCGGTCCGTAGGCGTATCGTTAATGGATGGCGGCGAGCAACTGGTCGAAGAGCTCGGAAGACATGCCGAGCACCTTGCCGGCGGCGGCATAGGCCTGCTGGTAGCGCAGCAGGTTGGCTCCTTCTTCGTCCAGGTTCACGCCCGACAGCGACTGTTCGCTGGCCACCGCCTGGTCGAAGGCGGTCTGCTGCGCGGCCTTGCTGATGTTCAGCGAAGCCGCGCGCGTGCCGACGCTGGAGATGAGCCCGGCATAGGAATCGGTCAGCGTACTGCCCCCGGCGATCTTGGTGGTCCCCAGCCCGGCCATGGCCAGCGCGTTGCGGTTGTCGCCCGCGGGGGCCCCCGGGTCGGCCTTGACGGTGATCCGGTCCCCGGCGGCCGGGATGCCGGACACGTCGAAGGCCCAGCCGTTGTACGAAATGGTCTGCTGCGGCGGCTGCAAGGAACCCGTCGACAGGACGCTGCCGTCCTCGCCCAGCAGCTCGTAGCCCGTGGCGGACGTGAAGCGGACGGTGACCGAAGTGCCGTAGTCGGGGCTGCCCGACTCGACCGAGCGCAGGCGCGACGCCTGCGCCGTGCCGGTATTGGTGTCCGCCGTCACCAGGCCCATGGGGGCGGCGGCGGCCAGCTTGCCGGGATCGGCCAGGGTCACTTCGACGCCCGCCGCGGCCTGGCTGGCGACCTTGATGGTGAAGGTGTCCCCGTCGGCCAGGCCGCCGTCGGCCAGGCCGATGCTCAGGCCGTCCACGTTCTGCGGCAGCGACGAGAACGGGCCCAGTTCGGTACCGTCGTCGAGCCGGGTCACGACGTACTCGCTACCCACCCGGGTCAGCTGATAGTCGCTGCCGGTCAGCGAGCGCGTGTCGGCGATGCCCACCGCCAGCCGCGCATCGCCGGTGTTGCCGCGCTGTCCCACGGCAACGGGGTTGCCGATGCGGAACAGGGCCTGGCCCGGCTGGCCGTTGCTGTCCATGCCGAATTGCTGTTGCTGGTTGTAGGCCGCCGCCATGGCAATGGCCAGGCGCCCCAGTTCGGACTGGGCCTGGGCCAGCTCGTTGTCGCGGAATTGCAGCAGTGCGCCCAATTGGCCGCCGTCGATGTCGTCCTGCTTGAGCTGCATGGTGTGGCTGCCGACGGTCAGCGACAGGCTGGTACCCGTGGGCGACGCCGGGTCGCGGGTGTCGATCCGCAACTGCGCGGCCACCTGCTCCATGACCAGCGGCTGGCCGTTGGTCAGATAGACGTTGATGCTCGTGCCCTGGGTGCTGGTGGTGATGCCCGTCAGCCTGCCCAGCTCGCGCACCAGCACGTCGCGCTGGTCCAGGAGGCCGTTGGGCGCCTGGCCCTGGCCGGTGCCATAGGCGTCGCCGATCTTGGCGTTGTAGGCGGCAATGCTCTGCACCAGCTGGTTGATCTGTCCCACCGTGGCGCTGGCCTGGTTGTCGATGCCCTGGCTCAGGGTGGAGAGATCCTCGCTGATGGCGCGAAAACGCGCCGCCGTCGACTGCGCCGCCGCCAGCGCGGCCTGCCGCGACGCGGTCTCGGCGGGATTCTGGCTGAAGCGGCCCAAGGCCGAATACAGCGCGTTCAGGCTCTGGTTGATCCCGGTGTCCACCGACCCGAGCCGGTTGATCAGGCCGCTCATCTGGTCCGAATAGGTGGAGAGATAGCTGAGCGTCGATGCCGACTGGCTGGCCTGGCTGGACAGGAAATCGCTGTAGGCGCGCTGGACCGTGACGACGTCCACTCCCTGCCCGAAATAGCCGGCGCCGCTGAAGTTCGACATGGCCGACTGCAGCATCACCTGCTGGCGCGAGTACCCGGGCGTCCCCTGGTTGGAGATGTTGTTGGCGGTCACGGCCAGCCCGGCCTGGGCGGCGCGCAATCCGGTCAATGCGATGTTGGCGATGTTCGTGGTCATGGTTTCATGCGGGCTGCCTGGCGTGCGCGGCGGCGCCATGCACGGCTGATGTCTCTCTTAACGGACGCCGGCGTCCAAGCTTGAGCATGCCGGCGGCCTTCTGCCCGGTCGGGAACGGATCCGCCGCTAGACGACGATCTGCATGGCCCGCCGGATGGTGCTGCCCAGCTTTTCGGCATACCTGGGGTCGGTCGCGTAGCCGGCCCGCTGCAGGCCCTGCGCGAACTGCTCCGCGCTGCCGGCCGATTGCAGCACCTTGGCGTAGCGGGGATTCGACGCCAGCAGGCGCGCGTAGTCCTCGAACGCCTGCTCGTAGGAGTCGTAGGCGCGGAACTCCGCCGTCACGCGCTCCGGCGTGCCGTTGCGGTATTCGGTCGTGCGCGTGCGCACGGTGCGGCCGTCCCAGCCCGTGGCCTTGATGCCGAACAGGTTATGGCTGGCCTCTCCCTGGGCGCCACGGATCTCCCGCCGTCCCCAGCCGGATTCCAGGGCGGCCTGGCCCAGGATGTAGGCGGCGGGGATCCCCGTCGCCGCTTCCGCGCGTCTGGCCGCGGGCAGGAACTTCCCCAGGAACTCGGCGCGCACCTCTTCCGCC